>NZ_CAXUPU020000029.1:0-105666 GCF_964252755.1 Caballeronia sp. LjRoot29 | reverse complement strand
GCCCGTCGGTACCTCCAGGCCTCGGAGTTCGGAACCGACGTCTCAGGGCAATTCTTCGCCTCGGCTCAAGGGAAGTTCTCAGGCCCAATTGAGGCGCAGCGCCACCCACACCTCCTCGATGGCGCTAATCAAGAAGCCGCGTGGCAGGCCGTCGTCAATGTCTCCGGCGTCAACTGGTCATACACGGAATCCTTGCGGGCGGTGTCCTGAAGGAGCGGCGGTCGCGGCGAAATGGTTGCGGTGATCAGACTCAGCAGGCGATTGCGGAGTTACATGATCGTCCACGGGTCTTACGGTATTTGTAAATAAATAGTCATACTAAATAGTTAAATATCAGCAAAGCAGCCTCAACTTCTCAAGGAGAATACATATGAACCGGTACCAAGATAAAAAGGTGGTGATTATCGGCGGCACAAGCGGCATGGGGCTCGCGACGGCGAAGATGCTCCTCGACGGGGGAGCGCGCGTTCTGGTGACAGGCCGCTCGCAGGCCGGCCTGGAGTCGGCGCAGCAAGAGCTTGGGGACGGCGCTATCGTGGTTTCGAGCGACGCGCGGTCGTTGACCGACATCGACGCCCTCGCCGCTCAGGTGAAGACCAAGTTCGACACCATCGACCTGCTTTTCGTCAACGCCGGGTTCAGCATTCCAACGCCTCTCGGGAGCGTGACCGAAGCCGTCTACGACGAGATGTTCAACCTGAACGCCAAGGGCCCCTTCTTCGCGGTCCAGAAGCTCGCGCCGCTGATCAATCGGGGAGGCTCCGTTGTCCTCACGACCTCCGTCGCCAACGTCAAGGGACTACCGGGCCAAGCCACATACGGAGCCGCCAAGGCTGCGCTGCGGTCATTCGCCCGGGTGCTCGCCACCGAGCTGCTTCCTCAAGAGATCCGAGTAAACGCGGTGTCCCCCGGCCCCATCGACACGGGCATCCTCGAAAAGGTGTTTCCTACAGAAGAGATGCGTACACAGGTCAAGGGGCACACCGTCGGCATTATTCCCATGAAGCGCTTCGGGACGTCGGAGGAAATCGCCAAGGCAGTCCTCTTCCTCGCGTTCGATGCGACCTTCACGACCGGCGCCGAGCTTCCGGTCGATGGCGGCTGGACGCAAATCTGAACGCGGTGCAGGCCGCACGTTTCACTAGACAGGGAGAACCATAGTGTCTTTATTGAATAACAAGATCGCCCTCGTGACGGGGGGTAGCAGCGGCATCGGCCTCGCGACCGCAAAAAGGTTCGTTGAAGAGGGCGCCTACGTTTTTATCGCCGGCCGCCGGCAGGCCGAACTCGACAAGGCCATCGCGGAGATCGGCTCGAATGTCACCGGTGTAAAGACCGACATCGCCAAACTCGATGACCTCGACCGTCTTTACGAGACAGTCGCGAAAAAAGGCAAGATCGATGTGATTTTTGCTGGCGCGGCTTTCGTCGAAAAGACGATGACCGCCGCAGCCACGCCTGAGCATTTCGACAAGACCTTCAACACCAACGCCCGCGGCACTTATTTCACCGTTCAAAGGGCGCTGCCTTACTTGAACGATGGTGCTTCCATCATCCTCGTGGCGTCCGCTGGGAAGAACAAAGGGCTTCCGGGCCGCAGCACCTACAGCGCCACCAAAGCAGCGCTCCGGTCATTTGCCCGGACGTGGACCAGCGAACTCAAGGAACGAAAGATCAGGACCAACGTGTTGAGCCCTGGCGCGGTCGACACGCCAATGTTCGACGACCAGTTCCCATCCAAAGAGGGCGCGGCCGAAGCGAGAAACCAAATCACTGCGATGACGCCTCTGGCACGCTTGGCGCGCCCCGAGGAGATCGCCTCCGCAGCTTTATTCCTCGCCTCCGATCAGAGCAGCTACGTCGCTGGCATCGACCTGCCGGTCGATGGCGGCCTGACGGCAGTCTAGCCCGAAGACTTAGCGCAACGCCGAACGTCATCTTCCGAGGAGCCTCTGATGACACACACAGCGAACCATTCTGTCCCAGAGCAGGGGAAATTTCGCCGAACCCCCGCGGCAGTCGGCGCTTGGCTCGATGCGCTCGAACATACAAGCTACGACTACACCCAAGACCGGATCGATCAGTTAGAGCGGAAGGTTGCGGGGCTCACGGAAGAGTTGCAGGAGATCCGGGCGTCCAGCCCTCGTGACTCTGCACCGCGTTGATCCCTCGCCGTCCGATCGCTAAGGGTTATCCGTGAACGCGTTAGCATTTTTGATGGGACACGTACCCGGACAATTAACCAAATTTCAACAGATAACTTCCGGCTAATCCAACAAATTTGCGTCACAAATCCGGCAAGTCCAATTTTTTCGGTACTACGTCATCTGGCGCGTGACCGAGTAATTTAGCAAGTCATTGATTGTTAAAGAGGCGCAGTCTAATAAATTCGGTATCCCCGCAGTCCCAAACAACTTATCCTGCTTGATCGCAACTCGCCCGAAACAACTGTTCTGCTAGAACTGCGAGCCAGCCAGTGAGTCCTGAGCAAGCTTCTTTGACTGTACTTAAGTCTTCTCTATGCAGAGTTAATTTTCCGAGCCGAAGCGCCAATATGAATTCCGGCGCCGCGCTTCCAGCGGGGGAGGTATGCAGTTCGATGAATTTTGCGATCAATCGGGCCATATCACGGCTTGCGGCTCTGTCCACTGAGTAATCCAGCTCAGATGGGTAGGCCGCACGCAAAAGAGCGGCCTGGATCGCGCCGTCGTTGAAGCGGGTGAACGTCGAAGGTTCGATCAGCGTGTGCTGGAAGACGCCGCTGCGCAGCGAGGTCTCTGGGTCTTGTGACCGAGCGCATCTTGACGCCTCCAAAAAGCAAGCAAGGGTCAACAGAACGCTCGCACCGAAGTTCTGCCCTTCCTGAGGATGGTCCACATCCCAGAGAAGAAAACCAGCCGACAGGGGCTGGGGTTCGCCGCGAGCCGAGGGCATGAAGGCCAGTTCGTCGATCAAGCCTTCCGACGATTGCATTGCGTCTCGGCGTTGGACGAGACGCTCTGGGACGTCAATCTTCTCCGCTTCACACGTTTCAATCAGTTCGTCCAGCAGCGCTACTTCCTCATCCCAGAGAACAGCCTTGTTGACACGTCCAACGGGAAGCGCAAAGGCGTGCTTGAACCGATACGCACTATCAGCGGAGTTTGAACCGATGTCGCTGCCAAGTTCTTTAAACCTTGCTTCGGATTCCGGCAGTACAGCTAATGCGATATAGAGACGAGGGCCGGAAGGTTGAACAATGCGCAACATCGCGCTTATCTGTTTGAAGATAAAGCCGTTCGATACGATTGGACTCGCAACAATTGCTGCGGCGTTTCGCAGAAACGCGCTGAGTTCTGGGTCCGGATTTTCGAGCGACACGTGGTCAATGACGCGGGTCACGGTTCCGGGAGCGCGCTTTTTTAACAACGCGTCAATGCATTGCGCCAGTTGCTGATTGTATGGTTTGCCGTGCGTCAAGTCCTTTGGATAGACGACAACTGTTGGGCCTGGCGCCGCATAGTTGCGTATCCATTCCTCAAGTTGACACGGTTTAACACCGTCGGCGCTAGCGTAGCGTGCCATTAATGCGCCTATGTCGAGCGACAACGACCACCACTGACTACCTACGGCCTTCCGGCGGCCAGCAAGCACCATATGAGCTTCCGCAAGCTCCGCCAGAATCCGCTTGCTCTTTTGAGCAAGTGATTTGTGTGCTAACCGTGCCAGTTTCGGCTTGTTGTTATGGCTCAGGAAGCGCTCACCGATAACCCGCACACTTTCCGCGCCTGGCGGCAGATTCTTGACGTCCGGTAGGAATTCGCGGCGAAGACCGTCCAGAGCCGGTTCGCCGACGAGTTTGCGAGGCACTTGAAAAAGGACGGTCGACCGGGGGTCGACTGATTCTTTATCATCGACAGACGCATCTGCCTGCAAGCCGATAAGCGTGACGACAGGAACGTTCCTTGTGCTTCCGAGCTTGCGTCGAACCTTGTTTTCGAGGCCACCAGACGTGGAAGCCGATATGACGACGAACGCAGAGCCCGGCAACGGCGACCATCGTGAAAGGCCCTCATAACCACGAAAACTTTCGATCGAATAACGCCGAGCGTTATCAGCAGTCGAAGCGTGCATTTGCACGAGCATCTGAGCGACGGGCCATATGGCCATCGAGTCGATATACAAGCGGACTTTCGGAACAGCCTCCTCCTGCGCGCAGAAAGCGGCAAACCGCGGCAGCATGGCTATCGAGAGTAACTCTATTGCGCTCGTGCCACTAAGCAACGACTCCGCACGCAGGAAGTGGCTTGAATAACGGTCCGATTGCTTCGCGAAGAAGAACCCCGGCGGAGCTGCGACCACTACGTCACCGCGCTGACTGGCCTGCTTTAGATACTCCGCCGTAGCGCATTCGAAATAGGGCGTCAGGTCAAGCGGCGCGGCAGTTCCGTTGATCTCCATGATGCGACCGGAACAATCAAAGCCGGCAATCGCAAGCTCTCCTTTTGCCATAATCTCCGTGTAGCCCTTCGCTTCACCGCTTCTTACAGCATCGGCTAGCGAACGAGCGTGTGCGTCCGACGCAACCAGAAGAGCGCGAGGGGGTACCACGTTGGTTTTCGCCCAGTCTCCGAATTTGGAACTGATTTCTGGCCAGTCTGCGTGCTCCTGTCCCAAGAAAATGAGCACGCTATGGCGAAAAGCAGAGGCGAAAGGCGCCCCAGAAAAGGGAAATATCAGCATTGTCTTGCCCCTCAAGCTGGCAGCAAGATAGAGAACGAAGTCCCTTCGACTGCGCCGAGTGCCTCACTGGTCCAGGCCCTGAGGAAAAACAACATTTTGCCGTCTTCCATGAATACGTGAGTCCCATCCTCGAGACGGAGATATGCCTGGGATACGTCCTTCTTCTCCAAAGTGAGCCGACGCTCAATATCAGAAATCGCGGAGCGTGTGCCGAAAAGAAACGACAGCCGTCCAGTGCGCAATCGCAAGAAACCATTTCGTTTGCGCAGCAGACGCGCGACGGCAAAGAGACCAATGCCGCGGTTCGTGTCGCCCGACGACGTTGCCCATTTTCGGAAGCATGAAATGACCGCCGCCTCCTCCTCCTCAATGGAGAGTTCCCATACGTCGGCCACCTGTCGCTTGTCTTCTGCACCGCTGGACAGCCAGCGACGAGCCAAGCCTGGTCCAGAATCTACAATTGAAAGTTCGACGAACGATAGCTGCCGAAGGTCCTTTTTCTTGTCGCTACCCAAGGCAGGATGTCGCACTGCGTCTTCAGCGAGGCTCTGAATCAGAAAGTTTCTGACATGAGTGTTGTTCCCCGAAAATTGCTCGACGAGTTCGTCATCCACGTCCACCAGGCGGAAGGTGATAGCGCGGATTCCCTTTGAATAAAACACGCCACGCTCGTCTGCTCTGGCCCACCAATCAGAGTTTTCGATCAGTTCCCGGGTCAACTGCGTAGCCGCCTCCGATATATCGAGGAGTTTCCTCGCAGGCCATTCCTGTGCTATGTGGGCCAACGCTGCCTGAACGACGACTCGAATTTCACCAAACTGACGCAGCTTTCTGTCGCCATCGCTTCCCTCATAGAAAGGCCGAATAAACTCACGCGATGAGCCTTGTACGCAAAGCAGGTTGACGCCTTCTCTCGATGGATGAGTGCGCGGAAAGTCAAACTCATCCATCGCGTCGAGGTAATTTGTGTAGACGCGCCCCTCAGAGCGGCCTATCCGTTTTCCGTTAGTGTCGGTGAGGACCTTCGCCATTACCCAAGCTGCCAACGCGTATGGCCGGCCTAGAAGTGTTTCTAACTTCCCGGTAAATCCACCGTCGGAACTGTCTATGCCGTCAAATCTCGCACGACCATCAGCACTTTTCCTCGCCCAACTGATAACAAGCTGCAGCAAACCTGCGTCAGCAAAGAAAGACATAAACTTGCTGGGAGCTGGCAGGCGAAGCTCGCCCGCGTCTGGGCCTGCCAATTTCCGTACAGCTGCTTCAATGCTTTCAACGGTCGCCTGAGGGATTTCCATTTCGTCCGCTTTTGAAATCAAGTTTCACGTCTCGCCTACTACGTTGACGGCGCGTTGTCAGGCCAAAAATCTAAACATCGGCATCAAATGCCAGATGGACCGTAAACAGCACCAGTCTTCCCGCTTGTACCTCGAACCTTCGACCTCACGGATATTTTGCGTATCTCAAGTACCACGGGCGCCTGTCGGGCTCATTCCGACCGGGGCCCGCCTCCATGCGCTGAGCTGTTGAGCCGGGAACTACTTTGATGGCGGCCGACTTCGTCTCGCGGTAGTCGACAGCGAAGGACGAACCGTGACCAAAATTATAGTCGAACGAGCTTGTCAGGCCCGATTGGTTCTCCTGGCTCGCGCCTTTGGCTACCTAAGTGGAAGGTAGTCAACGCAAAAAGACAGACCGAAGTTGAAAAATGAATGACATGGTCGAGCGGGTCGTTCCTGAGCCGCTCGCTGCCAATTACGGCGGAATGCTCGCTCGGCACCATCATATAAATGAGGAGGTTTGACGACTGGGGCGACAAAGTACGTTTAGCCGTTTCGTCCCAGTTAAAGCTAGCTTCAACTGGGACGAACACCCAAATGATAGGCCCATCGCGGTCCGGGCCTTGATCGCGCTCCTGTCGTGCTTATTATTTCTTCTTTGGGGGGGTATGTACTGGGAGCGTTGGATGCTTCGGTTTAGTTGGCGGGTCGACGTGATGCCTTCTGTCATCTTTACCATCTTTGCGTTTTGGCTTTGGTCCGGGATTAATGTGGTTTGACATTTTTTTCTACCCAGTAATGAGTTAATAGAGTTTGGGGTTTGAGGCGCTTAATCGGTCCACTGCGCCTCAAACCTCAGTTTGGAAAATACAGTTGCGACATGGAATTTCAAGGTTATATTGTGCCTATGTAAACCCTGAGTTGTTCAATTGGGACAAGAACGGCAGAACCAACCGGCCCGCTGAGAGCCTTGAACGACGGGGTTTGTCGGGCGATGTTACGCAAAATCGCCCGAATCCTTACCCCTACCCAACTAAAGGCCTTCGCCCTTGCTGGCGTACTTTGTCGCCCCTTTCGTCGAGTCACCCTTAAATCAACGACTTCGCGTGTTTGTCTCGCCGAAGTCCATACGACGACTCCACGAGAAGCAGGAAGCCTTACCCATCAAGGCGTAGCGGAACGCAAGCGTGCGTAAAAGTCCGGATCTTCAGCGCACCCCAGTTAGGTCGAATTCTTCGTCGAGCGCGTCTTGGCCGTCTCCGTGAAGGAACGCGTAGCGCACTCGCTCGCCGTCCCAGTAGGCAGCCGCGAAGTCAGTCAGATCTGCAGTTGTACCGCGCGGCTGATCACGCAGCAACATGGCGACGTGTGCCTCGAATTCCTCGTGCGTCATGCTTATCTCCTTGCCGCGCGCGGCGGCGAATCAACCAATCTTCTTGCCACAAAGCCTGCTGCGAATCTATTCATACGGCTCATAGCGCGATGTTCCGTCATCCCAGAGCAGTTGATATTCAACTTCTGGCCCAAAGACCGACGCGATGTAGCAGATCATGGCCGCGTCGAGGTAGGTATCGCCATGGAACTCGCGGTGGTCTACGAAGATCGAAACTGGCTCGGCATACGGCCGGCGAGCAAAAAAAACAATTCCGCGCCCCGGATCATCGATCTCATCGACGACGATCTGCGCGCGCTCGATGATTGGCTCCGCCAGTTCAGGATCCAGTGTGTATCGCGGCCAGTGGGAAATGCTGGCGATATCGGCCGCGGACGCGCGCGGGTTTAGACGAAGCAGTTCCGCTCGTTCGACCCAGCAGTCGAGGGTTGCGTCTGGAAGGTCTGTCGAGTCCATGATGTCACTCCGAAAAACGGCCTAACTCAGCGCTATCATTAAGGCAGGAGGTGGCCCATGTGCGCAAACTACGATCCATCTAAAGAAATCGATTTCGAGGCATTCAGCGAATTTCCGCGCCCCACCTTTGATTATCCACCTGAGACGTGGAAAGACTACTCGGCGCCCATCCTGCGCATGGACAGCGGCGAGCGGCTGACCGATCCTGCCACCTTCGGCATTGTGCCGCGCAAGCACATTCCCAAGGGTGTGAAGCTTTTCGACACGATGAATGCACGCGCTGAGTCGATCGGGGAGAAGCGCAGCTTCAGCGGAGCATGGAAGAATCTCCAGCTCTGCCTGATCCCGATACGCAGTTTTTACGAGCCGAACTATGAGACCGGATCGCCGGTGCGCTGGCGGATCGGCTTGGGCTCTGGCCAGCCACTCGCTCTCGCCGGCCTGTGGCGCGCTTGGATCGATCCAGACGGCCCTTCGTTGTCGTTCACGATGCTTACCGTCAATGCCGAGAACCATGCGCTCATGCGGCGCTTTCATAAGCCGGGGGCTGAGAAGCGATCGGTGATCATCCTGCGGCCTGAGCAATACCAAGACTGGCTTGGGTGCCGGACAACGGACGAGGCGCGTTCGTTCCTAAACCTGTTTCCCGCTAACGAGATGGCTGCCGCGCCGGCGCCGATTCCACCGCGGCGCCCGAAACCGAAGTCTGAGATTAACGAATCGCTCCTGTAGAGCTACGGTTGTGCCGCACATCCTTGGTTCACCAACGCTTACCGGCATATTGACCGTCCGTCGGCAATTTGATCATGATGCCACCTTGTGATCCGAGTCGGACGTGCTCGTCCTGTAGGCGAGCTAATAGCGACTTCGCAGCACCAACAATTTTCCCCTGGTTATTTGCTCCCAGGCCGTAATGAATTTCCAGGGCCTCAGCATGCGCTCTGTCTATGACGCGCCGGTAGCGCACCACCTCTAGGATTAGGCGACGAAGGGCTGGATCGCGGCAAACCCGCCATAGATCACGCAGGTCTCCATTGGAGACGGGCTCGAAATCCTCGATTTTGAGCGACATGATTCTGCATCACAAAAGCTGTATGGATATACAGTATAGGCGATGCGCAACGTGTCTATCATCGAACTGGCGAAAAGCGGGGCACTGAATGTTGTCGGCTCGTTTCGAAGGCTCCGGAGGCCGCGGACAATTGCCGCTGAGCCTACCCACACGGGCGCAAGACCATCTTTCGCGACCAAGGAGCGAACCCCAGCGTTGACAAATGTGCCGGACGGAAGCACTTGCCATCGCGCTAAGGGGTTCGTACCATGCCTACATTCGTCTTATGGATCGCAATGGCGGTGACTTGGTCCAGCAACGAGGAGGCGCCGCTATGGCGGATGCGAAAAGCGGGCTGATCAGATGGGGACTCAAGGATTGGGTGCAGATACGGCCAGCGCGGTCTGTGGTCTGGATCCCGGTGATGGCCGTCGCACTTGTCATCGCGATTTGGATTGCTGCCATTGTCCGCATCCAGACGGAGGGCAGGGAGGCGCGGGAAACCGCTGCTGCCGCCACCGCCGAACTGGCGTCGTCGTTTTCCGCTCACATTGCCAAGACGGTGCACGATGCCGACATGGTCGTTCGGTGGGTGAAGTTCGAGTATGAGCGCTCGCCGGCCACGTTCGACCTGGCTGCATATGACCAGCGAGGAATGATCTCAGCCGACACCGCCCTGCAGGTGACGATCGTAGGGCCGAACGGGGATGTGTTGCAGACGACAACACCTGGCGGGAAACAGGTGAATCTCAGTGACCGGCCTCACGTTCTGATCCATCAGACCAACCCCGAGGCTGGCCTGTATATCAGCCAGCCCGTGCTCGGTCGCTTGTCGAACCAATGGACGTTGCAGTTCACGCGCCGTTTGAACAACCCTGACGGATCGTTCGCGGGTGTGGTCGTGGTTTCGGAGAACCCCGATTTCCTTACCGACGGCTTTTACAATCTCGACACACTCGGACCTCGCGGCATGCTTGCCGTCATATCGGATAACGGCTATCTGCTGTCCCGGCGGACGGGGTTGGGTAAGGCGTCGCCCACAGGTCCACCCGCAGCGGCATATCGCGAAATGGTGGGCGCGAAAGGCCGTGTGTTCAGTGATCCCGTCGATCACGTTCGCCGGTTAGTGACGTATCGACACATCTCCCAATATCCTGTTGCTGTTCTCGTCGGACTGTCAGAGCGCGACGAGCTGGCTGGCTACCAGCACGCGAAGGTGCTGTACCTTGTGATGGCAGCCGTCATCAGTGCTTTGTTGCTCACGGCAGCAGGCTTTATCACCGTGATGATGGGCAAGTTACAGGGTTTGGCTGAAACCGATTCGCTGACAGGATTGCCGAATCGTCACCTGCTTACGCAAACGCTTCGCCGGCGAATGGATGCCTTGGGTGCATCGGCGCGGCTCGCGATGCTGTATATCGACCTCGACAATTTCAAGAAGATTAACGACACGCTGGGCCACAAGACGGGTGACGAACTCCTGCTCAAGGTTGCGCATCGACTTGCCGATGTGGTTGGAAAAGAGCGACTGCTTGCACGTATCGGCGGAGACGAGTTTGTCATTCTGGTAGAGGATGACGACGCAGCGAGGAAAGCCGGAGATCTGGCCGATGTTGTGATCAAGGCGTTCGAGCGCCCGTTCGTCATGCGCGGCAACAGCTATCTGATCTGTGTGAGCATCGGCATCGCGGTCCACAGGAATGCAGTTGATAACGAGTTCGGCTTGCTCACGCAAGCGGATCTCGCGATGTATGCGGCCAAGGAGACGGGCAAGCCCGCCAATGTCAGCCAGCACTGCACCTACACGCCAGCACTGTCCGAGCGCGCCTTGCACGATATTGAACGGCATCAGGAGTTGCAGTACGCCATCATCAATCGTGAGTTTTTCCTCGAATATCAACCTATCGTTAGCCTCGATGGCGAACTGCGCGGCGTCGAAGCCCTGGTGCGCTGGCGACATCCCACAAAGGGCGTGTTACTGCCAGGCGAATTCATCCCGTTTGCCGAGTCGAGCGGGTTCATCGTACAGATCGGTGAATTCGTGCTTGAACAGGCGTGCCAGGACTTTCGGGAATGGCAGGACACGGATCCGCGACCACTGACTCTATCAATCAATGTATCGCCTGTGCAGCTCACCACGGGCAATGTGGTTCGCGCTGTTACGCGATGCCTGAATGACTACATGATTGAGCCTGACCGGTTGCAGCTGGAGGTAACAGAAACGGTTGTTCTTGATGAGTCGGCTTTGGTCAGGACTCGGCTCGAAGCGTTGCGCCGGGCAGGGGCGAAGATCCTTCTCGATGATTTCGGTACCGGCTATTCGTCGCTGTCAAACCTCGTCAACCTGTCGATCGACGGCGTGAAAATCGACCGGCATTTCACGCGCGGGGTGCCCGCCAAGAAGGCTTCGTCGGCGATGCTGACGCACCTGATCGGCCTGACGCGCGACCTTGGGCTGTCATTGGTGATTGAAGGCGTCGAGACGCAGCAGCAGGTTGCGTGGCTCTCGCGTTTTGGTGACGTGACGGTCCAGGGTTTCTATTTTTCCGAACCGGTGCCGGCGGCGGCGCTTCCGATCGCTAGGGCGGCCTAGTCGCATGGTTACGCTGGCTACAGATAGAGCAGCGGACGGACTGGGAGAGGTCGTCTATGAAGGTGTGAATCGGCTCGGCCGCGATGAAGTCACGTTGCGCCTGCGTCGGGGAGGGAGCGATCTCTTCGCGCTTGAGCGTCAGCTCGTTCGCGCGGGCGGCGTTACGTTGACGCAGGTATTTCTCGTCGATGCTGAGGCCGAGCTTCATGATTTCGCGTCGGCGGACCCATATGGCGACAGCCTGCAAGGCTCTTACCTCGCTTTGCGGCAACGTTACCTGTCAGAGAGCGGGGGGCGCGCTGCGCAACGTCCCGGGTTGGCTGGCAATTGCCTCGACCAGATTGGCGAAATCGAGCATTGCCGCCATGAGGCGGAGTTGTTGCGGATTGCGCGGGCCGTGACGCAGGCACTCGGTGCTGAACAATACATCTTCAGCTGGCTCGTGCTCGATGAAAAGTCTGGCGATGTCATTGAGCATCGCTATCTTGCCGGCTGCGATCCCGCATGGCTGAACAAGTACATAGACCACGTGTGGTACATGAATGATCCGTTGCTCGAATATGCAAAACGCAACGTGACGCCGGTACTGTCGTCCCGACTGGATCTGTACAGCGATGCACACTGGCTGGCAACCCAAGCGGCGGCACACGGTTTCCGCAATAACCTGGTTTGTCCTGTGCATTCAGGTACCGGTTCGGTCTTTGTCATGCTTCAGGCGAGCAACGCAAAACGCACGGAGGCAGGGGAGGAAGTTCTGTGGCGCAACCGCCGCTCGCTGCGCCTGCTTACGTGCGAGCTGCTTGACTGGCGTCTGGCCGGCCTGCGACAGCAGGCAGCCAGCCAGTTCAGCCTGAGCGAGCAGGAGCTGAAAGTTTTGCGAATGGTGCACGACGGTGGAACGGCGGCCAACGTTGCGGAAGCGCTTGGGGTGTCCGTGAAGACTGTCTACGGCGTCGTGTATCCGAGAATCGACAACAAAATGGGCACGCCTAACATCAACAAGGCGGCTGCCATGGCCGTCAGTAGCGGACTGATCAAATAGGCCAGTGACGCGCGGCCAAACATTTGATCATATCAAAGGCGTTGGCGTTTGGGAATGGTAATTCGGAAACGGAATTACCCACGCTTTTCCGGCTAGAGTCTTGTCTAACAGGCCGTCGATGCGCCTCTCGCACCGGAAACTGGCGGCCTCCCCCTCGTCTCCGGCAGTCCGCCTTGAAATAAAGATGAGCAGATTAGGACAACTATTTAACTGGCTGGCTGTCACCAGCACGCTGGTCTGCTGTGTAGGGCTTCAGCCTGCCCGCGCGCAGCAGACCTGGTCGATCGCGACCGCGTATCCGGCCGACACGGTCGCAGGACGAGGCGTCGCGTTTTTCGCCAGCGCGCTGGCCGATCAGACAGGCGGCAAGGTTTTGGGCAAACCGGAGTTCAAGGCGAAAGCTGGCGCGCCGGATCTTGTATTGGCGGTTCAGGACGGACGGTTGCAGGTCGCGGACGTGTTTGGCGGCTCGCTCGCACAGCTGGATCCGATATTCGAGTTGCCTACGCTGCCATTCCAGGTGCATTCACTTGGCGACTCCCAGCGTCTTACGTGCGTGGTTGAGCCGCTATACCGCCGCGCATTGTTGCGTGCAGGGCTTCACATGCTGTTTATTTCACCGTGGCCACCGACCGGGCTATGGTCGCGCGGGCCGGTGGCAGATCCGACCGACATGGCCGGCCTGCGGGTACGAACCTACGACGACAGCTCTGCCCAGGTTCTTACTGGCTTGGGCATGCGCGCAACTGCGCTACCCGTTCAGGACGTACGCGCGCTGCTGCGGATTGGCGCGCTGGATGGTGTCCTGTCATCAGGCGATGGGGCGGTTGGAAGGTCTTTTCACGGACAGTTGCCAAACTTCACCGCGATCCACTACGCCTTTCCGGTGTCATTTGTCGTGATGAGCCAGACACGTTATGAGGCGTTACGGGACGAGTTGCGAGCCCAGCTCGATAAGGCGGCCAAAGACGTACAGCGCCGTCAGTGGGCAACGTTGCCGGCGCGCATCCGTGAGAACTATGCAGCCATGCGGCTGGCTGGCGTCGATGTAAACACCTCGATCGATGACGGCTTTCGAACGCATCTTCGCGAGGCGGGTGATGCCCGCATGAAGGAATGGCTTGCACGCGCGCCGGCTGAATACGGCGCAGCTGTCAAAGCGTTTCTGGAGGAGGCGCCGTCGGCGCAGAGCACATGTCCAATCAGCTTGCTGGAAGCTCAACAGGGCGCTCGCGGGTAGTCGCGATGCGTAGCGCGATGATGGCCGCTGGCGTGATCAGCACCTACGTTTTTCTGGTGCTCGCAAGCACGTCGCATATGTCTGCCAGCGAGCGTGCAGAGATCCTGACGCCGTGGAAGGCGACCGAAGAACCGATTGCCACGTTGCATGTGCGGATGGACGGGAGTGCATGCCGTTTCGAGAACGTATTTATTGGCGACGGCGCTGTTCGTACAGCCAGCCATTGTGTACCTGAAGAGGAGAGGGCCAAGGATGAGCGCGAAAAGAATTGATCTGAACGTCGATCTCGGCGAGGGCTTTCCCCACGATGCCGAGCTGCTCGCGTACGCCACTTCAGTCAACGTCGCATGCGGATGGCACGCGGGTGACCCCCTGACCATGCGCCGCGTCACGTCGGAGGCAATACGTCGGGGTGTGGCGATCGGCGCGCATCCGAGTTTCCCGGACCGGGAGAATTTCGGTCGAACTGCAATGGTCCTGCCGCCGGAAGAGGTGTACGCCGGCGTGCAATACCAAGTGGGTGCTCATGCTGCGGTCGTCGCGGGGCTGAGCGGCCGGGTAACTCACGTCAAGCCTCATGGCGCGCTCTACAACCAGGCCGAGGAGGATTCAGATCTCGCCCGCGCCATTGTTCATGCGATCCGCGACTTCGATCCCGAGCTTGCGGTATTCGGCCTTGCAGGCGGCCAGCTCGTCAGGATTGCACGGGAAGAAGGGCTCGTTGCGATCGACGAAGCTTTCGCTGACCGCGCCTATACGCCGGCGGGCAAGCTGGTGCCTCGATCCGAACCGAACGCGGTTCTCGATAGCGACAACAAAGCCTGTCGGCAGGCGATCAACATGGCGTGTGACGGCCGCGTCCGTGCGTGTGACGGCAGCTGGTTTGAGGTGAAACCCCAAACGTTGTGCCTGCACGGCGACGGAGCGCACGCCGTTGAGTTTGCACGGATGATCCGCGCGGCGCTGGCCGAAACTGATGTTGCGGTCGCGTCTGCCGTTTGTTAATTGCCGATAAGGCCGACCGCCTTCTGCACGACCAGGGGATCGACCTGACCGTTTTCAGCGGAAGTTTGGTAGACGAGGGCGACGAGCTTGGCTTTCTTTCCTGTATTGACGGGTTGGCCGGCGTCGGAAAGTGCAGCTTCGACGGCATTAAACACGGCGCGTAACAGATCTTCGTCGATTGCTCCATAACGAGGAGGGCGCTTTCCAGTGAGGATGTACGGCACGTCAAAGCCATGTTCGATCAACGTAACGAGATAGCTTGCGTCAGGAAATCGTTCGCCTTGTTCGTATGCGAACTGCGTTCTTCGACTGACACCAGTCCATGCACAGATATCTCCTTGCTGAATGCCGAGGCGGTCTCGTTCGGCGACGATCCGATCGCCCACAGTGCCGGTCATAGGCACTCCACAAAACAAGGGTAGAAAACGGCTATCATTGGCTGTAAATAACTTTATTTGTTGACAATGGGTCGAAAACTACCAATCATGATAGTTAATTGCTCAATTTGATCAGTATACGGGCCGCCGCATGCCACTGAAAACATTGGAAGAGGTTCGCGCAGAGTTCGACCGGTGTGGCATCTCCATTTCGAGCTGGGCCGTAAGACATGGAATCCCTCGCAACATAGTCAACGGCGTGTTGCAAGGCAGACTGAAGGGCAAGCGCGGCCACGCGCACAACGCGGCGGTCTTGCTGGGACTGAAGGACGGCGTCGTAAATCGTGAGGACGAGGCGAATGAGCCAGATCTTTGCGAGGTGCGAGGTACCGCCAGATAGGGAAGGGTAGGCGTGGAGGCGAGGATGTAGAAGCGGTCAGCGTCAATGTTGCGAGCATTGGCGCCGACCTGACCAGTTGTTGAAACCTGTGAGGTCGACAGTGGCTAAAGCCATTATATCGTTCGGGCACAGCCGGCGACATAACGTGGGCAAAGGGGGAAGTCGTGCTTGATTTCAACTCCCTGGCCCAGCAATGCGCGCCGAACGTCCACCCCACGACGCTTCAGGCGGTCGTGAGGACTGAATCCGGCTTCAACCCGTACGCGATCGGCGTCGTTGGTGGGCACCTTGTTCGCCAGCCCCGTGACCGTGCTGAAGCGGTGGCGACGGCGAAAGCGCTCGAAGCGCAAGGCATCAATTTCAGTATGGGGCTTGGACAGGTCAACAAGGGAAATCTTGCCCGCTACGGACTGACCTACGAAACAGCTTTCGACCCGTGCGAAAACCTGCGCGCCGGCAGCGCCATCCTGCATGACTGCTATCAGCGGGCGGCCGCAGCAATGGGGCAGGGCACACCCGCATTGCGTGCTGCTATCAGCTGTTACTACAGCGGTAATTTCACGCGTGGCGAGGCAGCCGGCGCCGGCGGTACAAGCTACGTACAGCGCGTTGTTGCCAACGCCCAGACGACGGGAAGTTCAACCAATGTCGTTCCTGCGATTCCTGTTGTTATGGACAGTCACTCCGACAGACCGGCGCACGCTGCAGCGCCCGATGCCAAAACCTTTTCCGCGCACCGCGATGGCCCAAAACAACGGCCGGACGCACCGCATCCGTCATGGGACGCATTCGGCGATTCCGCCTGCGACGACAATTGCAACTAACCTGAGCTGCGACAACGCGGCCTGATCGAAACCACGTGAAAGGAGAAGACATGCATCGCAATACGAGGCTCATATTCATGAAATTAGTACAACTGAAAGGTTATGCATATCGCAAGCCGATGCAACGAATCGCGACCTGCGTACGCCAAACAACAGCCTTGGGCATCGCAATCGGTCCCGAACTCGCATTCGCGGGTGGGGGGCTGGACTCAGCAACGCAGGGCGCGACCACCTTCAAGATCTGGCTTTATTCGTTCCTTGGCGTCGTCGCGGCCTGCGTGCTGATGTGGAAAGGGGCGGAATGCTGGGCCGATCGCGCGCACTGGAGCGAGTTTGTGACGATGTGCGGCAAGGTGGCGGCGGTGGGCTCGGTGGTCGGCGTGCTCGCACCTTATCTGTGGAACATGTTCAGCTGAGCACGCCATGTCGGACGAAAAAACCGGCTACCCCGGATTCAACGGCCTTGGCCGCACGGCGGCCATCTGGGGCGTCCCCTATATGGCGATGCTGGTTGTCGTCGTCGCGTCGATGTTTGTCGGCGTGCTGATTTCCTTCTTCGTGGGACCAGGCGGTCTGCTGTTCGTTTTCCTGGGCTTTCCGGTGCTGCTGTATTTCAAGCACATCTGCGAAACCGACGACCAGGGCCTGCGGATCATGTGGCTGGAATTGCGTTGCCGCTTCTACTTCTGGCAGCTGCGGGTCCGCGCGCGGCTAAATGCCGGGCGAGCCGCCCCACGCTTCGGCAATACCGCTACGCTCGCGCCGCTGCGATACGGACGGCAACGCCGCGTCTACCGCGATTTTTTCAAACCGTTGTCCAAGGGTGAGCGCCGACTGCGTGAGCTCGATCCGGAGGCCTGATGCAAAGCAGACCCGCCGTCACCAGCGAAATCCTCGGCGCGATCGGCGCCGTGGAAGACTGGATTCCGAAGTACGGGCATCCGGTCACGAAATACGTACAGCACCTTGAGGGCAACCGGTTCATGGTGACGCTGGCCATGCGCGGCGTGCCGTTCGAGGTGCACGAGAACGTCGCGATGGAGCGCATGTTCGATCGCGATACGGAAGCGTACAGCAAGCTGGGTCGCGACCTGGGTGGCCGCCTTGGCTATCACGCAACGTTCGTGCGACAGCGCGTAAGTTTTGATCGCGTGTACCGGTTCAAACAACGCTTCCTGCAGTGGTTCGTACGCGAGTACATCGGACGACGTTTCGGAGACGAAAAGTTCTTCGAGAACCGCTACTACCTGTCGCTGATCCTGAAATACGAGGACTTCGATGACGGGCTGAAGGAAATCGAATCGCTCGCGCAGCAGGCGCTGCTGCAGTTCGGCGAGTATGAAGCCGAGTTGCTTGAAGTGTACGAGCGCAAGCACATGAACGGCACGAAGATGCTGTTCTCGCCTTTGTATGGGCTCGTCAGCTATCTCATCAATGGGAAGACCGGTGATCTGCCGGTCGCAGCGGAACCCGGCACCGATGTCATCCCGTCGAGCCATCTGCACTTTGGGTACAACACGCTCGAGATCGGGGCGAGCGACTTGCCGGCGTACCGGCGCGTTGCAACCTGCCTCGACCTTCGCAGTTGCCCGGAGAAGCCGGGCTGGGGCCAGCTCGACCCGTTGATCACGTTGAACATGGAATTCACGATTACGCATACGTTCAACTGCATGACGGGCTTCGAGTCAAACCGGACCATCGATTCGGCAATCAACAAGCTGGAGTCGGCCGGTGACAAGGCGAAACATCAGGTCAAGGAACTGCGCGACGCACAGGGTTACGTGAACACGGGTGAGCTGTCGTTCGGCGAGTATCACGGCGCGGCGGTTATCTACGGCGAAACAGCGAAAGAAGCACTGGAGAACGCCGACAGGTTTGCGTCCCGTTCGCGCAACGAGTGTGGAGTTGAATGGTCGCCCGCGACGGGGTCTGCTCCGTTCACGTACTTCTCACAAGTCCCGGGCGCGCGAGTCAAACCGCGACCAAAAGTGCAGTCCTCGCGCAATTTTGCGGCGATGTACACGTGCCATGACTACTCGTCAGGCAAGGCGGAAGGTAACCCTATTGGTGACGGGTCAGCCGTCATCCCGTTTCGCTCGGATTCGGGCGTGTACAACTACAGCTCGCACGCGAGCCGGATGGCGGACATCAACGTTTCGGAGAAGGTCGCTGGGCATTTTGAAGCGAAAGGCACGACCGGCAGCGGTAAGTCTACGGTCATCGTGGCGGCGACTGGCATGCTGTCCCGCTTCGATCCGATGCTGTACGTGCTGGACAAGGGGCGGGGCTGGGAAGTGTTCATTCGTGCGATGGGTGGCGCCTATGTCTATCTGGAGAAAGGCAAGCCGACCGGATGGGCGCCGTTCGAGCTCGCCGACACACCAGATAATCGCGAATTCCTGTACGGGCTCGTCGAACTGTGCGGCCGGAAGAACGGTGTCGATCATCAGGGTAAGCCAATCAGGATTGACCTGACGGCCGGCGAGAAGATTCACTGCCGCAACGCCGTCGATGCGGTAATGGGGGTTGATGACGTTCGGCTGCGCCGCTTCAGCCTGCTACTGGACAGCATTCCGGACGAGGGCGACGACGGCCTGCGCGCACGTCTGTCGATCTGGTGCAAGTCGGAGGGCGGCCGGTTCTGGTGGGTGTTCGATAACCCGCCCAATCTCTCATTGAACATGAGCGAGCAACGCTGGATCGGGTTCGATGTTGAGGCGTTTCTTGTCGAGAACTATGAGCCGTCGGAGCCCGCATTTGCATATCTGTTCCATCTCAAAAAACTGATGCGTCGGGAAGGCACCCTGATGCTGACGGTGATCGAAGAGTACTGGCTGCCGCTGCGCTTTCGCACGATCCGCGAGCAGATCGAGGAAACACTGGCGAGCGGGCGTAAGGAAGGGGAGTTCATGGGACTGATCACGCAACAGCCGGAACAGGCGCAGCGGGCGGCAGACCTGTTTCCCGCGCTGCGCAGTCTGGTCGCCACGAAGATCTGGCTGGCTGATCCGGCGGCCGAAGAGGAGGCCTATCTGCGCGACGGCATGACCCGCAAGGAGTTCAAGGAATTCAAAAAACTCACGCCACAGTCGCGCCGATTCTTGATCAAGCAGGGCAACCAGTCGGCCTTCGCCAGCTTTGACCTGAGTGGGCTGGACGACGCGATTGCGGTGTTCTCTGGTGATCGCGAGAACGCACTGATCTGCGACGGGGTGCGCGCAGAGTTTGGCGACGATCCGGACGTCTGGCTGCCCGTCCATCTGTACCGCGTGTTCGAACGCAAGCTGCGCACGCGGCTCGCGGCGAAGCACGGCGCCGATGAGCGTTTGTGGTCCGCCGAGCTGCAGCGCGGCCTCGAGCGCAAGCGTGCCGAGCTTGCGCAGATTTATCCACCGGTGAATCGGCCGGTTGACGACGAAGTTTTTGCCTGATGTGGTGCAACCCAGGGAGGGAACGATGAACAGCACCGATGTCTATCCGGCCGTGCGCCGGCCGGTTGACCCAGCGATCCGGAACCTTCGCGACGCGCTGCGGGCACGATCAACGCGCGCGGGCATGAGTCTGGTCTATCTGCCTGGGATTACGCTTTGGCCGCGCCGCAGTCTGGTCGCGCTGTTGTGCGCGTGTATGTTTTCACAAGCCCACGCGCAGGGCGTGCCGACCATCTCGCCGGCGGAGCTCGCGCAACAGATGGTGCAGGTTCAACAGCTGTTCCAGCAGATACAGAATCAGGAAGACCAGTACCGTGCGCTCACAGGCAACAGCAGCTTCGGCAACATCATGAACGATGCGTCGTTGCGCAACTACCTTCCGGAACAGTGGCAAAACATTTACGACCAGGCGAAGAACGGCGGTCTCTCGGGTATCAGTTCGTCGATGCGTTCGATCGAGCAGCAGGAAGGCATGACCGGCGCGAGCACGCCTGGACAGCAGCGCTATTACGACACACTCGCGGCAAACAAGGCGATGAACGAGCAGGCGTACAGCGCGACGATGGCGCGCCTGAACAACATCCAGTCGCTCATGCAGCAGTCGAATCTGACGCAGGATCCGGCACAGAAAGCGGATCTCCAGAACCGCATGGCCGCGGAAGAGGCGATAGTCACGAACGATCAGACGCGCTTGCAGCTCACCGCGCAGTTGCAGAAAACAGAGCTGCAGCTTGCCGAACAGCAGCGCGATCGCGAATTCAAAAACACTCTCCTGGGAGGTTCCAGTGGCGAATAAAGCACTTCTCTCGACCATCATTAGTCTGCTTGTCGCGATCGCAGGCTACCTCGGCTATCTCGCGTGGGACAGGCATCAACACAATTTGCAGGAAGAAGCTGCACACCAGCGCGAACTTGCGTTCAAGGCGCAGTTCCTGGGTACGACTCCAGAAAAGCTTGAACAGGAAGAAACGCCGGCGCAGCGTGCGCAGAGAAAAGCGGACGAGGAAGAGGCTGCGAAAGCCGTCCAGAAGTAGTGCCTGACACAGGGAACTCCAATGTCCTACACACCGATCACCACCACGATCTTTTCTAGCATGACGTCCGACTTCGACGCGAACGTGGTTTCGACCATCAGTTCGGGTTCGGAGCGAATCATCGGACTGATCTCGCCTCTGATGACAACGTGTTTCAGCATCTACGTACTGCTGATCTTGTGGTCGTACTGGCAGGGCAGGAACGATGAGCCCATCAACGATTTCCTGATGCGCATGGCAACCTGGGCATTCATCCTGACCTGCGGGATGAATATCCAGTTTTACACCACTTACATCGTACCTGCGTTGAACGGCCTGGGTGAGCAACTGGCCGGCGCGATCACGGGGCAGGCGAATCCTATCTCCGGCCTGGACAATCTGTTGAGTGCATACATCAATGCCTGCGGGCAGATCTACGACAGGGCCGAGGGCTTCCAGATTATTGGAGCTGTTTGGGTGATCACGGTGCTCCTTATTTTCGCGACACCGTTCATGGGGTTGGCCGTTGCATACATCATCCTCGCGAAATTTGCGCTTGGTTTGCTGCTTGCGCTAGGGCCGCTCTTTATCTCAATGGCGCTGTTTCCACCGGTGCGTCAGTTCTTCTGGAACTGGGCGGGCCAGTGTCTTAACTACGCCCTTCTCGTGGCGCTATTTGCAGGTGCCGGCGCTATTGAGGTGGGTTTTGCGCAGAAGATCGCGCCTTCCGGATCGGCTTTCCCATCGATGAAACAGGTGGTTGAAATCGATGTGATGGGCGTGGTGTTCTTCATTGTCGCGCTCAATCTGCCGGGTCTTGCTTCGGCGTTGGCGAGTGGTGTGGGGATTTCCACGATGACCGGCAAGCTCGGTGCGGCCGGTAAAGCCCTTGCGGCTGCGGCGAAGATGGGAGGCGAGGGGAAGCAAAACACGGGCGGATCCGTGTCGAAAGCGTAAGGAGGGTACGTGCCTGATTTTTTTGCGAAGCTGATCCGCTGGTGGTTGCTCTCTGTCTGCTGGGTCACGTTTGCTGGTTTCGCGCTGGCATTGCTGAATAGCATCGTTACATTCATTTACCACCGCCTGCATTAAGTGCACACAGCAGGAGATCACGATTGAAAGCGCAACTTTGTATTCGAAAGGCCGTGACGGCTATGACGCTGGCAATGCGTATGTATGCGTCGCGGCGCGCGGGCCGCCTCGCATTGCTGGTATTCAGCGCGTTTGTCGGCTGGTTCGGGATCAGCTCATTGCAGGTGTACGGAGGCCGGCTCGAACATGTCGCGATCGTGGGCCTCCTATTTGTACAGGGCGTGGAGATTGCAGTTTATACCGCCCGATGTGGCTGGCTGGCGATGTTCAGCCGGGCGTTCCCGGGCGAGACGACACAAGGGGCGCAATCATGAAAGGCATATTAACGCTCGCGCTGCTTGCTCTCGCGCTGCAGGCGTGCAGTTCGCCGCCGAAGCCACCCGAGCCAACTGGTCAGTGGGTACCCGTCAATCAACCGTTGGCCCAGCAATCGGGCCATACGGAACCGAAGTGAGGACCAGGATGGCATCGACTATCAGGCAATGGTTTGCGTCGGGAACGAACGCGCGCAAACGTAAGGGAAACCCGGCCGAGTCGACCACGCGAGCGGATGCGCCTCTGAGCGGCGTTGAGTCGGGTGAGCGCGATGCGGTCAGCTGGTACCTGAAACAGGCGCAGGCCTTCGAAAAGTCGAAGGTCGAAGCAGCGGAAGAGAAGGCCCGTATTGCGGACCGGCGCTCGGTGTTATTGGGCGCTGTCGCTCTCGCCGCTGTTTCTGGCATGGGGGCTTTAGGACTCCTAAGGCGACCAAACCCGCCGGCTGTGCTGCGCGTGAACGACACGACAGGGAAGGTGGATGTGTTGCCAACAACTGCGAACGGACACGTTACGTTTTCGGAGAAGACTGATCGCGCGGATCTGCACCGTTACGTCGAACTGCGCGAGAGCTACGACTGGGAGACGATTTCGGATACGCACGCCGCAGTGATGTTCATGAGCGACGACCACGAAAAGGAAGCCTATGACGGGTTTGTGCGCGGCCCGGCGGGTCCACTCAAGCTGCTGAAGGATCAGGCGCGGGTCATTGCACACGTCGGCTCGATCACCTTCGTGGGAACGACGGCACAGGTGTTCTGCTCGCGGCAACTGGTTTGGCTCAACGCGGCCGTAAAGCGTCCAGATCCGACGTATTGGATTGCGACGGTCGCATTCGAGCGTGCGAACGTTCCGGAAAAGCAGGATCAGCAGGATCTCAATGCGGACGGTTTTCGCTGCACGAGCTACGAGGTCACGCGAGACTGGACCCGGGCGCCCGCCGATGCTGCGCCGGCGTCGGGCTCTGCGGCAGCCGGAGGTGGAGCATGAAAGGACGAACGATCCGGATGTCGGCAGGCGCAGCGGCGCTCGCACTAAGCTTCGCGTTGGCGCCGATCCACGCGCGAGCGCTCGAAACGCCGCGCAGCTGCGGTTCAGACCCGCACATTCAGTGCGCGACTTACGATCCGGACCAGGCCTATCGTGTGGCGACCATGCCGGGGCGTGCGGTGATGATCCAGTTCGAGCCAGGCGAACACATCATCAACAGCGGCGAGGGCATCGGAGACGGCAAGGCCTGGCACGTGGCCATCAACGACAGTGGCGCGATGCTCAAACCGGGTGCGCCGCAGCCGGAAACCAATCTTCTGCTGGTCACCAACCGGCGCACCTATCCGCTCTCGCTTGTTGACGTGTCGGCCGCACAGCCGGCGACATGGATACTGCGTTTCGACTATCCGGACACGCGTGACAAAGCGGCGAGCGCGCAGCTGCGCCGTCAGCAGGCGGTAAGCGTTGCGCTGGGCAGTCAACAGGGCAATGGGCCGGCTATTCCCGCGTCGATCGTGAGCGTGGGCGCTGCGAAATCCACGCCTGTGGCGTCGGTTCCAGCGGCCAATATCCAATACATGATGCGCGGCGATCGTGTACTAGCGCCGACCGCGCTGTGGGACGACGGCCGATTCACGTACTTCAAGTACTCAACCGCGCGTGACCTGCCGACGATCTTCACGAAGCTTCCCGACGGTGGCGAGGCGACGGTGAACTTCCATATGGAGGGCGATACGGTCGTCGTGCACGAAGTGTCGAAGTCGTTTGTCATCCGCTACGGTCAGTCGGTGCTGGGTATCCGCAACGACGGCTATTTGCCTGATGGTCATTACAACCGTGCCGGCTCGTCGGTACCGGGTAGCGCGCGCATTGCACGTGACCATACCGATGCATCGACGAACTGATCAGGGAGCGAACAGGGTATGACTGAACGAAATGAAATGGAACATGCGGCGTCGACCGACGTCGGCCCGCAGCCTTCGCTCGACCTGCCGGGCCGTCGGAAAACGCGTGTGGGCAAGCTGCGTCTGGTGCTGGTCGCGCTCGCTGTTATTGCGCTGGGTGCATCGGGCGTCACGATCTATCTGCAGCGCCTGTTCCAGCAGCATCAGGACGCGAAACAGGCGGCGCTGACAAAACCGAAAGACAGCGGCGCGAGTGACGCCGGTGCGGATCTGGAGACGCAGAAGGAACGTATCAAACGCGCGGAAGATCAGGCCCGTGTAGCGTCGGAGGCTGCGGCCGCCGCTGCCGCGAATTCCCACCTCGCGACGCCGGCCGGCGCGGCATCGCAGACGAACGGACAGGCGGTGGCCGTGAGCAACCGACCGAGGCCGCTTACGCCGGCCGAGCGCCGCCTGCAGGGCAGCGTGCTTGTCGCGAGCGGGAACAACGATTCTGGCCAGAGCAACGATGGTCCCGTAGCATCAAATGAAATTGCAGGTGACAGCGGTGGCAACGCCGGTGTCAGCGGCCACGATGCGTCTGGTCTGGCAGGTCTGGCGAAGTCGATGGGGCTGTCAGCGCTGCGCGGCCGCAATGCAGGTGGCACGTCCAACTCGCGGGGCAAGACGGACACCGGCGACGGCAACGGTTCGTCGATCGACCAGTCGTTGCAGCCATCGAAGCTGCAGCCGATGCAAGCCTCGTTCAGGCCGAACAGGCACTACCTGCTTTCCCGAAACACGATGATCCGCTGCGGACAGTCGACGGCGCTCCGTACCGACCGGCCGGGCCTGATCGGATGCCCGATCGCGCAGGACGTGTGGTCCGACGATGGCACGACGCTGCTCGTTCGCAAGGGAGCCATGGCGAAGGGCGAGCAGCGCGATGCGGTCCTGCAGGGGCAGGGCGTGATCGGCGCGATCTGGGATGAGATCGACGACGGCGATGAGCATATTCCGCTCAACTCGCCGGCAACAGATCCGCTTGGAGCCGCGGGTATTCCGGCTTACGTCGACGAGCACTTCTGGCTGCGGTTCAAAGGCGCGCTAATGGTCAGCCTGATTGGCGATTTCGGCCAGGCACTGGCCAACAAGGCGAGCGGCAGCGGCAGCCAGATCACATTCTCGAACAGTTCGAACGCGACGCAGGACGTGGCCGCTGAGACCTTGCGCAGCACGATCAACATCCCGCCGACGGCGTATTCGAACCAGGGCTCGGTAATCAATATCTTTGTCGCGCGTGACATTGACCTGAGCGGCGTGTACGAGAACGTCGATGTACAGGGTAACCCCGTTGGCCAGAACGGGCAGCAATAAGGAGCGGACTCGTGAACCTGAAGATCACCTACCCGGACGATTTCCCGCTGCACGGCCTCGATCGCGACATGTTCGAGACCAAACTACGGAACGCACTGCGTTTCTGTTTCTACGGTACGACGGTTCGGCAACTGGCCGAACGGGTCGATGTGCGCCGTGCGCTTGTGGTTCCCGATGTCTTGCCACTGCGTCAGATCGCCGACGAGCACACGTTTGAGGATTGCATGGCGCTCGATGGGTGCCGCATCGACGATATGTCAGCGCCGCTGCGGCGCAACCTGCTGCGTAACGTCGGGGCGCGTATCGGGTTGACAATTTCGGAGTGGGACGACAGCGCGTTGCCGTCGCTCGGCGAGCCAGCCCATCATGCGGCCAGTCTTGCAACGGAAGCGAGCGCAACTAACCGGCAATCGGCCGGGGTCCCCAAAATTCAAGATCGCCATGCCCCACGCACATCACGCGTCCTGCTTGCAGCGGGGCTCTGCGCAGTGGCGATCGGCGGTGCGGCATGGAGATGGACCCGGCCGGCCGCGCCTCTGAGCGCAACCGTGGTTTCCACCTCGCCGGCGCAAACCCTTCGCGAGCTTGCCAGCAGCGTGCCGGGCGATCGCCGCCCATATCGCGTGTCAGTGCAGATCGAGCCGCAGGATTCGGACACCACGCCCCGCTGAACCGGTGCGTCAGCTTAAAAGATGGATGTGAGCCTGAACCAGAAAGGAGTGCAGATGAGCGCAGACATAATCGATGTGATCGAGAAGGGCACGATCGCCCGTAGCTTCCTCAAGCAGATGGGGATCTCAAATTTTTTCGACGGGAGTCTTACCGAGGTCGCGATCAATCGTCCGGGCGAGATCTGGACCCAGGGCTCGCACGGCTGGAAGCGGCACGAAGCCGCGGCCTGCACGTTCGACGCCTGCTCCAAGCTCGCGAATGCCCTGACGGTCATGAAGGGCGGCAAGTTCTGGACGAAAGAACCGATTCATCCAGTCGTGCTGCCGGAGGGCCAGCGCGGACACGTGCTGATGCAGCCGGCCTGCGAGCAGGACACCATCTCCATCACGATCCGTATTCCTTCGAACGTGCGCTTTACCGTTGACGAATACGACACCAACGGCTGGTTCGAGGGATACCGCGACGTTTCGCCTCGCCGCGAGATGCCAGCCGCGCTTGATCTGCAGCCGTTCGAGATAGAGATGCTCGAGGCGAAGTCGCAGCGCAACGTCACGCGCATGCTGGAGCTTGCCGTCGCCAACCGGTTGAATATTGCGGTCGCCGGCGGAACCGGGTCCGGCAAGACGACGCTGAACAAAGCGCTCTCAGACCTCGTACCGTCCGATGAACGGATCGGCACGATCGAGGACACGCCAGAACTTTCGCTGCCGAACCATCCGAATCGCGTGCACATGTTCTTCAGCGACACGCTGCCGGCGAGGGAACTGGTGCGCTCCACACTGCGCATGAAGTTCGACCGTGTGTTTCTCGCCGAGTGTCGTGGCGACGAAACGTGGGATTACCTAACGCTGCTCAACACGGGCACGCCAGGCGGCATCACGACGGTGCATTGCAACGACGCGCGTTCAGCTCATTCGCGCATCGCGACGCTGATCAAGCAGAGCGTCGTTGGCCAGACGCTCGACTGGCAATTCATCATGGACCAGGTGCGCATAACGGTGGACCTCGTCCTGTTCATGAACCGCGACAAGCGGCTCGCTGAGATCTGGTACGACCCGATCGGCAAGGCGCAACTGCTGGGTTGTGTCTCATGAGCGCCGATGCTGCTGCGCAGCTGATCGAACAGGGCGCGATCAGCCAGTGCGGCACCCTTGCCGTGTTTCTGTCGCAGGACCACCGCGACAGATGGCGACGCTGGGCCTGCATCTTCGGGCTGGCCGTGCAGCCCTTCTGGTTCGACATGGCGTGGCGTGCGCATCAATGCGGCGTGCTCGCGCTGTGCCTTGTCTACGCGGTGTCGTGGGAGCGCGGTTTCACGGCGCACTGGCTCGTCCGCAGGAAGGACCGTGTATGAACTTCGCGATCAGCGATATCGAGGCGGCGATCGAGGGATGGCGCATGCGTTCGCCGTCAGACGAAGCATTCGCTGCCAGCACAGAGGCCCGCGCGCTGGCGCGGCTCTACGGCGCCGTGATCGTACACGGCTGCGAGGGTATCACCGACGCCGAGCTGGACGACGCGCAGCGCGACGCCCTGCGGATCCTGTCCATCGATCCACTCGGAGAGTTCCCGCAATGAAGGCAGATCTTCCGGTTCCCGCAATTGCCGATGCCGCGGACGCGAACGATGGCAGCCAGTGCAAATGGCGACCGTCCGGCGACTTTGCGCTGGTCCACCCGTCGGGCTGGACGATCGCGCGGTACTCAGTCTATGACGAATGGCGCTACCTGCTGTGGGAGCCGATCGATCGCTGTACGGCGGCCAGCAGCAACCAGTTCCACGGACCCTTCGATAACGTGCGCGACGCGATGCGCCTGCATCGCGACCTGACCGCGCATCTGCAAAAACAGGAGATGGCGGCATGACTACACATCGGAAATTCCGTATCGGCGACAAGCGGGTCTGTGTCGAGGGTGGCAACGGTTACGCGCCGGAGGATCCCGATCATGTGACGTTCGCCGTGCGCGAGGCAAAACCAAATGGCAAGCCGGGTAGTCGGATCGACGCGAACTTATCGGTGCCGCGGCGCGCGGTGTTGCAGATAGCCCTGTCGATGCTCGAGCTTGCGAACCGCATGACGCCGGAGACAACGTGGATTAACAGCGAAACAGTCGGATGTGCCGGGCAACCGTTGCTGTTGCATTTTGGTGACGATCACGCGCGCATGACCGAACGCGTCACGGGTGACCGTCCATTGAACTTCGCGCGTAACGCCTACGCGAAATTCGTACGCCTGCGCGCGCGTATGCCGATCCTGCGCGCTGCGCAAAGCGTGCTCGAACACTGCGACGATGAGATCGCGGCCGGACTGTATGTGCTGATCGCGGCCGCTGATCAGACCGGCGGGTTGCCCGCGAAGCCGATCGTCGGATCTGACGCAGCCACATTCCAGCTCGATGTCGACGCAGCCACCCACTGAGGCCCGACCATGCCGAAACCGCTCCGCATTCTCATCCCTCTCGTGATCTTCCTGCTGATCCTGTGCGGCTTCGCGTTCCTTGGCCAGTTCGCCGGCGGCCAGCTTTTCGCGAAGATGCAGAAGCTGCCGCAGGGCAGCGCGGGCGTGTTCACGCTGTACGACTACTGGCATGCCTACGGCGACGTGCCTGCGGTTGTGCGCGCGCTCAAGGTGTGCACGCTGCTGTCGGTGGTCATCACCGGCCTGCCAGTGGTCGTGATCACGATGGCACTCGTATCGGGACGCAAGCGCCTTGCGCAGTTCGGCGAGGCCCGGTTCGCCACCCGTAGCGACATCGTGAAAGCAGGCCTGCTGGAGAAGAAACAACCATGACGACCTCACAACAGCTGTATCCGCCGTTCATCGTCGGCAAGTACAAGGGCGACTACCTGAAGTACTACGGCCAGGACTTTCTGATGGCCGCCGCCGGCACCCGCTCCGGCAAGGGCACGTCACTCGTGATCCCGAATCTTCTCACCTATCCCGATTCCGTCGTGGTCGAGGACATCAAGGAAGAGAACTACCTGTACACGTCGGGCTATCGACGGGCGTGCGGTCACGAAACCTACCTATGGGCGCCGTTCTCGGAAGACGGCCGCTCGCACGCGTACAACCCCCTCGAATACATCCAGCGCCGTGCGGCCTACACGCGCGTGGGTGACGTGATGACGATCGGCGAGCACCTGTATCCGTCCAACGTTGATGCGAAGCTGAAATACTGGAACGACAATGCCCGCAACCTGTTCATCGGGATCGTGCTGTACCTGCTGGAAACGCCCTCGCTGCCATGCACGTTCGGTGAGGTGTTGCGGCAAGCCTCCGGCAAGGGCAGGGCGATCCGCGAACACGTCTCCTCGATCGTCAGCACGCGTGCCCATGCAACTCAGACGACTGACGCGCTGCCAGCACTGAGCTTCGAGTGCCTCGATGCGCTGAACCGTTTCCTGTCGCAATCGAAGGAGGCCTTCGCCAACATCGTATCGACGATGACCGCGCCGTTGAACGTCTTTACCAATCCGGTTGTCGACGCGGCAACCAGCCGCTCGGACTTCGATCTGGCCGACGTGCGCAAAAAACGTATGTCGATCTATGTTGGCATCAAGCCGGGCGACCTGAAGGCCGGCGCGCTGCTGGTCAATCTCTTCTTCTCGCAACTGATCGACCTGAACACGCGCGAGCTGCCCGCCGAGAATCCGGATCTGAAATATCAGTGTGCGCTGGTGCTGGACGAGTTTGCGGCGCCCGGCAAGATCGACATCATCGATACGGCCAACCCGTTCATCGCTGGCTACAACCTCAGACTGATGCTGATCTTCCAGGGCATGTCCCAGCTCGAGGATCCGAAGTTGTACGGAAAGCACGGCACCGAAACGCTGGCGATCAACTGCAAGATGCGCAGCCTGTACGCGCCGCGCACGGTGAAGGAATCGGAAGAGTATTCAAAGATGCTGGGTACCTTCACGCACATGGCGCGCTCGCGTAGCCGCAGCCGCGGCCGCAGTTCGTCGACAAGCACCAACGAGTCGGAGCACGGCAGACCTTTGATGCTGCCGCAGGAGCTGCGGGCGCTCAAGCACCACAAACAGATCATCACGATGGAGGGGTGCGAGCCGATCCTGTGCGACAAGGCGTTTTTCTATGAAGACGCAGAGCTCGTCGACCGGCTCGTGCGGCAAAGCTCCTACCTGCAAGGGGTGATGGCGAAGCTGGAGAGGACCAACCGCCGGCGCGCGTGGTTCGGCTTCGCCCCGAAGTTTCCGGACGAACAGCAGATGAAACACGCTGCGTTCGTCGCGCGCGAGCTCTGCGCACCCGTGCCCAAGATCGACGTCGAGCAATGGTGGCAGACGCAGAACGCCGCCCGCCGTGCGCAGCAGGCCGCCGCGACCGCGGATGCAGCCAGGCAGTCAGCCGGTCCAGCGCGCGACGTGCGCGAACACGAGATCGGCGTGCTTGCGCCTGCTCACTTCGCTAACCGTCACAGCATCCGCGCGTCGCTCTTCCAGTTGATGCCTTATCTGCGCGAAGTCCTGCCGGACGCGGATGCTGCCGCTGCGCCGACCGCGGGTGCGCAAACCTCAGTCGCCCCGTCCCAACCTGAACCGCAAGGAGTCACCGTATGAACGAGATCGAATTTCCCACCGACCTGATCGATTACCGCGAGCGTGGCGCGGCCAATGCCGACGATGCGTCGGCGATACGTGCCCGGTCGACGCCGCCAGCGAACGAGCCGGACGCCGGCACGTTGCCGGGCAGTCCCCGGACCGGTGTTGACGGCGCTACGCAAGAGCGGTTGAAAAAAATCCGGGCGGCAGATCGCGAGAAGGTCGAGGCGCAGCTCAAACGCGACCCGTCGACCAAGCCGGTGACCGACACAGCGACCGACGAAGCAGTGAAGCCGGCGGCCGGCACGGGCAAGCCGCTCGGGAAGACAGGTTACCAGTCTGAAAACACCATTCGGCCGAAGCCAATCTTCGAAAAAACAGGCTACGACGTGCCAAAGTCGGTCAGTAACCTGTATGTGGCGCATGAAGGCAAGTTTCTCGATCGCAAGAGCGAGACGGTGCACTTTGAGGACAAGGGCCGCTCGCTGTCGACGGCCAGTGAGGACCGCGACGTGATCGCGCACATGGTCGAAGTCGCGAAGGCGAAGAATTGGGGCGAGTTGCAGCTCAAGGGCACTGATGAGTTTCGTCGGCAGGCGTGGATTGCCGCCGAGCTCGCTGGCATGCCGACACGTGGATTCAAGCCCAAAGCGCAGGATCGTGCCGCACTGACCGCCGCGCGCGAGGCGATGCGCATTGGGGCAGGCGAAGGGGCAGGCGAGCGATCGAATGATGCGGACAAGGCGCGCACGAACGAGATGGAGTCCGCAGACCCAGCAGGGCAGAAGCAGCCAGCTTCGCCCGAGTCGACGAAAACGGGCACACCGGCGCGTGAAAGCGCCCCGCTCAAAGGTGACCGGACGCCCGCCACGCAACCGTTGTCAGCCATGCCGGCCAGCCCCATTCACGACACGCCAACCCCGGCCGGTGTCACGGCCGGGGTGCTGATGGCCCACGGGCCCGCTCCTTTCAACCACGATGAAAAGCAGAACGCCAGCTACTACGCGACCATGCGTACGCAAGACGGTGAGCGCACCGTCTGGGGACTGGACCTCGAGCGCGCGATCGCAGAAAGCGGTGTGCAGACGGGCCAGCAGATCGAACTGGAGAAAGGTGGCAGCCGCAGCGTGACGGCCCAGCAGCGCCAGTTCGATAAAAAGGGCAAGGAGCTCCCACCGAAGACGGTCACGAGCCGGCGCAACGAGTGGTTTGTGTCCTCACCCGATGTTCCGGGCCTGCCCACGCGTGAGCAGCGCGAAGCGCTTGCCAGCGCACGGCGGGAAGCCGACGAGCGCCAGCGGATCGCCGAGGCGCGCGAACGGTTTCTGAAGGGCGAGTGGAAATTCTCGAAGGAACAGCAGGCGACGCTCGATGCGGCACGCGAGCGGATCAAGGCGCAGGCAGCGCGCGAGGTGCTGCGTGACGAGATCAAAAACCTGCCTGAGCAGCAGCAGGAGAAGCTGATGGGGGAGTTCGAAAGCGCCGTGGCCGAAGCGCGCGCAGCTAACCGGCCACTGGACGTGCCGATGCCACAAGTAAGCGAGGCGACGATCGAGGCGGTGCGCGAGCAGATCGAGCGCGAGCGCGCTGGGCAGGACAGAGCATCGGAGCCGCGAGAACAGACATCGGATCGGTCAATGCGTGAAGCTGGCCATGATGAGGCAGGGCATGACGCGCCGACGCTCGAACTCGAACCCTAACGCAACGCGCGTCCGCGACAGCGTCGCGGACGCCCTGATTGATCAACAGGAGAGACACACCATGAAAATCGCCGTCATCAATTTTTCTGGCAACGTTGGCAAGAGCACGGTTGCCCAACATCTGCTTGCGCCGCGCCTGGACAATGCCCCGATCATCCCTATCGAGTCGATCAACTCCGATGGCACTGAAACAGGCACGCTCCGCGGGTCACAGTTCGACGAGCTGCAGGACCAGCTCATGACCCTCGGAAACGCTGTTGTCGATATCGGCGCGTCTAACGTAGAGGACTTCGTGGGCCTGATGCAAAGCTATGACGGTTCGCACAAGGATTTCGATCTGTTCATTGTGCCAACCGTGCCGGCGGCAAAGCAACAGGTTGATACGATCGCGACGCTGCGGGCCCTTTCGGAGCTCGGCGTGTCAGCATCAAAAATCCGGGTCGTCCTGAACATGGTGGACCCGAAACAGGACATCGCCCGGATCTTTGCCAAGCTGTTTGACTTTCATGCCCGCACCAGTACGTTCTGGCTGGATCGCCACGCGGTCATCTATCAAAACCCGATCTTTGAAAAGATCAAGGGCTTTGACAAATCCATCGCCGAGATCAAGGACGATCCGCGTGACTATGTTGCACTGAACGCGCAAGCGCTTGATACAGGTGCTCCGGAGGACGAAAAGGCATATATCCGTCAGATGGTAGCGCTCAAGCGCCTTGCAAGCAGGGTAACAACGGATCTCGATGCGGTGTTCAAGGTCATGGTGCACTGACATGGGCGCTCCGGACGATTCGATCCGCGAGGAACTGATCGGCGCGGTGCTCGGCGAGCTGTCGCTGCTGCGCCGCGATGTCGGTGAACTGCGCACAGCGCTGCAGCAGGCGGGCGATCAGTTCAAAGACACTAGCGACCTCGCGATGCTCCGGCTAGCTGCGCGCACCGACCAGTTTCTGGCTGACTTTCGGGATAGCACTGCTGGCGTGCTCGACAAGGCCCGACAGTTTGGCGAGGCGCGTGAGCAGTTGCTGGGCGAGATTGCAATCCGCCAGTACGACGACGCTCATGACCGCAGCCTTGACGAGATCCGGCAGATCCTGCGCGAACCACTCGCACGCCCGTCGCTGACCCGTCGGGAGATGGCCCTGTGGGGAATTGGTACCGCGCTGCTGTCGGCGGCACTTGCCGTCATCGCCGTCGTGGTGCTCGCGCACTGAGACCAACATCGCCACGGCTCGTGGCACACACATGGACGCATGAATCATGAAACCATATTTTGCGATGACGACAACAGCGGCAGTCATCGCCGCAGCATCGATAGCGCCGGCTACGGCGCGCGCGGATGACAATCCGTCGGCGTGTGGCGCGGTACTGTGTCTCGCCGGCCTGATCGCCGGTGGCAGTGCCGGCGGGGACTGCAAAAACTATATGACGGGTTATTTTTCCATCATGAAATTTCACCATGGCCATTTCGACGAGACAGGCACGTCGAACGCCCGTATCGATTTTACGAACCAGTGCCAGAGCGTTGGAGGGGATACAAAGAAAGACGTCAACGATAAGTATGGAAATGTTCAATCTGGTCCGTGACGCTCGTCCCTTCTCTCAGGTCCTGACAGACATCGTTGCCCTCGGGAGTCAGGACCTTTCAAGCGCCGCCTCGACGTCGCCGCCGCTTTTCTTCGCGAATCACGTCGTGCAACGTACATTCCAGCTGGATATCGACTTGTTTCAGACGGTAAGAAGATTGCGCGAGGAGAATGCGGCGCTTCGCCTCGCGCGAATTGTTGGGCCCCGATTTCGACGCAGTGCTCTCCAGCGAGCCCGCTGCGATGACCAGGCACGCCAACCTATCGGGGAAGTTACCTCACAGAGGCAACCATGCTTGAAGGGTACCCCGTGATTTTTATACCGATTACGACGGTAGAGCGATCCAGACGCGACAAGGTCTGTCGGTCCGCCCCGCCCCGCCCCGCCCCGCCCCCAATATAATATTCAATCAAATCAGCGGCCTCCTGTTTGATCGAAATTACGGGACCACCGGCCCACCCCATATGAATGAGAAGCAGAAACGAGGCTTCGCCGGCGCGAACTCGGGCGTCTGGTACCGAGACAGAATGTATGGATACGCTAGTTCGATTAGTTGCGAATCCGTATGCTTTGGACTACGAACGAAAACTCGGTAATTTAGTTTATGTAAAATCGTATAGATAACGGAGCTTAACCGACTGTCACATGACCTTGCAAAAAATCAATGGCTTACCCGTAGACACTTCGTAAGCCTATCCATCTGCGAGCGGGACGTGCCATCAGCCATTTGTGGAAAACTTCTTCCACCCGACGTCGCTTGCACTAACAGAATGGCGATTCAAGCTAGAGGATAGGCGTCTCCCTTAGTACGCACTGCCACTCGATGCGGACCAGGTTGTTTGCGAACGCGAGAGGCCTTTCGCGCGCTGGTGTCAGTAGTTCGTCATTTAACTGGCATAGGTTCCAGTTTCCGGGGCGCCCGACAACTCGTAGAGAGTAACCTAGCCGCCGACTGGATCGTTGTTAGCTATCGAGGAGTCCCTCTTCGGCCGCGAAACAGCACCCGGCTCCCCAACGTAGCAATCGTTGCAACCCCCGCACAAATGAGGGCATCTCGCGATACCCAGAAATAAATCAGGCGAAGCATCGCCGCAACGGCGAACGCCATCTGAATAACGCCAAGGGTCAGCCGGAGAATCCCCCAGACGAGATAATGCTTATCACGGAAGGTAGGAACTGGCCCGGTTTCAGGGGACGTAAGGCTCCACTCCCGCTTGTCCTCGCTCTCCAGTTGCCTATGTGGCCTGACAGCTTTCATGTCTTGCCCCCTGTTCTATTTGATATGTCTATCGCTTGGCAACGGCAGCGCGATGTGCCGCTAGAAAGACGCAACGGCGATGATGAACGGAATAGTCGTGTTGACGAGAAGCAGATCGAACCTCTTCAGCAGTGTTAGACATCGCCTTTTCTCGAATCGCATCGCCAACCTGTCGGTTCCGTGTTGCCATGGGTTACCGAAATATCAGAACTTGAAGTTGGTGGACCAATAGAGCTCGATTTGCTTGACGAGCGCATCCGGCAACGGAACGTAGCCGAGCGACTGGGCCTGCTGTTGACCCTTTTCCAGTGCCCACTTGAAGAAGTCGATGGTCGCCTTCGATTGCGCAGCGTTCTTTGGCTGCTTGTACATGACGACGAAAGTCGCGGCAGTCACCGGATAGGCTTCTGGGCCGGTTGCATCGGTCATCACAAGGTCAAAGTCTTGCGCCTTTGTCCAATCAATGGTCGCGGCAGCCGCCTGGAATGACTTTGCGCTCGGTTCAATGAAGTTGCCGGCCTTGTTCTGAACGGAGCCGTACGTCATTTTGTTCTGCAGGACGTACGCGTACTCGACAAAACCGATGGAATTCTTGACGTGGTCCACATAAGCCGCGACACCTTCATTGCCGTTTCCACCTACACCCGTCGGCCATGCGACAGATATGCCGTCACCGACCTTGTTCTTCCATTCCGGACTGACCTTCGAGAGGTAGTTGACCCAATTGAACGTCGTACCCGAACCATCCGAGCGATGCACCACCGTGATGTTCGCATTTGGCAACTTTAGACCCGGGTTGATTTTGGTGATGGCCGGGTCGCTCCACGTCTTGATTTTGCCCAGGTAGATGTCGGCAAGAACCGGCCCGGTGAAGCGTATATTGCCCGGCGTAACGCCGTCTATATTGACGACCGGCACGACCCCGCCGATGACCGACGGGAACTGCCCCAGTGCCTTTGCCTTCAGGTCTTTACTGGACATCGGCATGTCTGTCGCGCCGAAATCTACTGTCGCGGCCTTGATTTGAGCAATACCGGCGCCGGAACCAATGGATTCGTAATTGACCTTGTTACCCGACGCGTGGTTGTAGTCCGCAGCCCATTTCCAGAGAACGGGATACACGAACGTGGAACCGGCCCCCGTGATATCTGCCGCATAGACAGCGGCACCGAACGTTGCAGCCACGACAGCACCCGCTAGGCGTTGCACGAACTGCTTGTTCATCTTGATCACCTCCGGTAGGCAAATATTATCTCTATGATACTAGATATGTTATGCATATAAGGGTGATAATTATGGCCGTCGAGTTCCTTTGCGACGCACACCATCATCAGGCAGCGTCGTTCCGTTCATGCGTGGGCGTTCTAATGCTTAAACACTCGAGCTACTCGGGTTCCCCCGACAGCTTTTCGTGCAGGCCTGGTGGCTAAAGCAATGCGCTCAGACGTAGTGTGTAGGTGGCATTCCGATGCAAGCCGCCCCAAGAATAATGTTCGATGCGAGTACGCGAGGTGTGCAGTGACTTCTGACCTGTCGAAGATTACTAGCGGATTCGGCCCGGCCGCCGCACGTTTGGAAATACTCCTAGAGCGTGCGCTAGAGCTCTCCAGGGCCACGGCTGGGATGTCTCACACCGAAAAGGACGTTGCGTGCACGGAACTGAAGAGGCTGTTCGCGCAGATAACAGAAGCCGCACACGATACGTCTGATTGCATTCTTGCGTCGACCCACTATCCTCGTTGACCTCCCGAGCACTTCGAATGGGCTATCGCCCGAACACACTGGACGAAACGGTTAGCCGTTCGAGTACGAGATTCGATGCGGCGAACTGATCCTGCGGTAATCCGTTATCCGGAGTGCGCCGCAGTCGGCGCGGACTCAGCGTGCCGTGCCGCCGCCATTCCGCCCCTGCAGAGACTGAGCAAAAGGTCGGCTACTGCGGTTAGAGCCCGGGGCCGATCAGACGCCCAGAGACGCATCGGTGCCAGGACCGAGCGAAACATCACATTGGTCGGTAAAATCGAGGTGGCTCGCAACTTAATGTTCGCCCACCCCCATGAATGTCGGTCGGTTAGGACAGGCGCGGATCACTTACGGAGCCATTACATGAAGCTTCTCTGGATCACAGATCTGCATTTGATGAGCGCGGGCGCGTCCCATAAAAGTGGTGTTGACCCAGAAGGACGGCTGCGTCGATGCATCGACCACATGATCGTCAATCATTCGGATGCTGCGCGGCTAATTATCTCCGGCGACCTTATACAGATCCGGAATTCAGAAGCCTACTCTTTGTTGGCCAGTCTACTCGCTGACATCAACATACCAGTGCGCCTATTGGTTGGTAATCACGACGACCGTGCTGCGTTAACAGCGGCGTTTCCCGACGTGAAGCTTCGCGATGGATTTGTGCAGGACGCGGAATTGTTGGACGGTTTCGAACTGATCTATCTCGATACCCTTGCGGACGGCAAGCATTTCGGCGAGCTTTGTCCCCAACGGCTAGCCTGGCTAGAAAAGTCGCTGGCTGCAACGAATCACCGGGCGCTGCTTTTCATGCATCATCCACCGGCGAGCGTCGGCATCCCGGCACTCGACAAGGCACGACTTTCTGCGGGCGATACCGAATTCGCGGCTATCCTGGAGCGCTATCGGTACCGCGAACCCCTTCTTCTCTGCGGACACCTGCATCGAAGCATCTCAGGAATTTGGAAGGGAACGCCGTTTGTCGTCATGACTACGCCTCATCTAGGTTTTGCGCTGAAAATGCACGAGGAAAAGCTGATCCCCGTGGATGAGAACCCCGGCTATGGCGTTATTCTCTGCGAAGAAGACAGCGTGATTGTCCATACGCAGTCGCTTCCGCGAGAATAAACGCCGGCCGATGCCCCCCGCAAAACCGGAACAATAGAGTTAGGCTGCGACCGGTTTGCACGCCACCGAGTCGCCGCTTTCACACTGTCACGCACCGTTTCTCCCCGCTTCGGCGCTCATCGAGTGCACAGCGGGATTTTCGTTGATGCTTTCAAGATAACGCTGAGCATCGAGTGCGGCCATACAGCCCGTGCCGGCGCTGGTGACAGCCTGGCGATAGATGTGATCCTGCACGTCGCCGGCGGCGAACACGCCCGGAATGCTGGTGCTCGTTGCGTTGCCTTGCAGCCCGCCGGTCGTGATGATGTAGCCGTTTTTCATCTCGAGCTGGCCGGCAAACAGGTCCGTATTCGGCTTGTGGCCGATTGCAACGAACACGCCTTGCAGCGGCACGTCGCTGGTCGCGCCGGTGTCGGTGCATTTGATGCGCAAGCCGGTCACGCCGGAAGCGTCACCCGTGACTTCGTCGAGTACATGGTTCCACTTGATATCGACCAGGCCTTCCTTTTCCTTCGCGAGCAAGCGATCGATCAGGATTGGCTCAGCGCGGAACTTGTCGCGCCGATGCACTACTGTCACCTTCTTCGCGATACCCGCTAGGTACAGCGCTTCTTCCACGGCCGTGTTGCCGCCGCCGATCACCGCAACTTCGCCGTTCTTGTAGAAGAAACCATCGCACGTCGCGCAAGCGGACACGCCCTTGCCCATGAACGCTTCTTCCGACGGCACGCCCAGATATTGCGCCGATGCACCCGTCGCAATGATCAGCGAGTCGCAGGTGTACTCACCCGAGTCACCGATCAGGCGGATAGGCCGTTCGGTCAGCTTGGCGGTGTGGATGTGATCGAAGACAATTTCAGTGTTGAAGCGCTCGGCGTGCTCCAGCAAACGCTGCATCAGTTCCGGACCTTGCACGCCCAATGGGTCGCCGGGCCAGTTTTCGACGTCGGTGGTGGTCATGAGCTGACCGCCCTGCGCGATGCCCGTGATCAGCAATGGCGACAGGTTGGCACGCGCCGCGTAGACAGCGGCGGTGTAGCCGGCGGGGCCGGAACCGAGAATTAGCACTTTTGCGTGTTTTGTCGTGGGCATAGCGGAGTCTGAGCAGACGTTTATCGGCGTTAAAAGGTTGGTCGGCTTCGGTTGCTCCCGAAACTGCACCGTTCGGCCGCGTGTGACGCTCGGCTAAACATCGTCACCGTGAGTCAAGCTCGAGGCGGCAATCCGGCTACTTGATCGACTGGATCTGTGCTTGACTCAGTTCCCAAGTGTGCGGCGGCAGTGGAATGAAATGTACCGTGTCCAGATACGCTTCTTTGGTCTCGGACGGCACAATCGACCAAAGGAGGAACCTGCGGATCGCCGCGGCCGTTTTTGCGTCGGGCTGCTGCGTCGAGACAACTGCATATTCATAGTTGACCATCGGGTACGAGCCGCTCGCCGGAGCGAACACCAGACTCAGGCGCTCGTCACCGGGCGTACGCGGGCCGAGCGAGGCGGCTCCGGCAGAGATGGTGTCCTTGCTTGGCAGGACGAATTCACCTGCGCCGTTTTTGAGTGCCGCGGTGCCCAGCTTTGCGCCCGCTATGCTATCGGCGAAGCTGATGCCCACATAGCCGATCGAATAGGGCGTTGCTTGGATCGACTGCACCATCCCCGTGTTGCCAACTGCTGATGCACTGTTCGGCGCGGAAGGCCATTTGATCGTGGTGCCATAGCCGCGGTCGCCTTCCCAGGACGGAGTCGAAAACGATAAGAACTGGGTGAAAACGAATGTATCGCCGGAGCCGTCAGCTCGGTGGATAGGAACAATTGGGTGATGAGGCAACGCGACGCCGGGATTGAGCGCTGCGATCTGCGGCGCATCCCATTCAACGATTGCTCCAGCGTAGACTGCGGCGAGCACCGGACCGTCAAGCTTAATTGACGTCGCGTTGAGGCCGGGCAAGTTGTAGTTGATCGTCTGAGCGGCAATTGCGAGGGCAACGGTGATGATTTGCGGGTGTTGCCGAGCATCGGAGTCGGACATGTATGCGTCCGAGGCGCCGATCCTGACCTTGCCGGCGATCGCCTCCCCGATTCCGGCTTCTGAGCCGGTCGAAGCCGTTGTGATTTGAACGCCCGGGTGAGACTTGGTGTATGCGGCAACCCATGTGTTAAACAATGGATATAGCAAGGTCGAACCGGTTTCGGTCAGAGTAATATCGTCCGCGCGCACCGACGCGCTCAGCATCAAAGCGACCGCGGACGTGCACAGCGACGCGACAACGAGCCATCGACGCTTCAACGAGGGTACCGGGTCATTGTGAGGATTCGTCATGCACGTCTCTCCGTCTCGCAGCTGGAAATCAATTGTTCGCCAGGCAAACTGCTCAGGCTCGACGCCATTAGCGCCCGATTTCATCGAGGTTGACGCCAGCCGTCTCGATGCGGTACATCCAAGTAATCACCGCTCCGAGCAGCGATGTGGCAACCAGAATGTAGAGAAGCGGGCCCGTGCCGATACCAGTGAGCAGAATGGGAAATAGAAAGGCGGTTGCGACTGCGCCGATCTTGCCGACGGCCGCCGCAAAACCCGCGCCCGTGCCACGGATTGCTGTAGGGAAGACCTCCCCCGCCAGCAGATAGGTTTGCGCGTTGGGGCCGAGATTGGTCATGAAGTTGAAGAGCATGAAACCGGCGAAGATCACCGCTGTCTTCGTTGAGCCTTCAAAGCCGTCGGAGAAGGAGGCGATCAGTAGCCCAGCTGCGCAACCGATAAACCCGATGACCTGCAGCCATATTCGCCCCACCCTGTCCGCGAGCACGACCGCGAAGAGGATGCCGACGATCAGCAGGGTCGTGATCAGCGCGGAACCTTTGGCTGCCAGAATGCCATTGAGGATCAGGTCGCTGATGCTACGGACATGATCAGGCTTGTTGCCGAAAGCCGCCGCGAGAATCGTAGGCGTGAAGATGCCGATGCCGTAGGTCCCGAGATCCTGCAAGAACCACGGTACGGAGGCCAAGATCGTCGCGCGCAGGTTGCGTTTTCTGAACAACGCAATAAAACTCTCTTTGCCTCCATGCCCTGCGCCGCCGAGCATGACATCACGCGACAAGGCGATGCTCGTCGGATACTGCGGCTTGCGTACAAGTAGTCTTCTCGCCGCTTCTTCCGCTCGATCGGTCGCGCCCCGAACGTGGAGCCAGTTTGGGCTCTCGGTGATGAAGAAACGCCCGATCGTGACGGCTAGCGCCGGAATGATCGCGGTGCCATACATCCACCGCCAAGAATCCAGATTCGGGACCAGGGACAGAACCAGAAGGCCGACCGCTGTTCCACCGAGTGCCCCCAACGCTTGAAACCCGAACGCACCCAAGACAAGCTTGCCTCGGCTCGTGCTCGGAATACTCTCTGAGATGATCATGTGTGCGGTCGGATAGTCGCAGCCAAGCGCGACACCCAAGCCGAAAAGACAAACCACAAGCGATATAAAGTTGGTGCAAAAAATTAGTAGCACCAGAAACGCGACGAAGATGATCATCTCGACGATGAACATGCGCTTTCGTCCGAAGAAATCGGACATGCCGCCCAGCCCCACGGCCCCAACGAGGATACCCATGAGGCTTGCCGCGCTGATAAAGCCGTCCTGTGCAGCGCTGATGCCGAACTCCCGGGAGATGAGCGGCAACGCTACACCGGTCATGAACACGACGAAGCCCTCGAAGAACTTTCCAGCCGCAGCGAGAGCCCAGATGCGCCATTGCATTGATGTCATTGGTGCTGACGGAAGATGCGTTCCGTCAGGCCACATCGGTCGCTCGTCGATGTAGTCCTGAACTGACTTCACGCGCGCACGTCCCGATTTTTCCGCATCTGTCACGTCATGCATACCGTGCTCCCTCTGTGATCGTTGCGATTGCGTTACCGATGTAAGCTAAACCGCATACTGACGAGCGTACGAATCACGACCTATTCACGCGATAGACTCCGCATCCGGAAGACCCGAACAAGCACACCGATTCTAGCGATGTAAGGTGTCAGTCAGTTGATGCGTGAACGAACATTTCAGTCAACCTAACCTTTTCGCCACCATGAGAAGAACTGTCTCGACTATACAAACGTGCGGTGATCCCGAACGTGCCGAGGTCACCGCCGAGTTCTATCTTGAGCTTCCGTTTCTACTGTGAAAAGTCCAGCGCGTTCGTAAGATCCCCCATCGGCTTGCCACCGTTCGCCACGAGCGCGGCGTCACGTGTCGTCAGCCCAGCAAGAGACGGCAGAGAGAACCGATGCGTGATGAACTTGAGGATCGACGTCGTATCGTATTGCGTGTGGTCGACAAAACCCTTCTTCGCGTACGGCGAGATGACGAGTGCCGGGATACGGGTCCCTGGGCCCCAACGATCACCCTTGGGCGGTGCGACGTGATCCCAGAAGCCGCCATTCTCGTCGTAGGTCACCACGACGACCATATTCTTCCACTGCGGGCTCGCCTGAAGGTGTTGAATGACGTTGGCGATATGCGCATCGCCCGACGCCACATCCGTGTAGCCCGCGTGTTCATTCAAATTTCCCTGAGGTTTATAGAAGGCGACTTGCGGCAAAGTACCTGCGTCAATCGCCTTAATAAATTCGGCGCCGTCCGTTCCACCGTCGAGCAAATGTTGGGCGCGGTTGGCCGTGCCAGGCGCCAAGTCCGCAAAATAATTGAACGGTTGGTGGTGGGTCTGGAAATCAGGCACCACATTCACCGCGCCGTTGATCTTTGTCCGGTCAGCCAATGCCGCTGCCCACGACCCCCCGTACCACGCCCAAGAGACGCCGGCGTTGTTTAAGAGGTCGCCGATGTGTTGCTGTGTTTGCGGGGGCAGCGTCGTCGCAACGCTGGGGTCAGCGAGGGTCGGGTCACCGCCGGCAGCGGGAGGATTGCCGCTTGGCTGGTACGGCGGTTGCATGGTGTTAATTGCGAAAAAGTCGGGCGAAAGGTTACCCGAATTGACGAACTTTGGAATGCCAGTCAAAGCAGACGAAGGCGAGTTAGCCGCGACTTGCAACGAGACTCCGTCGCTGTTCACAGCCGATACGGAACTCGCGGCCGGGCTTTTGTCGGCGTTCGGATACGTCGGCGTGCATGCGCACGCGAGCCACTGATGGTTGAGAAACGAGCCCCCAAAAGCACTCATGAAAAAGTTGTCGGCGAGCGTGTATTGCTGAGCGATTTTGTAAAGCGGAAGCTTGTCTGCGTTTGTGTTGTAGTGACCCATGACGAGACCGCCCGAGTCAGCCCACGCGGCGAACTTGTCGTTCTTCCCGCCGTCGATCTGCATTTGATTTTCATAGAACCGGTGGTACAGATCCCGCGTGGTAACCGATAACGCGGTATTGAATCCGGCCGGATCATCGATAGCGAACGGGGTATTTGGCAGATTGACAGTCATCGCTTGGGTGATTGCCGGCGTCACGCCTGTGGCTGTCAAACCGCCCCAAACGGCTGGCAGAGTGGGCAGCACGCTACCATCGCGGTCGAGCTGTTGCGTGTTGACCGTTGTAGCATTCTGGATGCCGTTCGCACCCGGAAAGGTGCCATATAGGTTATCGAAGCTGCGGTTCTCAGCGTAGATCACTACGATATTTTGCACGGACGAAAGGTCTGCGTGATTGCTGTCGTGGCCGCCGCACGCGTATAAGCCGAAGGCGGTTAAAGCTGCAAGCGGGATGGCACACACGAGTTTCTTGTTCATGGATTTTCTCTTGGGTGAGGGGCCGGCGCGTCGCAGGTATCGCACAGCGCCAAATCGTCGGGCGCCGTAAGTCTCGCAAACTACGTTGACAGAAAAGAGCCGGATTACTTACGTAAGCGAAAGCTACGAGAAAGATTTTCTGGACGCCGAATCGTCACAGAAAAGACATCTGCGAGACATACGCTGCGGCTTTCTTGATGCGAGCTCGCCATGTTTTTTACGCAGCGCTTTTCGCTTGCAGCAGTCCCTGCTCTCAAATCGATTGCATTCGGCGCAGCCTGCGCGTTCATGTACATCGCTTTGCTCGGTGGTTGCGACTCTCATGCAGAGACCCAGAAAGACGCAGCCGAGCCGACAAAGGTAAATACCGCACTAGCGGGTGGGCAATCGAGAGCCCAGGTGTTCGCGGCCGTCAAAGTGATGACCTCAGTCGGCGAAAAGATTTTTCTGGATCCCTCACTGTCTGGCTCCGGCTCGCTTTCGTGCGCGTCATGTCATAGCCCGTCTCATGCATTCGGCCCACCTAATTCGCTATCCGTACAACTCGGCGGTAACGATATGCATCGCTCAGGTTTTCGGGCCGCCCCTTCGTTGACGTACTTGCAGGGTGTGCCTCAGTTCACTGAACACTTTCACGACTCGGACGACGAAGGAGATGAGAGTGTCGATGCAGGACCGACCGGAGGACTGACGTGGGATGGCCGCGTCGATCAGGGTTCGGATCAAGCGCGCATACCTTTGTTGTCCTCATTCGAGATGGGTAGCACGCCGGCGAAGGTGGTGTCTGCCGTAAAGGCCGCTCCGTATGCCGGTGAATTCAAGCTGGCGTTTGGCCCTGACATCTTCAACAATGATGACAAGGCGTTTGCAGCAGTCCTCAAGGCACTCGAGACATTCGAGCAAGTGCCTGCAAAGTTCTATCCGTACACAAGTAAGTTCGATGCCTATCTTGCAGGCAAGGCAACGTTAAACGCTGCAGAGCTGCACGGTCTCGACCTTTTCAACGATGAGCGCAAGGGCAACTGTGCATCCTGTCACATCAGTCAGCGTGCGAAGGATGGGACTCCCCCACGATTCACTGACTTTGGGCTCATTGCAATCGGTGTGCCGCGAAACCGAGCATTGCCCGTCAATAAAGATCCGCACTTTTATGATCTGGGTGCCTGCGGTCCGGAGCGCACTGATTTGAAAGGACGTGCGGCATATTGCGGTATCTTCCGCACGCCGTCGCTACGCAACGTCGCGCTGCGCAAGACGTTTTTTCACAATGGGATCTATCACTCGCTCGAGGATGTCGTCCGCTTCTACGTCCAGCGAGATACGAACCCAGAAAAGTTCTATCCGGTCTCGAGGGCCGGTGTCCAGAAATTTGACGACCTACCGAAGCGCTACTGGGCGAACCTGAACACCGACGCTCCATTTGATCGGAAGCGCGGGGAAAAACCGGCGCTGGATGAGGCAGAGATCAAAGATGTTGTCGCGTTTCTCAACACGCTGACCGATGGGTACGAGACTGCAACGAAGTGAGGGCAGTCGTGGGCATACATCATGTGGGAGTCGTGATCTTGTCCTAATTCAGACACGCTTCGATGGCCGCTTGTACCTTGCGGTGGCACAAAATATTGGTTGAGCGTGCGCACTCGATCGACGTCATTCGCAGCTGCGAACTTCTCGGGTCAGGAAGTAATCCGAATGCCCCTTACCTTTTCTTTATCGGAAGCAGCGACGTCGATATCACCGTCGCACTCGGAGCCCGTGAAGTCCGGCGACACTCACCGTCGCAACTCCTCGTCGTTTCTCAAGCGCGTTTCCGTGTCGCTCGGCCGTCGCGTGACAGCCACATTGCGATCACAAATGCGAAAGCCGAGATACACGATACGACAAGGATCACCGTTCCGGCGAGAGAGTAGTTCTGATGGATAGTCCACAACGCGGCAGCCGAAATGGGCGCGACCCCTTTCGCGATATTGGATGGTGTCGACAATAGGCCGCTGACCGCGCCGTAACCTTCGGTCCACATGACATCCTGCACGATCGTTCCGCGCAGGATCGTCATCATCCCATTGGCGCCTCCGTAAATAAGGGCAAACAGCATCAGGAGGCCAGGCGACGCTCCCGCGCATAAAAGAACAACGACCGAGACGGGAAAAGAAATCGTAACGATAATGCCGATAAGCGCTGGACGTACATTGCGGCCAACTGCAAACCACAACGCGCGCGCGGCGACCTGGGCCGGTCCGATGACTGCCATGGTCGCCAAGATCAAACCAGAGCCGGCATGCCGTTCAACCAAAAGCGGGACTAAATGAAAGGTCAAGGCTGCGAACGCGGCGTAGTACGCAGTGAAGCACACGCTCAAGCCCCAAAACGTGGGCGTGTGCAAGGCCCGAGCGGTCGAGGCCTGCGCCTCTGATTTAAGGCGCGCTTTCTCGGCGGTACTGCGCGCTTGGCCGGGGTTTCCCTTGACTGCGGTGAGGTGGATAGGCAGACAAACCACCAGGTTGATTGCTGCCAGCGCGATGAGGGCGTGCCGCCAGCTGAGCCAACTCACAAGACCTTGTGTCAGCGGAATGAAGAGCGTGCTCGCGAAACCGGCAACGAGCGTGATCAGTGTGATCTTGGTGCGAAACGTTGTCGGGTAGTCTCGCGTTACTACCGCGAACACCGGGTCGTACAGTATTGCGGCCATCGCGACACCCAGACCGATCCAGACGACGAAAAGGCAGGCTAGACTCTGCGCTTGTGACCAGAGCAATAACATCGCGGTAGCGAGGATCGAACCGGCAACCATCACAAATCGTCCGTGACCTCGGTCGATCCAGGCCCCGATCGGGTAGGCTGCCAGGCCCGAGACAAGCAGCCCGACTGAGAGTGCGCCATTGGTCCACGTACGACTCCAACCCATCGTGTGCTCCATCGGCACGACGAATAGCGAAAAGCCGTAATACACGGAGCCCCAGGAAACGAGTTGAGCAATCGCGAGTGCCCACGTGGCAACATTTTCGTGCTCGGCGTACCTGCCCCAACGATTCGACAAAGTATTCACTTCGGGCCAGCCCCCGTTACGTCAGTTCCCGCGTTCGTAGGGGCGATCCGGAAGGCGTTGCAGCAAAAAAAACGGGGAGACATCAAGTCGCTCGCGATGACCTCGGCGAGGCGCTCCTCGCGTAGCGGTGCATCAAAGGCGTCGCTTTCAGCGGGCCCAGCTAAGTGACCGGCGGACAGCAGGCCGATTCCTTCGCGAGTGCAGAAAGAAGTGAGTTCGTTAAGCTTATAAAGACCGCGAGCGGCCGCTAGCATATTCACGCGAAGAAACGACTTGCGATTGACCAGCGTCACATAAAATGTGACGCCCTCCTCAGCAAGCTGATTGCGGGTTCGCAAGAATGCGGTCTGCCAATCACAGGGAGGAAATCGGAACAAGACGGATGCGTCGAGCAAAAGCACTGCTGCGCTCGCCGCACCACCCCTTACAAAGCGCAGGAGCTCAAGCCGACCGACGCCCGTCGTGATGAGTAACGAGTCGACCGACCTTCCCGCTGTATGACCGAGCGAGCGCGATAATGCTGTTGCGAAGGCGCGGAAATCGCCAGTCCCTCGACTAGACGCAGAGCGGCCGGCGAGAAGGCCACGACCCACAACCGAGCCTTCGTTCGCGGCACTCGAGGACGGGTTGAGTCGAACCGCAACGAACGCCCGCATCGACTTGCATTCAATATCACCGGAACTCGGCAATAATTGACAGACGGTCTCTCTATCATTTGTCATGGTTCGCTCCCAGATCCTTCTCACGCCAAGGTGCACGGTCTGTCGGACGCCGAAAGGGTCCGCCCCGCACTTGCTAAATTACTACATTTCCATATAATTGGAAATATGAAATTTTCGCCTGGATACATCGCTATGTCATCTAAATCGCGCATCACTGATAATTCAATGCCTGCTGCAAAGCCTGACTTCCTGGACGGCAACATTGCCAAACGCCTGGGCATGCCGGACGCGTCACCGCCGAAAATCTTGCTGCTCTATGGGTCGCTGCGTGAGCGCTCGTTCTCGCGTCTCGCTGTGGAGGAAGCCGCGCGCCTGCTTGAGTTCTTCGGTGCTGAAACCCGAATCTACGACCCGCGCGGGTTACCTTTCCCTGATGATGTGGACTGCAACGAGCACCCCAAGGTGAAGGAGCTTCGGAACCTCTCAATCTGGTCAGAAGGCCAGGTCTGGTGCAGCCCCGAGCGGCACGGCACCATCTCCGGCATCATCAAGACCCAAATTGACCATCTGCCGTTAGCGATGGGCGGCGTCCGCCCCACTCAAGGGCGCACACTCGCTGTCATGCAAGTGAGCGGCGGTTCACAAAGCTTCAACTCGGTAAATCAGCTTCGCCAGTTGGGGCGATGGATGCGCATGTTCACCATCCCCAACCAGTCGTCAGTGGCAAAGGCGTATGAGGAATTTGACGAGCACGGACGAATGAAGCCGTCGGCCTACTACGACCGCATCGTTGACGTCATGGAGGAGTTGGTGAAATTCACGCTCCTCTTGCGCGGGAAGGCGGATTACCTTGTTGATCGATACAGTGAACGGGTCGACGAAGGTCGTCCCATAGATCCCCGCACGGACCTCGCGGCATTGGCGGGCGCTGAGGAGATGGCAATCACGGACCAAAGGGAGTGAGCGTCATGAACGCTATGGACAGCAAGCTGGCGGTGAAGGCGCTTGCGGCGCTTGCGCAGGAAACGAGATTGGCCACGTTCCGATTGCTGGTCACCGCAGGGCCCGAAGGGATGAGCGCGGGAGCAATTTCAGAAAGCTTGGGGTTAGCCGCGCCTACCCTGTCTTTCCATCTGAAGGAATTGGCCCATTCTGGCTTGATCGAGGGCACCGCGCAGGGGCGATTCGTGATGTACCGCGCGCAGTATGGACACATGCAGGCGCTTATCGACTTCCTGATGGAAAACTGTTGCGCAGCAGAAGGACTGGGCTGCGCAGCCAAGGATGCGGTAGCGTAGGGTCTGTTTTCCTTCAGCGGCTATCGGTGAACCCCGCGATCAACGCAGCCGCAGCACAAGCGCGTTCGCGAAACCGTTCAGGCGGTCACCGGCTTGCACTTCACCTTTTTGCGAGGCGTGCAATTTGCTGAGTCCACTCCCTCACAGCAGTTCTCGGTTAGAAAGCCGATCAGGTCGTTCACGTGATTGATCTCTGGGGCATAGTAGACAAAACGGCCCTCTTGGCGGGAACTCACCAAGCCCGCATGCGTGAGCTCTTTCAGGTGGAACGAAAGCGTCGCGCTGGCCAGTTCCAACTGCTCTTGAATGACCCCCACGCTCACCCCATCCGGACCTGCGGTAACCAACAGGCGAAAAATCCCCAGGCGCGTGGATTGCGCGAGCGCCGATAGTGCTTTGATTGCGTCTTTTTCCTTCATCATGCCGTTGACTCGTCAGAATTCAACCAACGATTCTACAGCTATCGAGATGTCAATTGCATGACACTTTTGTTTAAGCCGCTTTTGCAACACTCGCGACCGTCGGGTGCGCGGTTGACAGCCGATATCCGGATCCGCGGACGGTCTCGATCATCCCTTCGCCGTGCGCTGGCCGAAGCGCGGATCTTAAGCGCTTTACGTGCACATCGACCGTGCGTTCTTCGATGAACACGTGGTCGCCCCAAACCTGGTCGAGCACAAAGGTCCGCGAGTGAACCCGTTCAGGATGAGTCAGGAAAAAATGCAGTAGCTTGAACTCCGTTGGGCCAAGGCGCAGCGGAACCTCAATGCCATCTACCATCCCGAAGACCCTACGCGTGGCCGGGTCCAATCTAATCCCGTTCATGATGACCGGATCGTCGGTCAGTTGCGGCGCCCTTCTTCGTAAAACTGCCTTGATCCGCGCCAACAGTTCTTTCGGCGAAAACGGCTTCGATATGTAGTCGTCGGCGCCCGCTTCAAGACCTTCCAGGCGGTGGTATTCCTCGCCACGGGCAGTGAGCATAATCACCGGTAGATCGCGTGTTCGAGGATCGCTCCGGAGATCTTTCAAGAACGTCAGACCTGATTGGTCCGGTAGCATCCAGTCCAGAACAATGATGTCTGGAAGCACGTCGGAGATTATCTCGTTGGCTTTGGCCACAGTGAACGCCGCGAGCGGAAGATAGCCCGCATGTCGGGCATTAACCGAAAGTATTTCGGCGATCGCCGGTTCATCTTCAACGAAAAGTATGGTTGCGGGCACTACCTTTCCCCTTATCCTTAGCCCAACGCTTCGCGCTCCAGCTGCTCACGCGACACATGGCGTACGTCGGTGCCTTTGACGACATAGATGATGAATTCCGCGATGTTCGTCGCGTGGTCACCAATCCGCTCAATTGCCTTCGCGATAAATAGATAGTCAAGTGCGACCGAAATCACACGCGGGTCTTCCATCATGTAGGTAATCAGTTTCCTCACGAACGCTTTGAATTGCTCATCGATCGCGTCGTCCTCGCGGATGATGTGGGCTGCCGCCACGGTGTCCAGACGAGCAAACGCGTCAAGCGCACGGTGAAGAACGGAAATTGCCATGTCACCAGATTGTTTGATTTCGGCTATGTTTATCGAGCGGGCCGCTGGCTCACTCGAGATACGTCGGGTTCGTTTGGCGATTTTCCTCGCCTCGTCGCCGGCGCGTTCGAGATTTGTGATCGTCTTTGAAACGGCCATTAAAAGACGCAGGTCTCTCGCGGCTGGCTGACGACGGGCAATGATATTGTTGATCTCCTCGTCAATGTCAACTTCCATTGTGTTCAGTCGCCGCTCGTCTTCCATGATCCTCTCCACCAGATCGAGATCAAAGTCGTTTAATGCCCGCATGGCGCAGTCGATTTGCGACTCAACCAGCCCCCCCATAGCGAGCAATTTGCTGGACACCTGATTTAGATCGGCATCGAACTGGCTCGACAAATGTTTATCCGTCATGGTGACTCCTTAGCCGAAGCGGCCGGTGATGTAGTCTTCGGTCGCACGTTGCTCTGGCTTCTTAAAGATTTTCTGTGTCAGCCCGAACTCGACGAGCTCACCCATGTACATGTATGCGGTGTAATCCGAGCACCGTGCGGCCTGCTGCAGGTTGTGCGTGACGATGACCACCGTATGATCATCCTTCAACTCGAGCACCAGTTCTTCGATACCCGCAGTCGATATCGGATCCAGTGCCGAACATGGTTCGTCCATCAACAGCACGTCAGGACGCATGGCAATGGCGCGCGCGATACACAATCGTTGCTGCTGGCCACCGGACAAGCCGTACCCACTCATGTGAACTTTGTCTTTCACCTCCTTCCACAAGGCGGCTCGGGTCAATGCCCACTCGACACGCTCGTCCAGATCTGACTTGGAAATGGACTCGAATGCCCTCGGTCCGAAGGCAACGTTTTCGTAGATTGACATCGCGAACGGGGTGGGCTTCTGAAATACCATTCCGACGTTGGCCCGATGAAACGTTACGTCCTCTTTCGAGGTAAGCACGTTCGCACCGTCTATCCGAATTTCGCCTTCAGCCCGCTGCTCTGGGTAAAGGACATATATCTTGTTGAATGTCCTAAGAAGCGTCGACTTTCCACATCCCGACGGACCGATGAACGCGGTCACGCGCTTCTCGGGAATAGAAAGATTGATGTCCTTGAGCGCATGAAATTTGCCGTAGAAGAAGTTCAGATTTTTAACTTCTATCTTCGTGGCCAGCTCTGCATCAATGTCTGGCTTGGGAGCAAGCTCAACCATAGAGACCTCGGACGTAGCCCTCGGTAAGCTTCTCGCGTGGTTTACTGAATATTTGCTCGGTCGTTCCAAATTCGACGAGCTTGCCCAAGTGCATAAACGCCGTATTTTTTGACACCCGAGCGGCCTGCTTCATGTTGTGTGTGACCATGACGACCGTGTAATTTCGTTTCAGAGTCTCCAGCAACTCCTCGATGCGGCCCGTGGCGATCGGGTCCAATGCCGAGGTCGGCTCATCCAAGAGAAGGACCTCAGGATCAACCGCGATGGCGCGGGCGATGCACAGGCGTTGCTGCTGACCGCCCGATAGAGCGAGGGCACTTTGGTCGAGCTTATCCTTCACTTCGTCCCAGAGCGCACCTTGCCGCAAAGCGAACTCCACCCGCTCGTCCATCTCCGAGTGGTTGAGCGACTCGTGATGGCGGATCGCCAGGGCGATATTTTCGTAGATGGACATCGTGAAAGGCGTCGGCTTTTGGAACACCATGCCGACCTTCAGACGAAGCGCACTCAGTTTGAAGCTGGGGTCAAGGATGTTCTGGCCGTCCAGTTCGACCGCACCTTTAGCAGCCTGTCCAGGATAGATCGAGTACATCCGGTTCAGCACTCGCAGCAAGGTTGACTTCCCGCAACCGGATGCTCCAATGATCGCGGTGACCTCTCTGTCGGGAAAGTCGACGTTCACGTCGAACAGCGCCTGACGGTGGCCGTAGTGAAAGTCGAGGTTACGTACGCGAATGCGCGTGGTGTTTGTACGGGCTGATGGCATCTTAACGGGGGGCATGAGCGCGGCCGAAGAAGGTGCGCGACAGGATTGCCAGCGCAAGAACGAAAATCGTCATCAAGAAGGCCCCTGCCCAAGCTAGAGCGTGCCAACTGTCGTACGGGCTCATCGCATACTGGAATATGACCACCGGGATATTGGCCATCGGACCGTTCGGCGTGGTCGTCCAATACTGGTTGTTGAGCGCCGTGAACAGAAGCGGCGCCGTCTCACCGCTGATGCGTGCCACCGCGAGCAGAACACCGGTGACAACGCCCGAACTCGCTGCTTTCAACAATATGCGCGAACTGATTTTCCAGCGAGGGATGCCGAGTGATAGTGCCGCCTCGCGCATGCTGTCCGGTATCAACTGAAGCATCTCGTCGGTGGTCCGAATGACGACCGGGAGCATGATGATCGCAAGCGCCACCGCACCTGCCCATCCCGAGAAATGCCCGACCTGCCTGACGATGATCTCGTACGTGAACAGACCAATGACAATCGACGGCGCGCTCAGCAAAATGTCGTTCACGAAACGGATGACCGCGCCGAGGCGGGTTCCGCGCGCGTATTCCGCTAAGTAGGTACCGGCCATCAATCCAAGCGGCACCCCGATGACGGTGGCGATGCCAATCATGGTGAAACTGCCATACAGCGCGTTGAGTAGGCCCCCATCTTGGCCGGGAGGCGGTGTCATTTGCGTCACCAAACTCGGCCGCAAGGCAGCGGCACCATTGATGACCGTCGTGACAAGGATCCAGGCGAGGAAGAAAAGACCAAAGAGCGTCGAGCCGACCGATAACAGGAACACCACATTGTTGGTGAATCGCCGCCGGCGGAGTTTTCTCATGTCGAAGCCTTGCATCATTTCGCTCCTTCCATTCGGTTCAATCTCATCAACAGCAATTTCGCGAACGCGAGCACGATAAAGGTCACAACGAAGAGGACGAAGCCCAACGCGATGAGGGACGACAAGTAGATCGGAGAGTCGGCTTCCGTAAATTCGTTGGCAAGCGTTGCTGCGATTGAGTTGCTCGGATTCAGCAAGGACACGCTGAGATCGTGCGCATTACCCAAGACGAACGTGACCGCCATCGTTTCACCCAGCGCGCGCCCCAACCCGAGAAATATGGCGCCGATAACTGCCGAGCGCGTGTACGGCAGAATCACCTTGCGCATGACTTCCCAGCGCGTCGAACCAAGGGCAAAGGCCGACTCTTTCAGTACCTGGGGTGTCGCCGAGAACACGTCGCGCATCACAGCACTGATAAACGGAATGATCATGATGCCTAGGATGATGCCGGCCGGAAGCATGCCGAGGCCGATGGGCGCGCCCGAGAAAAGTGGACCGATGAGCCACTTGTTACCGAGGTGATCAATGAGCCAAGGCTCCACATGGTCGGCCAGGACGGGCGCGAACACAAATAGGCCCCACATCCCGTAGATGATGCTGGGGATAGCGGCGAGTAGTTCAATCGCCGTGCTGATTGGATTTTTCATCCAGGTCGGCGCGATCTCGGTGATAAAGATCGCGATACCAAAGCTGATCGGCACCGCAATGAGGAGCGCGAGGAAGGAGCTGACCAGCGTCCCGTAAATGGGAATGAGCGCGCCGAATTTGTGCGCTACGGCGTCCCAGTCGGTACTCACGAGGAAGTGCCAACCGAATGTTTGGAAAGCCAAGCGTCCGCCCCATAACATCGAGACGGCGATCCCTGCCAATAGAATCAGGACGAAGATGGCTGCTGCAGCAGCGGTATAGCGGAACAAGCGGTCCGCCAGTTCGTCGGGCAGACGGCGCACGCGGGTGCGGAAGGTTAATTCGGTGCCGAGCATGTCGCCGGCGCGACGCTGGCGAGGGACGTCGTTTGCTAACTCTTCAGCAGTCGGGGGCATGACTCATCCTTGACGGCCAGCGCCGAGCGTGCCGCCGGCGCTGGCTGAGTTCACTAGCAGTTAGAACTTGAAGTTCGTGGACCAGTACGTTTCAATTTGCTTGACGAGCGGAGGGGGAAGCGGAACATAGTCGAGCGACTGCGCTTGCGGCTGTCCCTTCTCAAGCGCCCATTTGAAGAACTCAATCGCTGCTTTCGACTGCGCAGCATTTTTCGGCTGCTTGTACATGATGATGAACGTCGTGGCCGTGATCGGGTAGGCATCCGGCCCACTCGCGTCGGTCATGACCAGATCGAAGTCGGTCGAGTTTGTCCAATCAGCAGTCGCGGCTGCGGCCTGGAAGCTCTTGCCGTTGGGTTCAACGAAGTTTCCGGCCTTGTTTTGAATCGAGGCGTACGTCATCTTGTTCTGAATGACATACGCATACTCGACATATCCGATCGAGTTTTTGAGCCGATTCACATACGCAGCGACGCCCTCGTTGCCCTTGCCGCCAACGCCCACGGGCCAGGCAACCGACGTACCCTCACCTACCTTCGATTTCCAGTCAGGACTGACCTTGGACAGATAGTTGACCCAGTTGAAGGTCGTGCCTGATCCGTCCGAGCGGTGAACCACCGTGATGTTTGCGCTTGGCAGGCTCACACCCGGATTTACCTTCACGATCGCCGGATCATCCCACTTCGTAATCTTTCCAAGATAGATGTCGGCCAGCAGCGCACCCGTAAAGCGAAGCTTCCCTGGGGCCACGCCCGCGATATTGACGACTGGCACGACACCACCGATGACGGAGGGGAACTGGCCCATCTCCTTCTCCTTCAGGTCAGCTACCGACATTGGCATGTCGCTCGCACCGAAGTCGACAGTCGCTGCCTTAATCTGCGCTATACCGCCGCCCGAGCCGATCGACTGGTAGTTCACCTTGTTGCCAGATGATTGGTTATAGTCGGACGACCATTTGGACAAGATCGGATAGACAAACGTCGAACCGGCCCCCGTTATGTCTGCCGCATGTGCGGCAACAGCGAACGTGGCGGCGAGCGCAGCGCCTGCGAGACGTTGCACGAACAACTTATTCATTTTGGTCATCCTCAGTGGTTGCTGATATCTCGATAACTCTAGATACATTACGACTGTCGGGATTCTGAGTATAGTTCGTGACAAAGATGTGACAAGGCAGGTCTTGATGAATTTTTCGTGACACCACGCCTTGCCAGCGCGGAGTGAGGCATCGTCACGCCTGTAGCATTGCCAAGAAACGTCATTTCCATTATATTGGAGATGTGGACATAATGCCGCGGTAGCGGCTCCTAAGCACTCTGGAGCACTTATGGCTGATAGCCAGAAACACAACGTACTCTTTCTGTGTACGCATAATTCAGCGCGGTCTATCCTCGCGGAAGCCATCTTGAATGACATCGCCGGGGACCGGTTCATGGCATATAGCGCCGGCAGCCATCCGGGCAGCCAGCCTAATCCGCTCGCGATCGACCTTCTTCGCTCGCGCGAAATACCCGTCGATAACCTGCGAAGCAAAACCTGGGACGAGTTCGCAGCGGAGGGCGCTCCTCACATCGACTTCATTTTCACCGTCTGCGACAACGCGGCCGGCGAGGTGTGTCCAATTTGGCCGGGACATCCCGCCAAGGCGCACTGGGGCATTCCTGACCCGTCTTCCGTTCAAGGTACGGATGAGGAAAAGCGCAAAGCGTTTCTGACCGCGTTTATTCAATTGCGCAAGCGCATCGACCTGTTCGTGAACCTGCCGCTCGACAAGGTCGACCGACTGGAAGCGCAAGAACAGATCCAGAACATCGGTACGACGTTGAGCGCGAAAGGAGAGTAACGATGGCCGAAATGCAGGCAGCAGCATGCGATGCAAAACCGGCTCGAATCGGTTTCTTTGAGCGTTACCTTTCCGTGTGGGTTGCGCTTTGCATCGTCATGGGCATCTTGCTGGGTAAAGCAATTCCCGGTGTTGTGCAAACGGTGTCCGGGCTCGAGTTCGCTCACGTGAATCTGCCTGTCGGCGTGCTCATCTGGGTGATGATTATCCCCATGCTGTTGCGCATCGACTTCGGCTCGCTGAGCAAGGTCGGCAGTCAGTGGAAAGGCATCGGCGTAACGCTCGTTATCAATTGGGCAGTCAAGCCTTTCACGATGGCGTTTCTCGCCTGGGTTTTCGTGCGTCACGTGTTTGCTGCGTGGTTGCCGGCGGCGCAGCTAGACAGCTACGTGGCGGGCCTCATCTTGCTGGCCGCAGCGCCATGTACGGCAATGGTCTTCGTATGGAGCCAACTGACGAAGGGTGACCCGTACTTCACGCTCTCGCAGGTGGCCCTGAACGACCTGATCATGGTGTTTGCGTTCGCGCCAGTTGTTGGCCTCCTGCTCGGCATATCGAACATCACCGTGCCGTGGGACACACTGCTAACGTCCGTGGGGCTGTATATCGTCATTCCCGTCATCATCGCCCAGATACTTCGGAAGCTCCTTCTGCGCGGCGGAGAAGTGTCGTTTCAGCGTGCGCTCGCAAAGATCGGCCCGTTTTCGATTGCGGCACTGCTACTTACTCTCGTGTTGCTCTTCGCGTTTCAGGGTGAACAGATTGTGGCGCAACCATTGGTTATCCTGCTGCTGGCGGTACCGATTCTGATTCAGGTAGTGGTCAACTCGTCGCTTGCATACCTTGCAAATCGCCGTCTAGGCGTATCGCATGAGGTCGCGGCACCCTCCTGTCTCATTGGCGCGTCGAACTTCTTTGAGTTGGCGGTTGCGACGGCGATCAGCCTCTTCGGGCTCAAATCGGGCGCGGCGCTCGCCACGGTCGTGGGCGTGCTCATCGAAGTGCCGGTGATGCTCGTCGTCGTGAAAGTTGTGAACTCATCCCGAGGCTGGTACCTGCGAAAATCGTAATCTCAGCGGCCGCCTCTATGTCGAGAGGCGGCCTTCGTCTTCACGCGTCCTCCACGGCATGTTGTGCAATCCGACGCCTGCGCATCCCCTCTCCGGCACGGCCATTGAAACCGCCCGCGACTGCGGACAATGCCTCGCCAACCTCGCATTGCCCGCTATCTCGGCAAACCATGCGGCGCAAATATAACTTCGGCAGTCGGGACGTCGCCGCCCTGAGCCTATACAGCGGAAATTGCATGACTGAATTGACACCGCAAACGTGGCCACTTAGCCCAATGGAAGGCCGCTAACAGGCTTTCGCCCTAGCGGAACACGGGCCTAAGCGCGGACCGAAGCACGTGCGCGAGAGCCGCCCTATTGAACAAGAGGATGCCGAACCGCCAATATGCCGCCGCGCACACGATGGCCAGGTTCGTCGACGGATAAAATCATGTGGAACCAACGTTGGTGGACCAACTTTCTTTGGGGTCCATTTCGGCTGGCATTGGGGCTCGCGCAAATGCTTTTTGCACTTGTGAGCGTGTATTTCCTCGCCGTTTCCGGGTTTTCTAATTCCACGTTCATTTCAGCCTCTATCGCAGGAATCGCCACGTTGCTCAGCCGGCTGCTGTTCCGCGGTCGCAAGGATCCTCCTTGACCGCCGCTCGGCTAACTGCGCCTCGTCACTTGCCTCAGGCACCCCACGCTTTTCCAGTGGCGGGCGCATCGCATCGTGAATGCCACAAACTCGGCCCGTCAGAGCGTCCAACTGACTTCGCGAGACATCCGTCGTCGGTCTCGTCCTTGAGGCTCTCTCCTGCGTCACTTCACTTCCGAATCGGGTTCCGAGATCCGGTGTCGGCGCATCCTCTCCCATAGACTCTTACGTGATATGCCAAGCGCCGCAGCTGTTTCAGCAATACGGCCTTCATGTTGAACCAGCGCGTTCTTGATATACAGGGTTTCGCATTTGTCGATATATGCGGACAACGTGGGTACGTCCTCGTTATCATTATTCTCATCGCCGGCAGCGTCCTCAACGAAGACATCCGAAGGCATCAGAACAACGTTTCCCGCGAGGAGACAAGCCCGCTCCAAGCGATTGCAGAGTTCACGAACGTTGCCGGGCCATCTAAAAGCTATCAGCGCTGCTTCGGTCGCCGGGTGCAACTCTTTGGGCTTCTCATCATTCGTTGCAGCATACGATTGAAGGAACTGGCGCGCTATCCACAAGATGTCGTCGGTCCGCTCGCGTAAAGCCGGGACACGTAACATCACGACATTCAAACGATAGAACAGGTCCTCCCGAAACCGTTTGTTCTCAACCGATGCTTTCAGGTCCAAATGCGTTGCACATACCAATCTGAAATGGCACTCGGTGTCGCGCTCGCCACCTACGCGACGCACCCGCTTCTCCTGAAGCACCCGCAGCAGCTTGACCTGCATCGCGAGAGGCAGGTCGCCAATCTCGTCAAGAAACAGAGTTCCGTCATGCGCGAGCTCAAAAAAACCCTTCTTCTGACGTTCGGCGCCCGTAAAAGCGCCCCTCTCATACCCGAAGAACTCCGCCTCCATCAGCGTTTCTGGCACGGCGCCGCAATTGACCGCGATAAATGGCTCGGTTTTGTCACCCGCAGCCACGTTGTGAATGTGCCTCGCCAAAACCTCTTTACCCGACCCGGACTCGCCGCTAATCAGAATTGACGATGCGCGCTTGGCCACCCTCGGCACGGCATCGGCGAGCTTGCGCATGGCAGCCGACACTCCAAGCGGACTGTGAGCCGGCATAGCCTGCTCCGGGATGTATGCGGTGGCCAGCGCCTGAATCTTCAGGACCAGTTGCCCGATGTCAAATGGCTTGGTGATGTAATCTGCAACGCCCAACTTGAGCATGGACACAGCACTATCGATTGAGGCGTATGCCGTGACGAGGATGAACGGCGGCACCTTGGGCATCGTTTCCGCGAGGCGCTTATAAAGGTCATCGCCGGAAAAATCGGGCAATCGCACGTCACTGACGATAACCGCATAGCCGATTCGTGTAATCGCTTCGAACGCGGCCGCCGCGCGAGTATGCCAATCGACACAGAAGCCCTCCAGTTGAAAGCGTTCCACCATGGACTCCCCCATGATGGGATCGTCTTCGACCAGGCATATCCTTGAGTCGCTCATGCTGCGTCTCCTGTTCTCATTGGAAGCACGACTTCGAAAATCGTTTCTCCAGGCTGGCTGCTCACGGATATCGTCCCGTTCAACTGCGTCACGATTTGATAACTGACCCACAAGCCAAGCCCGTAGCTCCGAACCCCGACGCTCTTTTGATTCGGTGAGTACGGCTCGAAGAGGTGGTTCACCACCTCGTCAGGGATATGCTCACCCGTGTTCGAAACTCTCACCAGCAACCCCGACTCACGCGGCTCTGCAAGACATTCAACCGTGCCTCCGACTTCGGCAGCTTTAATCGCGTTGAGCAAAAGATTGAGAACGAGTTGCCGCACGAGTTGAGATGGGAGTGGCACTTCGTGCTCGGGCACACACCATCGCAGTTCAATGTGCTTCGACGCTAGCTGCGCGTGAGTGAGGATCTCTAGGTCAGCCCAGTCGGCCGGTTGTACTGCGGGTGAGTCGAGGCGGGCTTCCAAAAGCAGAGCGCCGACGGTCGCGCGGATCTGGGCCAAGCCGCGCTCTAGCAGGCCGAGCGTTCTGCTAGTAAGTCCATCGGGCACCCCGTGTTTAACGAGCGTGTCGACGGCGTTGATGAGTCCACCGAGTGGGTTGTTGATTTCGTGTGCGATGCCGGCAGCTACCCGACCCACCGCAGCAAGTCTTTCCGCCACTACCATGTCACGCTCCAGTTGCCGCTTTTCCCCGAGTTCATCGAGCATCTCCCGGAAGCTCGACGACAGTGCGCCGATTTCGTCGCGCCCGGTCGCAGACACCTCTTGCTTCAATTCCTCGAGCTCGTCTTTATGGACCCGCGCCATAGCGCTGCTGAGCCGATGGAGCGGCGTAGCCATGCGATTTCCCCACCACCAACCAATCGGAAGCAAAACAACCAAACTCAAGACGTTCAACGCCACCATTCGGAGGAGGAGCGTCAATATTCCATCGCGAAGCTTTTTAGTGTCGTAGGTGAGCGCTACAACGCCCAGCGGACTGCCATCCTCTGCAAGAACGGCCTGCGCTGCAACGATATTGTCGCTTGCTAGTACGCTCGGAAAACTGAAATAGAAAGATTGAGGCATCGCACGGACGTAGCGCACGCCCGCTCCGATCGATGGCGCCAAGGTCGCAACTTGGGACAGCGTCGCGTAGTACTTCGGATCCGTCGCCGCATAGACCCGTCCGCTCGAGTCAAAAACGATCAGTTCCTTGAGAGGATTGTCCGGTTCCTTCGCGGCAACCGGGGCGCGAATCACCTCGAAAACTCTGAACAAATCGTCGCGCATCATCGAGTCTCGGACGGAAAGTGCCGTGACGTTCGCCAGATTACGTGCGCCACTCTCCACGTTGCGACGTGCGTCGGACAACGCGAGTGCAATGAGCACTGCAGTTACAGCAAATTCAGTAAGCAGGATTGCCAGCGTCAGGGCGACTGGAATCTTGTACCGATAGCTGACGTTTTCCAGCATGGCGACCTCAGGTCGGCATCGTGTTGGACAGCTTCACGAGACCGCGAATTCCATTGAACACAGCGTCATCGGCGATAACAAAGCGATCTAAGTTCAGGCGGGACAGTAAGTCGCGCCCGTCGGCATCCTCGGTCATTGACAGCAGTGCCGCTTGCAGGCGCGCATACGTCTCGACGGACAAGCTGCGACGAGTAACGATCGGCGGAAACCCGTACTCGGGAGAACGCCACGCAACTCGCACGCCGGATGCCGCCTCGGGTATCTGCTTAGCTAGCGTGTCGAAAACATAGCCGTCGATTTCCCCGGCGGCGGCCAGACCTGACGCGACCGCTTCCACCACCTTCCGGTGGGCGAACGTGAAGAACGCCTTGCTGAAAAATCGACGCGGGTCGATACCGTGCCTGATCAGTTCGGTCCTCGGGACGAGATAACCGGAATTCGACTGCGGGTCGCTGTAGGCGAAAACTCGGCTGCCCAATTCGACGATGCTGTTCGTTGAGGTATCCGAAGTCGGAACCAGGAGGTACGACCTGTATAGAGGCTTACCCTGATACTGAGGCACGACCAGAAGCTTCATCCGGTCATCATGCTCGACGTACGGATAGCCACATACCCATGCGAGGTCCAGTTGGTCCGCTAACAACAAGTCCGTAATTTCGCCATAGCTGCCCCGCTGCACGAACTGCACTTCTTGATCGAGTTGCTCCTCGAGCCGCGAGCGCCACTTCGCAAGAAGGCGCACCTGGTTGTCGAGAAAAACTGCAGTTGTGCCGAACAAGATCTTCCGCTGCGACGCAGCATCCTTAGAAAAAGCCGGCTTGCACGCAGTAACAATGCCGGCACCCGCGGCGCAAAGTATCCTACGTCGGCCGTTACTCAACGGTAACCCTTGCATATCCCCGCCCCCTCTTGCCGTTACCGTCCCGAAACTTATTCCCATATCTCTAGCGACGTGGAATCGTTGGGTGCGGCTCTGCACGGTGTTTTAGTGATTTTGGCATAGAGCTTGCCCTAGCACTCCCGATAGTAACGGTTGCCCAAGTGGGTATCAAGGAGCAGGTATGTCGAAAGAAACCATTACCCGGCGCACCTTTTTGAAGGTCGGAGGTACCAGCGTTGCGGCAACTGCTGCGGTGATCGTGAGGCCAGCGTGCGCCGCAGCGCCAGCTGCCGTGGCGGCCCCGCAGACGAGCCATACGCTACTACCATACGTCCCCAAAATGGTTGCCAGTGCGGGGCAACTCGCGCAGGGTACGCCTCTGCAGTTCACGTATCCAGACGCGTCTTCGCCTTGCGTTGCAGTGAAACTCGGCGCTGCCGCACCCGGTGGCGTTGGCCCGAACAAAGACATCGTGGCCTATAGCGTGATGTGCACGCACATGGGATGCCCCGTGGCCTTCGACTCTGGGACCAACACCTTCAAATGCGGTTGCCATTACAGCATGTTCGATGCCGAGAAATCCGGGCAGATGATCGCCGGCCAGGCGACGGAAAACCTGCCCCGCATTCGACTCAGCTATGACGAGAAGACCGGAAAGATATCGGCAACCGGCATCGACGGCATGCTATACGGCCGTCAAGCCAACGTACTCTAATCAGGGGGCGACATGGACAACCAAAACGACCGCATCACGCTGCCACCAGTGAATGCGCAACGCACGAATATGACCTGCCACTTCTGCATCGTAGGGTGCGGGTACAACGTCTTCAAGTGGCCCGAGAATGAGGAAGGAGGCCGCGGCCCGAATCAAAATGCATTGGGCCTGGACTATACCAAGCAGCTCCCGCCGTTCGCCGTGACGCTCACGCCCGTCATGACAAACGTGGTTGCCGATCGCGATGGCAGTCGGCACCGCATCATGATTGTTCCAGACAAGCAATGCGTCGTGAACAGTGGACTCAGTTCAACTCGTGGCGGCAAGATGGCCACTTATATGTACAACGCCGATGGCCTCACGCGCGATCGCCTAAAGAGTCCTCGCTTGTATGCGGGCGACCAATGGGTCGATACCGACTGGGATCACGCGATGGCTATCTACGCAGGGGTACTGAAACGAACGCTGGACAAGGACGGGCCAAGTGGCATCGTCTTCTCGGCCTTTGACCACGGCGGTGCCGGCGGCGGATTTGAGAACACCTGGGCAACTGGAAAGCTCATGTTCACGGCGTTGCAGACCCCAATGGTGCGTATCCATAACAGGCCTGCGTACAACTCGGAGTGCCATGCCACGCGCGAGATGGGCATCGGAGAACTCAACAACTCGTATGAAGACGCCGAGCTCGCTGACGTCATTATGGCCGTTGGCAACAATGCATACGAGACTCAGACTAACTACTTCCTGAATCACTGGATTCCAAATCTGCAGGGAGGTACCGCCGACAAGAAGAAACAAAGGTTCCCCGGCGAAGTGACGCCCGCGACAAGAATTATATTCGTCGACCCTCGTCGCACGCCCACGATCGCGATCGCTGAGAACGTGGCGGGAACCGCTAAAGTCCTGCATCTAGACATTCAGCCCGGCACTGACGTCGCGTTGTTTAACGGCTTGTTCACCTATGTCGTTGAGCAAGGGTGGATTGACAAGGACTTTATCAGCCAGCACACCAACGGCTTCGACGCGGCGGTTCAGACCAACCGCATGTCGCTGGAGGATGCCAGCAAAGCCACAGGCGTCCCTGTCGAGAAGCTGCGTACCGCCGCTGAATGGGCGTATAAACCCAAGGCTTCGGGCCAGATGACGCGCACGATGCACGCCTATGAGAAAGGCATCATCTGGGGCAATGACAACTACCTGATTCAATCGTCGTTGGTTGACTTGGTGCTGGCGACGCACAACGTTGGGCGCCGCGGTACAGGTGTCGTCCGAATGGGTGGTCATCAGGAGGGATATACCCGTCCGCCGTACCCCGGCGATTCGAAAATCTACATCGACCAACAACTCATCCACGACAAGGGGCGCGTGATGACTTGGTGGGGTAGCAACAATTTCCAGACCAGTAACAATGCGGAAGCACTGCGCGAGGCGGTCCTGCGTCGGTCGCAAATCGTCAAACAAGCCATGCAAAAGGCGAAGGGAGCAACGGATGCCGAGATGGTCGACGTCATCTATGACGCGACCAGCAAGGGCGGCCTCTTCGTGACTTCCGTAAATCTCTATCCAACGAAGCTTGCCGAAGCGGCACACCTTATGTTGCCGGCAGCGCATCCAGGAGAAGCTAATCTCACCTCGATGAATGGTGAGCGACGGATGCGCCTATCCCAGAAGTTTATGGACCCGCCTGGAAGTGCGATGCCTGATTCGCTCATCGCTGCACGAATGGCGAACACCTTGAAGGCAATGTACCAGGCCGAGGGCAACGCATCCATGGTGGCCCGGTTTAGTGGTTTCGATTGGAAGAGCGAGGAGGACGCCTTTAACGATGGGTTCAGACAGGTCGGGCAACCAGGTGTCGGAAAGATTGATAGCCAAGGTGGCGACACCGGCAACCTCGTCACCTACGAACGTCTGCGTGTGGCGGGAAACAACGGCGTGCAGTTGCCGGTGAAGGAGTACACCGGCGGCAAGCTGGTCGGGACAGAGATGCTCTATACCGACTCGAAGTTCGACACGCCTGACGGCAAGGCGCAGTTCAAACCGGCGCCATGGAACGGCCTGCCGAAAACTGTCGCCCAGCAAAAGGAAAAATATCGCTTCTGGATCAACAACGGCCGTAACAACGAGGTTTGGCAGACCGCGTACCACGACCAATACAACGAGTTCATACGGGCGAGATACCCGATGGCGTACATTGAAGTCAATCCAGACGATGCGAAGGAGCTGAATCTTGCCGCTGGCGACATTGTCGAGGTGTTCAACGACTTTGGGTCCACCTATGCGATGACGTATCCAACGCCCGAAATCAAGCGAAATCAGACCTTCATGATGTTCGGGTACGTGAATGGCATCCAGGGTGACGTGACTACCGACTGGACGGACCGCAACATCATTCCTTACTACAAGGGTACGTGGGCCAACCTCCGCCGAGTAGGCTCCATGGAAGACTACAAACGAACTGTGAGCTTCAAGAGCCGCCGTTTTGCATAGACCTCACTACGCCGCGGGCAGGGATGCACGCGGCTTTTTTATCACGGGACGATTCGATGAAACGATTGCTCGCTGTTTGTCTGACTGCGTTTGCCACTACCCACGCATTTGCAGATGTTGATGCTGCAAAAGCGCAAGGCATCGCTAGCAAAAACATGTGCTTCAGCTGCCACGCTGTCGACCATAAGGTCGTCGGTCCGGCCTATCACGATGTCGGCCTGAAGTACAAAGGGGACGCCGACGCCCTTGCCACCCTAACGAAGAAGGTCAAGAACGGCGGCTCAGGTGTTTGGGGCCCCATGGCGATGCCGCCGAACCCGGGCATTAGCGACGCTGACTTACGGGTTGTATTGACATGGGTGTTAGCCGGTGCGCCCACTCAGTGACGCGACAAGGCGGCTCTATGTCATCAATACTGCACCGTATTATCCCGATATCGGACATGCGATTGCTGCGGCCCGTGATAGCAGGCGCGCCGCATTTGGCAGGACTCGCAACTGACCAACTGCGCCGTCCCCTGCGGGACCTCCGAATCTCACTGACAGACCGGTGCAACTTCCGTTGTTCGTACTGCATGCCGAGCGACGTGTTCGGCAAAGAGTATGAGTACTTGCCGCGGGACCGAATTCTATCGTTCGAGGAAATCGAAACGGTCGCGACGGCAGCAATCGCAGCAGGCGTCGAGAAGCTCCGGTTGACCGGTGGTGAGCCGTTGTTACGCAAGGACATTGAGCTCTTGGTCGCACGGCTCAGCACGCTTCGCACACCGCTCGGTCGTCCAGTAGAAGTGACTCTAACGACCAATGGCTCGCTGCTACGTCGTAAAGCTCGCAGCCTGCGCGATGCCGGGATGAAGCGTCTCACCGTTAGCCTGGATGCACTCGATGCGCAGGTTTTCACGGCCATGAGCGGTTCGACCGTTGACATAGATGTCGTCCTCGATGGAATCGATGCGGCCATCGAGGCCGGCATGGAAAATATCAAGATAAACACGGTCATCCAGCGAGGCGTGAACGAGGACCAAATCATTCCGATCGTTCGCCGATTTCGTGGGACGGGCGTAACGCCTCGGTTCATCGAATACATGGATGTGGGCGCCACTAATCGGTGGAACATGCGGGAGGTCGTGCCGTCCGCAGAACTGGTCGAGCGCATCGACAGGGTTTTCCCGCTTGCGAGTGACGGAGTCCGATCAGATCGCGCGACGTCACGCACGTTTCAGTTCGCAGACGGCATGGGCAGCGTAGGGTTTATTTCGAGTGTCACCGAGCCGTTTTGCGCAGATTGCACCCGCCTTCGCCTCACGGCAGACGGGCGACTCTTCACGTGCCTTTTCGGCGCTGAAGGATTTGACCTGCGCCCCACGTTGCGGCGGTGCGCAGGTCCAGAAGAGATTCAGCAAGAAATTCGGAACCTCTGGCGAGCGCGCAGTGACCGATACTCGGAAGAGCGGGGGAAGGAAACGGGTAAGTCGGAACAGCGCCATGCTGAAATGTCGCTGCTCGGTGGCTGACAACGCTTGATCAACTCACTCGTTTTCCCTGTTCGTCGATGACTACTTCTCCGTCCTCCTTCGTGAAAGGCTTCGTGATCGCTTCGGGAAGGATGTCTAGCAGGATCTCCGACGGACGACAAAGCCGTACACCAACGGGGGTGACGACGAACGGCCGGTTAATCAGGATCGGATGTTCCAGCATAGCGTCGATGAGTTGCTCGTCGTTGAGCATGGGGTCGTCCAAACCGAGATCCGCATAGGGGGTCCCTTTTTGCCGTATCGCCTCACGCACGCTTAAACCCGATTCTTTGATCAGCTTTGTGAGGATTTCGCGGCTCGGGGGTATCTTCAAATACTCGATGACTGTCGGTTCGATGCCCGCATTTCGAATCATGGCGAGCGTGTTGCGCGAGGTGCCACATGCTGGATTGTGATAGATGGTGACGCTCATGAAATTTCCTTTTCGATTGAGTGCAAATATTTGGAGATCTGTGCCGCGGTTGACCTTGCCGTTCGCATGACACCAATGAGCGTTGCCGAGGCGAAACCGCACCATTCGCCATAACCGACCAGCCAAAGCCTTGGCTCCTGCATCGCTCGACCATCGATCACGTCTACTTGGCCTGCATCATTTAAGAGATGCAGCGGTGCTAAGTGCTTCAGTGCAGGTCGAAAGCCCGTACACCACAATACCGCGTCAACATGCGAGCGCGCCCCATCCGGCCAGACTACGCCGTCGTCGACGAACTTGGAGAACGGCCGCACTGAGTGCATAGCGCCGCGTTCGCGCGCTTCCCGAACAGGCGGGATCATAACGATGTCGCCGAGGCCGCCGTTCTGGACCGGATCGGGCCTACCCTCTGCTCGTGCTTTCCACCGCTGCGTCGCGCGTTCAAAGAGAACGCGTCCATCCACGTCATCTGGCAGAAACGTCGGTTCCTCCACTGTGACCCACGTCGTGTTACAGACGTGTGATAGTTCGGCTAGGATCTGTGCTCCCGAGTTACCTCCACCGATCACCAGCACATCCTTTCCCGTGAACGGCTCCGGGCTCTCGTATTGCGCCGAATGCACTTGGATGCCTTTGAATCTCTCTTGGCCTGGATACGTCGGAATGTACGGACAGTTCCATGTCCCGGTCGCGCTGACGACTGTCTTTGCAAGCCATTGGCGATCGTCCGTCGAAACGAGCAGCCCGTCGTCCTCACGAGACACCGAGATCACCCGCGCACGACGACGCACCGGGATGTCATAGCGCTCTTCATATTGGGCCAGGTATCGAACAACGTGATCGCGCGACGGATACTCGTCTGGCGTTGAAGGCATCAACCAGCCAGGCAGTGAACTCCATTGCGCGGGCGAAAACAAGTTAAGCGAATCCCAAGCGTGCTGCCATGCGCCGCCGGGAGTCGGTTGATCATCCAGGACCTGGTAACTGACAGCCGCTCGGCGCAAGAAGTAGGCTGTGGCGAGCGCTGATTGTCCGCCGCCAACGACTAAAACATCCACGAGAATTGGTGTTGTTGGAGTTTCTTTCGACATGGGATTTTACGTAGTGAATACTTCGATAATACTGGATGAGTCGAAATTTTCCACCCTTGGAAGATGTCTACGAGTTCGAAATCTCGAAGTACCAGGTCGGGTCGGATGCGTCTTGAGGTGTTGGCGAGCTGGCACGAGAGCTTTCGCACCGGCAGTTGGACATGCAGCCGAATACAATGCGGCCCTCACTTGGACGGAACTGCACGAGTAGCTTAAACGGATAGCCGACGCAGCGGGCCCGAGGCAGAACGATGCGTCCGCCCCAATCCTACCTCCTTGGGTCCAACAACTTCGTCCTCACTGCCTCTGCGCTTGCTCCGATGCTCAACTCGAAATCAGCAGTCGGGTAACTGCCCCACCCTGCCGACGGCCTGTCGGCCGATCGACAATCAGTCATCCCGAGAATTAGGGCAATTCAGGATTAAAGAACGTCCTAACATTTCCGTTAAACCGGATATATCGAGATAAAGAACACGTGCAACTTTTGCGTGGAGACCGCCGCTGCGTCGGTGCGAATACAACCAAACCGGATAGCACAATGAACATTGTGAATCGACTCACCGTGGCTTTCTGCATCTGTACCGCTTCGCTTGTGGTGACCGGCGCCTACGGGCTGTTTCAACTGAGACAGTCACAAAGCCGCTTCGAAAGCATCTACGCGAACGTTTTGCCATCCATCAAGACGCTTGATGCGGTAACAGCCAATCTCACTGACATCCGGATTCTCTTATACCGTGATGCGCTGATTTCCGACGCTGCGGGCAAGTCCAAGATTGAGGCCCTTGTTGCTGAGAAGAAAACCGGCCTGGATCGGTTGCTCTCAGATTCGGCGAATACGCAGGACCTTGGCGAAGGTGGCGCGAATCTGCTTAACGCCGACAGGGTCAATCTCGAAGCCTATAAAGCCGGAACTCTTAAGCTGATGGAGACGTCGCGCGCAGGCGACCTGGAAGCGACAAAAACCATGCTGTATGGAGATGGACCGCTTGATGCTGCGAGCAAAAAACTTCGCGCAGGCATCGCATCCCATATCGAATATGAGATCCGACTTGCGGACGATCTGCGAACGGGCAACGCCGCTGCCTACACAAGGTCCGTGACAACGTTGGCCGTTGGCATTGCATTGATACTGCTCTTTACTGCCGTGACGGCCTTTCGCGTACTCACGCATATTCGAGCGAGCCTTCGTGGTATGAAGGCCGTGCTTCTCGCAGCAAGCGAGTCGTTGGACCTTACTCGCCGCATACCAGTCAGCGTTATGGACGAGATTGGACTCGCGGCGTCTGCCTATAACGCCCTGATAGCTCGAATTTCCGGTGTCCTCGCGCTCGTTCGTTCGTCGTCGGATTCCGTGAGTACCGCGACGAAGGAAATTGCGGCGGGCAATGTCGACCTGTCGTCGCGAACTGAAGAACAGGCGGCGTCGTTGGAGGAGACTGCGTCGAGCATGACCGAGCTCACTGCGACGGTAAAACAAAATGCCGACAACGCGCGACAAGCTAGCGCCCTCGCGTCAGGAGCCGTCGACACGGCGGGGTCCGGGCACGCAGCTGTTCAATCAATGTTAGCCACGATCGGCAAGATCAGTGACAACTCTACAAAGATCTCAGAGATCACGGCGTTGATTGAAGGCGTTGCGTTCCAAACCAATATCCTGGCGTTGAACGCAGCGGTCGAGGCAGCTCGGGCAGGCGAACACGGGCGAGGTTTTGCGGTCGTCGCGAGCGAGGTTCGGAGTCTTGCTCAGCGTTCATCGGCCGCAGCAAAGGAGATTAAGGAGCTCATCGATTCGTCAGTTGTCACTGTTCGAGTCGGCGCGACGCAGGCTGCCGATGTCGGAGCTAGCGTCGGGAAAATGAAGTTCGCAATTCAGCAGGTGTCAGACATTGTCTGTGAGATCTCGGATGCTTCCGACGAGCAAAGTCGCGGGATAGAGCAAGTTAATCAGGCGGTCTCGCAAATGGACGAAGTGACGCAGCAAAACGCAGCGCTTGTTGAACAGGCTGCGGCAGCAGCTCAGTCTCTGATGGACCAAGCGGCGCAAGTGATGGAGTCCGTGTCGGTATTCAAAGTCTCTGCATCTGACGGTTTTGCCGAGTTGAGTTCCACGGGACTAAGTCGCGCCAGGACAGTTAGAGCCGATCAAAATTTGCAGGGCGTCGCCGCATAGGAAAGGTAAAATTCAGCCGACGCTGATCTCATATAATCGCATCGGTATCCTCACCATTCGTGAGGGACCGACTTTGACCGCGGTTCGAAATTAGGATCAAGCAGCACGCTCTCGAGGCGGCTCAAAATCCTCGTGCAGCACAATTTGGCATTTTGGCGCCGTCGAGATCACTTGGATCATCGAATTGCCGTTGTTGCGGCCACGGTCTTACATAGGCAAATTGCAGACGACGGACAAAGGGACGCAAATTCGGCTGTCTGTCGCAACGGTTCCGGTACGCCCTGTCGGTCGACTCGCCGATAACCGCGACGCTCGAAAAACAAAGCGGCGGTCGTCGTCAGCAGGTACAACTCCTGGACACCGCGCGCCGCGGTATATCGTTCGACCGCGTCCACTGCTGCGCCACCGAAACCTTTCGACCGCTGCGCTTCTACGACCGCGACTGACCGTAGCAATGCGATATCGGCAAACAGTTCCGCCCCGGCGCACGCCTGCAGTTCGCCCGCGTCATCCCTGCATACGAGAAAGTGACTAAGCTTGTCGATGTCGATATCGCCGGTGGGCAGTGCATTCCACCTCAGCAGCGATGTGACGCTGTTCATATCCCGTGCGGATGCTGGAAAGAATTGCATCATACCGTCAGCAACATGAGGATTTCTCGGTCTTCGCGCAGCTACCCGAATCGCTTTGCTGTAAAGCCGACATCGGATTGCAGCAACCTAGGTCCCTCGTTGCATCCTTGTGCGATCGTCCGTAGGTGGGAATGGTGTCCAGCGTCCGATACGATTCCCAAGCGACGCCTTGCGGATCGACGCTCCAGTATTTGTCAGATTTCGCATAGCAACAATTTTCCCCGAGCTGCGCCTCAACAGGTAGGTCAGCCGAGCTGAGACGTGCGTGCATCTCGGCTAATTCGGCTTCTGTTTCGACCTGGATGCCAAGATGATCCACACCCTTTTCGGAAGATTCGGCACCGCGCTGCGAAATCGCGAAATTCACATGCGGATCGTCGAGCATCCATTTCGCGTAGTCGCTTTTTAAAACCAACGGCTCAGCAGCAAAAAGCGCCGAGTAAAAGCGAACACTAACCGCTAGGTCTGCCACGCTTACGTGGACGTGCATGCGTTTCATAATCTTTCTCCAGAGTAGTGCGGTGCCCGGCGCGACGACTAAACCCCGGCGGTGCAACTCTCTTCCATTGCACCGCGAGACAGACTGCCGATCAATTCACAATTGACCCTATAAAGGAAAAATCGGACTTCTTGCGCTGCCACTTCACCAGTTGCGCAGCCGATACCGTCATACGTTTCGCTAGCTGCACCGCCTGGAGGCAGCCGGCGAGCACGACCGCAAGATGGATGAGACCACATCCATATGCGTCGCTCATCTCCAGATGGGTGACGCATACGCCCAAAAATCTGCACCCACTGACACATCATAGTTTTAACGATTCTATCTTTCAAGTGTTATCGAATTATGGAACTAATAGTCAGTGTCGTTCTGATGGCCGTGTCTGCGGCTACGCTCTTGGCAGCGCGGTCCCTCACGTATGGCATGGACGCCGATCGAGGCGCCGGGTCGCGCGCCCTACGGCCTCGTGCGGCCGACAAATACAATAGATGTACCTAATAAGAGCTCTCGTTCTGCCTTACCATCTCAACAAGTCCGCGCCGCTGGAATGTACTTCTTAATGTGATAGCTTCGGCCATCAGTATATTTTCGGGGAACGCATGGTTGCCATTGAAGGTCACCGCCTAACGCTGGTTCGCGCCACGCAGGACGAGGCCTCGTTCAGTCCTGGATACCAAGCCGAACTGCGGCAGTTTTATAGCCTGGCTCGCGCCGAGGGGGACGTGATTGTCGCAGTCTGCTTTGAGACGGACGGCCAAGGTGGCGGCGACGGATTCGTCGGCGAATTTCTTTTGCCGGTTATGCAAGCCATCGGACCTCCGCTTGTCGCGGCGGCACGTGCTTGGGTGCAAGGGCGAGCCGGTCGCAAGTTGCGCCTAAGAATCGGCGACACCGAAATTGAGTCGAGTCGTCCAAGCGAGCTTGTGGAGCTTTTGAACCTGGCGGTCGCCGTGGACAAGTCTTTTGTAACACCCGAAGCTGATCTCGTCTGACAGACTTGCATCTCGCTTCTTCGGCGCTCGTGGTCAGTGCCGGTGAGTGCATGACTGCCGGCGCAAGAAACTCACGCGCCGAACCGAACAACAGTTTCAAGGGTCGCCGACCCAGCCCCACGTGTACAAGCAATGAGCCATTGTTTCGACATGTGGTTGTGGAACAACCGCGGCAATACGCCGAATGCCCTTACGAATTCACCGAATCCTTGAACGCTTTCCCCGCCGTAAATTTGACGGTTTTTGCAGCCGCAATTTGGATCGTTTCACCGGTCCTCGGGTTGCGACCGGTGCGCGCCGCACGTTGGCCGGTGCTGAAGGTGCCAAAGCCGACCAGCTGAACACCGTCGCCTTCGGCGACGGCTCGCGTCACAACGGCGACAAACGCGTCAATGGTCTCGCCGGCGGCGGCCTTGCTTGTGCCAACGGCCAATGCGATAGCGTCAACCAGTTCTTGCTTGTTCATATTCATCCTCTCGGAGTTTACTTAGCGCCCCGCCGACGCGGTGCATGGCGAACGCGTCACGATACCGGAGGCGTTGGTCCGAGGCAACCGGCCTTAGCGGCATTGCGACTGTCGACATCAGCCATTACGAACAACCGACCGACTGGCACTGTCCACAGCTAGACACGGCCCATATTGACTTCTCGCACGCCTTTTACGTCGCGCAATGCGATCGCCGCGCGGTTAAGCTCGTTGCGCAATTGTTCCGCGTCCTTCATCCCCGGCAATCGCCACGCCGGGTTGTTCGAATCGCTCGTCATCACGACGACTGCGCCAATTCCGAACATGCGTTGCCACCAAGGATGAACCGAGGTCACGTCTTGAATCCGGAACAACTCGACGCTCTGCACCGTTCTATTGAGGATGCCCTTGCGACAGGTGATCCGTTCTACGTCGATTTCAAACTCAGTGAATCTGACCTGCAGATACGCGAGTCCGATGCCGCCAAGCACCAGAAGGACAGCGAGCACGGGAATGAACCATGGCACGGGCCACTGGGTTGACGCATATCCGAAGCCGATACCAATGACCAAGATGGCAACCGCGCCTTTGACGAAGGCCGGCAGGTTGATCAGCTGCGACGGCGTGCCCTGAAATATCACTGCGTTAATAGGTTCGCCTCTCGGAACAATGCCGTAACGTGCCATAGGTTTTTGCCTTTAAATTGTGCTTTTTAGTCGTGACTGAACGTGGTCGCGCCGATGATTATCGATCAATTTCTGGCTGATCAGGCTCGTCCGGGTCGGGTTCTGGATCGTCATTCTCTCTCTGCTGTTCCGATGCGCCGGGCGCGTCCCGATTCGAAGTTCGCGCTGGCAGTTCGTCACGCTCCTGACGACGCGCGGCGTCATCCCGCTCGCGTTCGAGCGCGCGCCGGTCTTCTGCCTCGGCATCCAGTTCGGCGCGCCGCGCATGCAGAATGCCGCTCAACACCTCATCATCAAAATCCACATTCATGCGCGCCTCAGCCGCGACGCGCGCAGCTGCCATCTTGAATTCCTCGGGACCGGCAAGCGTGAGCGTTGGCCCGAACTTCTGCTGTGCGAGGCGTAGCCCGATCTCGATTGCGTCGCGGTCGTAGACCCACATCCGTACGGTACGACCTTCGTCGACCATCAGCGCCGCGCCATCGCGCTTGTAGTCGACGTTGCCGTTTTCCTGCACGTGGTGCGTGATGACTGGTCCGCTGTAGATGATTTCGTTCGGCTCGTTGGCGCTGATCCGATGGCTCCCCCCGAACGCGATGCCGGGGCTCTCGCGTTCGTCGCCCGTTCGCTGCGTTGGCTGAGTTGGCTGCATCCTTCTCAGCTCTCGCAGTGCCCGCACGTTACCGAGTTGCGCCTCTTCCTGCAGGAAGTCCCGGTACTGGTCCGTCAATGGTCGCCGCATCGCGGCTTTCAATGCATCCCGCTCGCGAGCGATCTGTTTTCGCAAGATGGCCTCGGCTTCAACCCGCTCCACGCGAGCCACTGACAAAGCTCCGCGGCGAGCAGCCAGCGACAATGCGGTGTTGTCGACGACGGCACTGCGCTTCGCATAAAAAGTCGATTTGATAGCACCGCGTCGCGCTTGCTCATTAGCACCCTGCTCCAGCCATTCGGCACGCAGTGCATCGCTGTACTGTTTCCGAAAGTCCTGAAACTCGCTCCACAGATCCTGCTGCGGCGTGCGCCGCGGCGCGTGCACGGGGTCGAGTCCGGTTTGCGCCCGGTATTGCTCGCGCATCAACCGGGCGGCCTCCGACCACGGCAAATTCATCTCCTTCGTCAGAAAATCCGAGACATTCAGGTGACGCGTGCCGGCCTGAATCCGGTCGCTACCGTCGCGCCCCTTCGTGATCTGATATTTTCCGACGACCAGCCCGTGCGAGTGTGAAAGAGCCCCGAGAAGCCGGTACGCATCGAGCGTGGCTTTGATCTCTTGAAACTCCGAGCGCGTGGCATCGCTGCGCGCCGAACGGGCTTCAGCCAGGTCGCGTGCAAACTGGTCGCGCACCGAATCGGCTTGCCGTCCAGTGGCGGATTGCGGGGGGATCGTTAGTTGCGATATGTCTCCATCAGGTTGCAATAAGTCGACGTCGCGAGGCGTCGCGATCGCCGGCATGCCGCGTGAGGCTTCGGCGGTGCTCGGTGGCTCGCCAAAGGCCTCATAAGCCCCATCAGCGCCATCGAAACGGTATGGGTGATCCGCAACGCCCGGCGAATCGGGCGACGCCATGCGCGACCGTCTACCGCTTGAGTCGCTTGAGCCATCGCTCGCACCCGCAATGCCGCCTTGAGCACCGGCCGCTGGGCCGTCAAACGAAAGCGACGCAACACCACCCAGCGACTTGACCTGAGCCAGACTGCGCGGCTCAGTGTCCGGGTCGAAATCGCGGGGGAGCTTGCCACCGCCTTTGAGGCCGAACTTTTCTCGTGCGAATTTTTCCGCGCTCGTGGCAATGAGCCGTGCGCGCTCTGCACTGTCCGCGTGCTCATACGCCGCATACATCCGTTCAACCACCGTGCGCCAGCCTTCGCCGCGCTCCGCCAACGGCTCTTTTCGGGGCTCGCTTGACGTGTCGTTTGACCCGTCGATTGATTCGTCGCTCGATCCGTCACCTGATCTTTCGTCTGATGCATCCTCTACTCCTCCTTCTCCATCGCGATCGCGAGGCCGTCGCAGTGCGTCAACTCCGTCGGCTCCGTCGTCTTCCACGTGAACATGTGCAGAATCCGACAGTAGCATTTCACTTCGCGCGGTGCCGCCATCCACACGCCGGCCGGGCACACCTCGCATACCGTCGATGGATTCGGCCGACGGCCCGGGTCGATCGAACTCAACGTCATCGTCACGATCCGCTCGGGCCCGCCTTCGTCCGACGAACCCCTGTTCGATGAGCGTTTCGTGCTCCCGCTCGAGCGCCGACCATTCTCGGCCCCATGCTCGGTCCCACTCGGCTTGCCCTCGCTCTCGTGTGGCCTCTCGTGCATCTCGTGGATCACCCCATCCTCGTCGATCACCGGGACCAGGGTGTCCAATTCCTCGCCATGGCTGCCATTGCTCGAATCGGTGGTCTCGTCGCGAGCTGGTTCGTTCTTCTTTGCCATCATGCCCTCCAAATGGGTGGTAAAAGCGCGCCTCGCGCTCGACCAGGATCCGGCGCTGTTCTTCCGGCGAGGCCTTCTGATACACCTTGTAAAACGGACTGCCGCTATTGAGATATTTAGCTTCGCGTGCACGCACTTCATGCCATTCGCGCAACGCCTCAAGCATCGCCGCCGGCGTCTCGCGAGGCACTCCGGGTGCCTCGTATTTCGGGTTCAGACTAGCGACCAAAGCCTCGCGTTTCGCTTCGGCACCCAGCTCGATGAACTCACGCGTGAACACATACTCCTTGAGGTTGACACCCTTCGCGTCCCCTTCCCGCTTCACGTTCTCGTATTCGCGGCTTCGCCCCGGATTGCGCGTGCGTGTCTCGCCAAACTCGGCAAGAAGCGCCTGAAAGTCTTCGTACCGCGTAATGCCCCGCACCATCATGGCGTCGAGAATGGCCGCTTTCAGCTCGCGGTTCGCCCCGGCAAACACGTCGCCCTTGTAGCGACTGATCATCTCCGACGCGTCATTAAATTCAGCGCGCCGGTTATCTTTCGGGCTCGCCAGCCCCAACCGGTTGTTGGTGTGTTCCTGAAACGCCTCAAGGAATCGTACCTGCCGATCGACCAGGCCGAACGGATCGAGCCGTTGCCCAGTGAGCAGGTTCACCTTCGGCAGCACGATATGGACGTGGACCTTCCGCTCGATCGGCTCTCCGCTTCGTCGATCGGCGTAACTCTTTAAACGTGGAACATGAGCTTCGGCATAGAAGGCGTATTCGTCGCGCCGAAAAGCGGACATCGCAAACGCCTCGAAGTCGCGAACAACTTGCTGCAGCACGTCGCGCGATACTTCATCCTCTTTGAATGAGAGAGTGATATTCAGATATCGTTCCGACTCCGTTTCAATGGATTGAATAATCTCATTGGTAAAATCAAGATCACCCGCAAGAATCACTCGCTCATCCATTTCATCACGATTAAATTCACGATCCTTCTTCTGGCCTTTCTCCAGATACTCTTTAATGCCATCGTGATAACCTCGGATGCGAATGAGCATGATTAATCCACCCTACTCGACTTGGGCCAGCGTGGCCTTTAAATAGCGCGAGATCATTTGCAATTGATCGAGCATCTGCTCGTAGGTCGCCTCAGACAGCTTGCCGCGCACGTGCTCGGAATTGGCGCGATGCGCGAGCTGATTAAGGTTGTTGCTGGTCTTGTTGAACACGTACAGCAGACGCTTCCGGTCGTCGCTCGCCTTTGGGCGCGCGATCACCTGCGTGCGATTAGTCAACACGGCCTGGCGAAAAAACTCGGATTGAGTCAGCCCCGACGCGGCAACCTTCTCAAGGTACACGGCACGGTCCGCTTCCGACAATCGGAACGCGATGGGCTTACCGAGTCCCACACCGCCGTTACTCTTCGCGCGTGGCATCGACACCCCTTTGTGCCTCACAGGCTTCGCGGGCCTTCTCGGCTTCGATTTCCCGATAGAGCCGGTTCACGTTCGCCTTCGCAAGCGCCCTCTTCGAGATACCCGGCGCAATACCCAGGTACATCTCTAACGCATCCACCGCGTCCGCTCGATGAAAACACGGGCTGGGATCGTCGACTACATCGTCCTCGATCGAGATCCATACCTCGCCTTCCTCGATCGTCTGACCGAGATGCGCGATGCTGCGTTCATCGGCTTCTGCCTGCCTTAACAGCGCTCGTGCCGTCTCGCGATCCGCGACATCCACCTCCATCACGATGACCATCTTGTCGTCGTCAAAGCTGGGGTTGTCGCTCTGCGCGACCTCGACCACGATCTTCACCATCTCCGATTCCATCGGCGCTCCTGTGGAGTTCAGGAGGCGGCAGTGGCCGCCGGGGTTTCAAAGGGGAAGACCCCTTTGGCACGGATATTTTGCACGATGCGTAGCAGCGTGTAAACATATCAGACGTGCCTCGCACAGAAATCGAATAGCGCCACTCTAGCCGATATTGAGCGCATGTTAACCATGATAAAGCGGTTCCACACCGTTTCCATAGCAAGTCTTTTTGACCATATAGCATTTATGTAGCAGAATCAGTCATCCTGTCGCGACCGCCCACCATGACCAAGCTCGACATCGCCAGCATCGCCGCCGATCTGGCGCAAGCGCCGCAAACCAGTCATGCTCGATCCGAGACCGCGCAGCTTGCCGACCTGATCGACCATATCGATGCAGCCCTTGCCCGGGGCGTCTCGCGCAGAGAACTGCTCGAACGCCTCCATAAGGGGGGCTTCACGATGACCCTCCCGGTCTTCGATAACGCATTGCATCGCATCCGCAAACGAATGGGCCGCACCTCGCCGCGCCGCATTCACAACCCGCCAGCGCTGCCCGAAACCCCGCGCCCCGGTCAACCGGTCACCGAAGCGCCTCCGCCCTCGTCAACGGACGACGGAATCAAAAGCCTCGACGAACTGGCGCGCGAGTTTCCGCATCTGCCCCGCATGCAGCTAATCAAGCTGGAGGCGCAGCAATACGACCGCCCCAAACTCACCAGCGCCGCGCTCGAAGACCTGAAGCGCAAATACCCCCAGAAACCGAAGACCTGAGCCGCATCGCCCCGCCGCGCTGCGTCGGGTCGGGCCGCTCCCCATGCATCCTGCATGGGTCCCCGTGGCCCTCGATCCGGGCGCGCAGGCGCGCGCCAACCCGCATGGCGGTTGTCAGGCGCAGCACAGGGCTTGCAAAAAAAGGGCGATATTCAGGGTTTTATTGCCGTGCAGTTAATGAGGCTGGCTGGTCGTCCGATCCATCGGCGTGTGTTTGCAGAGCCAGGCCTGACCGTGCCTGACGGCATCGGCTCCCTTATTGCCCACACGACATGCAGGGCGCAAAAAGCCGCCCGGGTTTGCACCCGGACGGCTTCACTTGTGAACAGCTACAGTCGTCTATGCGGCTTCGGCCAGTCCTTCGTGATCGTCGCCAGCTTCGTGCCCGGCCTCATCAATCACGTCATCCGGATCAGCGCCCCCGTTGTGCGCTTCGTCGTCCGCTTCACCGTCTGCGTCATCATCCTCCCACGCATACGACCGGAATTCCGGCACCGCGCGGTTCGCAAGCACTTCGGGTAGCCAGCCCGACTCGGCCATCCGCACTTCGGCGGCAGCCGCCGCCGAGTCCTTCTTCATGCCTTGCACCTCGGTGGCGGCCTGCGGTGATACATGCTCGCGCAGCACGGCCGCGATGCGCGATTTCGACACGTGGTCGAAGTAGCTCGCGCGCGTGGGCTTCCAGTAATACGACAGGTCCACGTTCAGCACGTCGGCAAGGCTGTTGACGGCGTGTGAGCGGTCGGATCCATCGATACCATCGACGGTGGCCGCCACGCAGAACGCAAACAGATTCGACTGAATGTCGGAACCCTGGTCGAGCAGCCATGGCAGCAGTGCATCCGCGCGCGCCGGAAGCATGCGCATCCACTTCGCGCGCTCGGCCTCGATCTCCTTCCACGCCACGCTGTCGGCCATGTCGTCGGCGTGTTTCACCAGTGCACCGCGCGATGTGCGCAGGTCAACCTCGATCGCGTGCTCCGGATACTGCCGTTCATAGTGTTCTTCGAACACGACCGGAATCATGCGGCTCATCAGCACCGCGAGTGCGACGTTCGGATGCCTCACCAGTTCGGTCTGGATCGCCGCCGTGCGGTGTGCCGTCAGGCGGCGGCACAGCTTTTCGTTATGCAGCGGAGTCACACGCGCAGGCCTGCCGGATTGCCCCGTTGCCGTCACCGGCAAGGCATCGTCACCGCGTGCGACTGCCCTCTCCTCCGGCCGGATCAGGCCGCGCTCGATGGTCACGAAACCATCGTCATCGAGATAGACGAACGCCCCGGCCCGCTGCATGTCCTCTGGTCCGAACACTTCGAAGCGCGCGGCGTACTGGTCGACCGCGTGCGTGGCAACATCGACAGCCGTACTCAGGCGGTCGTGTCGTGCCTCATCTTCCTCGCAGTCTTCGTCGTAGTACGCGTTCAGTTCCATGTGCGCCGCGTCGCGTGTCGCGACCAGTGCCGCAAGCTCGGCCTTTTCGCTCTTCGTCGGCTTGCGCGTGGTCGAATGCACGCGGCCATAACGGATCAGTTCGTTTGCGTCGCCGCGCGTGCGCGTCTCCACCCATGACCAGCCCTCTTCGGATTGAACGGTTTGCGAAACCTCGATGAGCCGGTCGGTCGCGAGCCGGTGCAGCAGGTCGGCATCCGCGATGTACCCGGCGTGCTCGCCGTCGCTGAACAGGTCCCGACGAACGAAGCCGCCTGCCGCCTCGTACGCGTCCAGCCCGACGAACTTCGCGAGTGCACTGTCGCGTGCATCGATCTCGGCCTTCGTGATCGCCGCGCGCAGCTCGGAGGGGCGGCGTTGCCACGCGTTGTGCGCATCATTCCAGACGCGTTCTTGCGTTGCGTGATCGTCAGCGAGCGCCAGCACTTTCGCCTGTTCGTAGTCCATCGTGTCGTCGCGCAGCAGGTCCAGCAGCGTCGGAGCGAGGTTGGCAATTTTTAGCGCACGGCGCACAACCATTTCCGACACCTTGAACAGGACCGCGATGTGCGCGACGCTTTTGCCCTCCTCCGTGAGCAACCGGAAAGCGACGCTTTCATCTGAGATATGCATGGCCTCCCGCTCGCGGTTCTCGATCAGCGACGCGGCCACCGCCTCGCCTTCGCTGACGACCAGCGCTGGCACTTGATAGTCCTTGGTAATCCGCCCCTGCGAGAACAGCAGGTCTAGCGCGGCGAGCCGCCGCTGCCCGGCGCACACGCCGAGCTTCGGCACCTTCGCGCGGCCTTTCATCTCGTGCACGACGAGATTCTGCATTAGGCCTTTCTCCGAAATGGTTTCAGCCAGCGACTCGATGCCTGTGGGTGGCTTCTTCCGTACGTTCAGCGGCGAGCGGCACAGCCGTCCGTACGGGAGGTATTCGATCCGCGCTTCCCTGCCGAAGCTGGTTTCAAGCGCGTCCAGGACGCTGCTAGCTGCCACGACTGCCTTTCGTTCAGATGCTTCCATCGGTTTTTCTCCGGTTAGTGACCAGAAGTAGCTTCCGGCCTCACAATCATAATAGGGCACTTTGCCCTATTTTAAAATAAAATTCATCATATTAATAATCAATCACTATGAAAAGTTAATTAAAAAAAATTCACTGCTTCGACTGCTATCAACTTTACATTAGGGCAATTTGCCCTATAATAAGAACTGAGGCCGAACTGTTTTCGGTCACTAACCGGAGAAAAACCGATGACTCAAGCAAACTCTGTTGACGCGATCACCTCGTCTGTCGTGCCTGAGGAACTGCGCCCCAACTTCCTGCCGCACTATCTTGGTTCTCACTCTCTGCGTGGCGAGGCGCTGGTGTATGAATGGGCGCATCGCCTCGCAAGCGCCTATGACGGCGGCTCGTGGAGCTTCTTCCAGCTCTCCAACGGTGGCTTTTACATGGCTCCCGAGCAGTGCGAACGGCTTTATGTCCGCTGGCACCTCAACGGTTACAACGACATGATGGGTGCCGACGCTTTCGGCATCGTCGTGACGCTCTTTGCGCTCTGCCATCTAGCCGAACTGCGCCACGACGACAGCATCATCGGGCACTACCACGCGCTTCGCGCCTACGCGACGCAGCACGTGGAAGCCGCCAACATCCTTCGCGCCATCGACTGACGCATTGACCATCCACGGCCCTGGCCAGTGGGCTGGGGCTGATCCTGAGATAGGGGAACAGCATGGATACCACTTACCTAACAAGCCGCTTCAGCCACAACGCTGTTGGCACGCGTTCGGATCGCCCGCTCACGAACGACGAGATTGCGAACGTTGCACCGTCGATCTTCGCGCTATCCGCGCACGAAAGCCGCTCGCAACGCTACAGCTATATTCCAACCAGCGATGTGCTGGACGGCCTGCGCAAGGAAGGATTTCAGCCTTTCATGGTCTGCCAGACCCGCGTGCGTAACGACGACAAACGCGCGCATACGAAACATCTGGTCCGCCTGCGCCACGCCGACCAGATCACCGGACGTGAAGCCAACGAAATCATCCTCCTGAACAGTCACGATGGCAGCAGCAGCTACCAGATGATCGCCGGGATGTTCCGGTTCGTGTGCCAGAACGGCATGGTCTGCGGCGACACAGTTGGCGATATCCGCGTGCCTCACAAGGGTGACGTGATCGGCGAGGTGATCGAGGGAGCGTTCAAGGTGCTCAACAGCTTTGAGGCAGCGACCGATCAGCGCGAGGGGATGGCCGGTCTGGCATTGACCGACGGCGAACAGACCGCTTTCGCACGGGCCGCGCTTACGCTGCGGTACGACGACGACAAGCCCGCGCCCATCACTGAGCAGCAACTTCTAACACCGCATCGCATGGAGGATCGCGCACCAGACCTGTGGACGACATTCAACCGCGTGCAGGAAAACATGATCAACGGCGGCCTGCGCGGTCGTAATGCGAATGGCCGGGCAACCACCACCCGAGCCGTGACCGGCATTGATCAGAACATCAGGCTCAACCGCGCCCTCTGGGTGCTCGCCGACGAACTGTGCCGCCTGCGCGGCTGACAGGTGCGCCCGGCCTTCGGGCCGGGCGTGACCTCACTTTGGAAACCGATATGGATACCGCTCACATCCGCCCAACGTGGCTAACCGCCCTCCTTCCGCTGCTGGCCGTCTATCAGTACGGCGATCGTTCCCTGGTGCGCGCGGAACTGTTCCGCATGGCCTTGTCCGCCGATGCCGCAGCGCGCTCCGCCGAAGCACTCCATCGGATTGCGAACATGCTGGATCGCGACGGCCACTCAATCGACATGCGTCGGGACGAGTTGCGCGCGATAGCCCGCAACGCTCTCTCTGAGTTTGATCGCGTGCCGCCCCGTGCCCCGCAGCCTGTCCTACCCGAGCCGGGATTTTAACGAACGTCTCCCTCTGTTTCACTCAAACTATCAGGAGTACAAATCATGAACAAGCTTTTTTTTACTGGCCGTGTTGCCGCCGCTCCCGTGCTTGCGAACCACGGTGATTCGAAGGTGACCAAATTCACACTGATTTCCAACGAGTACGCCGGTCGCGACGAAGGCAGCGGCGAAGCAAAAGAGCGTCAGGTGAGAATCCAGTTTACGGCGTTCGGTTCGCGCGGTGAGGCCATCGCCAGAAACGTTCTGAAGGGCGATCAACTGATCGTTGAAGCGAAGCTGTCGAACAACGATTTCACGGACGGTGAAGGCATCGAACGCTACAGCTACAACTTCACGGTCGATAATTTCGAATTCGGCGCACCGGGCGAACTCAAGCGGGCGCAACTCGCCCGGCGTCAGGAATAATCCACGTCGGCCCCGGTTCACACCGGGGCCGTTGCCCGGTACAGGAAATGCCCCTGAATCCATGGGCGGCGGTGGTATTTCATTCAGGCTCATACCTGGCCGAAAGTAGCATCAGCGGCATGCGCGTCTCAGCCGTCCGGTAGAGATACCCCCTTCCTGCCAAACCTTGAGCCCGGGTAACCGCACGCGTCACGCGCGCGCCGGCACGCCCGGATCGAGGCGCACGGGGACTCGCGCCAGTAGGCGCGGGGAGAGCGCCGGCGCGGCGCAGTAGCGCCGGGACGATCCGGTACGGCCCAGGCAGACCAGCCGGGGTCGTCAAGCAGCAGCGGGCTGCGTGTTTCCTCCGCGGCGAAGCCGTGGGGGCTGGATCCTGGATCGGCTTGTGGACCGCCGAGCCCGGCGCTGTCGTACGATCGCATATTCGGACTGACTGAACAGGACCAGACATGGAAAGCAGAACGATTTACGCTGGCGCCGACGGACTGGGACGTCTCAAGGCCCCATGGTTGTGGCCTGGCGCGAACGGACGCAAAGAACTGGCGTTGGGTACAGTAGCGAATATTTCCGCGACATGGTTGCCGGTCTTGCGCTGACCGATGCCCCCGATGCAACGGTGTCGTTTAGCATCGCCCCTTTTATCACCGAAGGCGGGTACGAAGTCGAAGCCCCCTATTCCGGACAATCAAGGTAACACCATGAACATTCCGCCCCGCCCGAAAACACACCGAATCACCAGCGACGTGCCAGAGCACCTCCTTGAGGCGTTCCAGCACACCGTCACGGAATTCTTTGCGAAAGCGCACGGCGGCCAGACGTCGGCGCAGCGCGCAGCGGAGATACGCGCCGGTGATCGCGACCGCGGCCTGGATTCGCTCCTGCAACTCGTCGACGTTGCCGAGAGCGGCACCGACCAGGCGGAGACTGTCGCGGAATTTCTCGCGGGCCTGTACAACGGCACCGACTACCGCTTCGATCTCACGGCGCTTCGGGCGCTGGACGATGATCTCTTCGAGCACTGTCTCGCCGTGCTGCGGCTCGATCACCGGCCAACCGTTGAAGTGCACGGCTATTTTCCTGGCGGTGGACAGCGCTGGCAGCAGATAATCTCGCGCTGGAATCTGGACAAGCGCCCCGCGCCGGAGCCTGCACTGGTTCATGGCGAACGCTATCAGGCCCGCTATGTGACGAATCAGGAAGCACCGGGTTATCGAGATATCACGCTGGTGGTGGCGCTCGACGGGGATCCTGCACGCCAGCTTCCGATCGAGCTGCACTTTTCGGCCGCAGACTCGGAAAGCATGGCCCGCGATCTTCTGGACCTTCATCGTCGTGCATGGGCGCACCGTGATCACCGCGCAGGCCCTATTGACGTAAAGGAAGGCGAACACCCGCCACGGTGGCTTTAAGAAATAGACTCCGCGCAAAAAGGAAAAAATGAATAACGACTTCCACACACGTATTCGCCCCGAATGCCTGCTGCCGTGGGTACAAGGCTGGCAGCAACCAACCGGTGTTGAGATACGTGAGGTCATAGGTCGCACGGGACTAACCGGTCGGGCGGTCGCGGATCTGGTCGGCTTGAGCGAAAAAGGGGGCGGCCGGCAAGTTCGGCGATGGATAAGTGAGGAGTCGCATATCCCCTACGCGGCCTGGGCGATCCTGTGCGAGGTAGCAGGTCTGGGCAAGATCTGGGAAGTCCGCGAGTAGTCCGATCCGCTGAGGCAGCACGTGCGGGCCTCGCGCCAGCCGGACGGATCGAACCAAGGCCGCGACTAATGGTGTTCAAACCGCGTCGCGGCAGCGTAGGTTATCCGTTGATAGTAGCCGGCGAGTGTGCGTCGCACGCGCTCCTTTTCCGCCTGGCTCATAGACGGGCACCCCGAATGGCGCAACACGTGCGGTGTGGTGCGCCGACCGACGGCTACGTCTCGTACTCCCGCGGCTACACGAATTGTCAGTATCGCCCTGCACGACTGTCTCAAAGTCTCGTCCGCGGTAGAAAATGTCGATCACGGAGACCTGCTCCGCGTCGACGTCGAAGGCTATCACTACCCGCTTGCGGCAATTCGTAACGCGCAGGCACGCGCGAATGTCATCCCGGCGATTGCCCCGATGCCGAACATCCGCAACTCTTCGCAATACGTAATGATTGCGCCGGTATAGCGTTCCGCGATCCCTGAACCGACCCTGTTGATCTCCTGCATGACGGGTTGCGCTGCAGGAAATTTTGAGTTTTCCGTCAGCTGGCGTGACACCTTGATTGTGTGCACCATGGGCAGTACTGCTCGCTCCACGCGGTGTACAGCGTAGCGAAACGAGCATAAGGGGTTTCCAAATCGGATTTGAAGTATCCCAACTCGTGCAGCCTGTTGGTCGTGAGGCAGTCGAGGTCAAAAACCAAGTCGATTATTATCCGCACTGTTCCATTCACACTTCATGTCCTCATAGACCATGTCAACACCGTAGCCGGCATTGGATCGCCCGCGGCTTAAATTAAGGCGCGAAGCAAAAGCAGCCTAACTACAACGGGTTGCGTGACGTGCATGCTTGTTTTCCACAGGCCTGTCCACAGTTTATGTGGACAACTCTCAGGCCGCCATCCGACGCACATAAAACGGTGTCGCGATTATCAAGGATCGCGTCACGCCACGGCGCTCTTAGAATCCAGACGCACCACCCGTCAATGTTCTCTGGCTTGATCGGGATAATGCAGCGATCGGGTTGACTGCGTCTACCTCGGCCTGCGGCACACCGGCCACCTCCGCGAACAACAGATCCGGTTCTCCTCTGCCCTACCAGCGCGACCACACCCACGCAACAAGCGTCTCCCGGCCAGCGTCCGGTTTGGACTCGCACCGGACGCTCTCGACCTCGATAGCATAGATTTAACTCTCAGATGACGTCATCGGAAAGAATGGCTGGATCGGAACTGGGCTGGACCTGTACGGCGCAGTTCTTGATAGCCGGAAGAACGTCAGTGTTCAATACAGCTACGCAAAGTTGTGCGTCTCACCTTCGTTTAACCGCTCCACCAATTTCTGCTTCGCGCTTCGGATGGCCTGTTCTTGTGCGTTCGCGTCCGTCGCCAGAGCATGTTTGAAATGGGTCACTACAGCGTGCAACATCTTGTAGGCGTCGACCAGTTCCGGGTGATCCTGCAGTGCGTCACGTTCCGGCAATTGTTCGAAGGCAATGGCCCGTAACGGCCTCACGACATCGGTAAGAAGCTCAGGCAGTGTCCGATTTCCATCGAGCATCAACATGCTTGTTTTGATCGCAAGGCGCGTTTTGTCATCTTGCAGGTGCGGCTCCGCGAGTGCATTTACGCTCAGGTCTCGCGCGATATATAGGACATCGCGGCCACCCTTGGTCTTGTTGAATCGCTCCCAATCAATGCTGTAGCCGGCCTCGCGCGCGAGTTGTCTGGTGAACGTACGTAACGTTCGGCTGTTGCCGTCACTGAATGGGTGAAGATAGTCCAGCTCGACGTAGAGCTTCGCGATTGCGTCTGTAAAGCCTTTAGTTTTCAGCTTGCCTAGGTTGGCAGGATCGGCGCTTTGCAGCGCCGTATCGAGACGGGTCTGTGCAGATGCGTCCATGCTCGAATACGCGACGAAAAATGTCTCCTTTTCCGCCACCGACAAGCCGCGATTCTTGTACCAGTCCTTGCCTGCCGGTGAGGCCGGTCGATACTGCCCGGGCGTTACGTCCGTGAGACCGGCGCCAGGCAGATCCTGAAAGATGCGGCGATTGATTTCCTTCAGATGCGCAGCGTCAAACTGGCCTTGAACCGGGTTCAGCTCCAGCTCAACGATGCGCGGAAAGGTCAGGTCCGCTTCGAGCTGATCTCGTTGCTCTTTGGTAAGTGGCTTACCTGTCCCGTGCATGCTCACGGGAGCCTTTCAGGAACGCCGCCAAGTCGCTATCACCATTTATAAATTGCGCCGCGGACGCTTCGAGCCCATCGCTCGCCTGCAATCCTTCGAGGCCGATGGAGGCTCGCGCAAAGCTTACGGCTTGCTCGCGACGTCGCCGCTCTGTGGGACTGATCGCAACCTTCGCGGGCGACTCCGGTTCGCCGCGCTGTTTGTTGTTAGTCTGCTCGACGTAGGCACGCATAAAATCGCGCAATACTTGGGAAGCAGGGCGATGATCGAGCAGCACGCTTTCATGGAAGCTCTCGCGCAAGTTTTCTTCGACGCGAAAGGCCATCGTCACTTCTTTTGGCATTCTGACCCCCTTTCGAATAACTCAAGTTACTGGACGGCAAGCCTTATTTTACTCGCTATACAATGTATGAGCAATGTATAGCAGTTCGCGTCTTGGCCGGGTACGCCTCAGCAACGAGTATCCCTGATAGCAGGATCCACCGCCGCGCTCAGCGGGCTGTTTCAATCGCATTAGGAATAGCGTCCGCCCTTCCCCTCTGCGTTGCGCAGCAACTGTTTCATCTGAGCCAGGCGATTATGGATTTCTGGAGTCAGGACGCGGGAAGGAACGAGCTTCAGTGCAGAACGTCCGGAGCCCGTGCTTGGGCCAAGGCGGTCGCGGCGACGTGCAGCAAATGCCTCTTGGTCTTCAACTTTGGCGAGCCGGATTCTGCCGGCATTGAGGGCTGCGACAAAAGCCGGCTTCCAGTTTCCTGCCGCAAGGCGCGCAGCAGATTCGGACGAGTTGTGAACAGTCATGGACGCCCCGCCCTCCCCTATTATGATCTGACGTTGACCGGCGATATCGATGAAGATTTGATCTGCGCACCGTGCGAGGGTCTGTTCAATCTCGATCGCGTCGAGATGCTCACGACGGGCACGCTCGGCGCTCGCCTGCTTGACCCGTATCTGATGGCCAAAATCGACCGGCGAGCGCAGCAGGGTCCGAAGGTAGTTGATGGGCCGTTCGGCTTTACGCAGGTGCTCCCAGGTGGCTTCCACCACGTCGGAGAGTATTTTCGAATGCAGCTTGGCTTCGCGCATCAGCTTAAAAATCAAAAATTCATGAAAACCCAGGTTCAGCAAGCGCGTGAGATCGCCAGGGACGGTGCCTGATTGTCTCTTTTGAATCTTAGGGTCAAGATCTTTATATATAGCTCCGTCTGCCACGGTGGCAGACGGACGACTCAAAGAAAGCGCTGCCTGTGTATTAGCGCTGTCTCGCGTCGTTGCGCTCGCGTTGTCCGCAGTCATCTGACGCTCGACAAAACCCAGTACAAACGTCGCTTTCTCGGTCAGGTGCAGATAGGCGCGGCCGAATAGTCCAGCGTCACCATGACGTTTCTGAGGCTGGCGGACGATGAGGTCAGCTGCTTCCAGGTCATCGAGGCTGCGATAGAAGGTGCGCATGGATTGCATGGCCCTGCCCGTCAATAATTCACGGCGGGCAAATATAGCGGCATAGGGGCGGTTGGCATCGACTGTGCGAGCAAGGGCGGCCAGCACTGCACGAGCGCGCGCGGGCAGCGCTGTTGCATGCGTGGCGCGGTGTGCTGCGCGAAAGATCACCCACGGCAGATTTGAGCGGTCGCAGGCAAATTCTTCGAGTGCGTCCTGATCAGTTTCAGCCGTCGGTGTTTCAGGTAGGCGAGGGCGATCAACATCCTCGCTAGCAACGGAAAGTTGCGCGATAAGCATATCCACACGTCCATTTCTATAAAAATGGAAGAGAAGCGCTTGACTGCCTATCGCTATCCGTTACACTTCGAGGTGTCAAAGCCTGACCCGAATCCAATCGGGGAAGTGCAGTAGGAGGGCGAGCGACAGCAAGCCCAATGTTCAAAAGCCTTCGGTTCCACCCGAAGGCTTTTGTCTTTTAAACGGTCAGAACTTCATCATGGCGGCTCCTGCGACCGGTTCTCAATGCCTAACTGATTGATTTTTCGACAATTCCCATTGGGAATCGAAAATCAGTCACCTATGACGCTCATTTCCATTTCTATAACTTATTGATTGCTAACGAATTCCCAATGGGAATCGCTACTCAGGCACGCGACTTCAATGTGCTTTCGATGAATTTTTGTATATCTTTCGCCCACTGCTCGGCTTGATCGGCCTCGTCGTTTAGCTTCACGCCAATAACGCCGTTGCGAGTCGTAATCTCGCAAAATTTCTTCTTACCTACCTTCACCACGAGGGGGGGTGGAACATTTCTGTCCTGTTCTTGAGGCTTTGAGATCGCATGCTTAACCGCGTTTTCCTGCGTAAAAGCGACGTCGTCTACCAGCCTTCGAATTGCCTCTATCACTTCTTTACTTCTGCCGGCCGCTGCAGCGCTCGCGAGCTTGGCGGCAGCGTGGCTTCCCAATCTCTCTGGACGTTCGGCCAGAATCTCCTTTGCCTCGTCGGGAAGGCCTTCGAAAGCAAAGATGCGGCTGACGTGTGACTCGGCCAGTCCAGCAGCCTCGGCGAGCTCCTTGCGGTTCAACTCGGTGTCTTGTTGGAGGCGTTTGAAATTCCAATATTTTTCGAAATCCGAAAGCGATGGAGACAACAAGTTCGAGAAAAAAGCTACGCGTTCAACCAAGGAGCTTTCTATGTCTAAGACGTTCGCTTCTATTTCCTCACGTCCGAGCTCTCGATAGACAGCGACACGATTGTTTCCCGCGATGATGTTCCAGTCACCATCTGGACGCACCTCAACGCTCACGGGAGTCGAGAGCGGGTACTTCTCCAAGTTCGCCTTTAATTCGCCGTACTGCTCGACCGTCAACCGTCGGCGTCGATGCGGAACCTCGTGCAATCGAGAGACGGGGAGTTTGACCTTGGCAGCGCCTTGGAGCGCGATTTTGAGACGTTCGATCTCTTCACGCTGCGAGGCTGCGGTAGCTTGTAGGTTCATTAACTGTCCGGGCGCCGTTCGCGGGCCACCAGGCTTTGCCGCGCTGGCACGTGCATGGTCGGCCTCCGTCAGTTGAATGTTAGACGCTTTCGCGGCCTGATCCTTTATCCAAGACATAGTTAAGCTCCTCGTGCCCACATCGCACTTACCTTATCGTCGACCCGGTCCACAAGCTGGTCGACCGGAGAACGAATTCGTCGCAGAGTCTCTGCGCCGCCTTCGTAATTCGAAAGGTCGTATATCGTGGAGAATCGCATGTTAGTGTTCCTCGCGAGGTCCGTTTCTGGGATCTCGACAGGAATAACGCGTGAACCGTAGATCTGTGAAATCCAAGCCTGCAAAACTTGCGCGGCCGGTTTTGGCGTCGAGCGCGTAACAAGCACATCCACGAAATCAAATTCTTTGGTTCGCTCGTCCCCGAACGCCTTCATGCCGTTAATTAGATCGGCGAACAAATGCCAGAATTGGACCATTGAGGCGAATGAAAGCATGTCGGGGACAACAGGAACAATCACTCCGTCGGCCGCGAAGACGGCATTGATCGTCAGGTAACTGAGAGTTGGCGCAGTATCGATAATGATGTAGTCGTACTCGTCCTTCAGGCTCGCGAGACCGTCGTGCAAAACTTGCTCGAACCTCACCGCGTGGTCAATTGCCGATGCCCGCGCGGGCAGCATGAATTCCGCGTTGAACAACTCGGTTGATGACGGGATGAGATCTAAATTGGGCCAGTAGGTCGGCGCCGGAAGGCCCCGCATATCGAACGACTCGTTGTTTAAGTACGCCTCGATTAAGGGCATGATCGTTTGAGACGCGTCCACCTCTGCATGGGGGTTGATCCCATAAAGTGTTGTCGCGCTACCCTGCGGATCGAGGTCGATATGCAGTACCCGTCGCCCCCGACGCATCGCCAACCCCTGCGCGAGCAGCGTTGACGTCGTGGTCTTGGTGACGCCACCTTTGAAATTAGCGACGGCTAGCACTTTGGCCGGACCTTGACGTTTTGTGGGCTTGAGTTCAGCCTTGATCCACTCAATTGTCTCGGCGACTGAGAACGATCGGGGAGAGCCTGCCCGCGTCTGGCGTCCCTCTGGCAACTCACCCTTTTTTAGAACGTAGGCCATCCTCTGCTTGTCGATTCCGCACATCTCTTGAACCCGTGCCGACGTGATTAAGGGCGGCTCTTTCCGAGGAAAGGGTTCAAGCATCTCGTCTCGGATCTTCTGGAGCATTACATCCGACAAGTGCGCAAGGCGCGTAAGATCGTCGGCGGTAGTTTTCCCGGGGTGCGCGAGGCTCGTGTCCATTGGCTTTAGTACCGTTCTCGATGATTGGACCGGTTCAGCCGGAATGGACCGGCACGGTCGAATTGTCGTGAAGATTAGCGATCGTAAACGGTAAACGCAAGTAAACTTTCTGGTGTGGAGCGATGCCGAAGGGCCGTCAGGCAAAGTCCAGCGCGGAATTGCTCAGAATTCACTCGAGGATGGAGCGATCATCTGAACGAAAATCGCCGGTTCTTGCCTCTGTCACACCGCTGGCTTATCTTCCAACCACTGTATATCCATACAGGATTCGGAGGACGCCATGGAACAATGGGTGCGGGTGCAAAACGAGCACGATCGGCAGGTCTTGGCCTGGCTACGTGAACAGGTCGGGGACGCAGCGGTCGCGGCAGCCGCGCAGGCCTGCGGGCGCGGCGACACAAAACCTTATCTTTCCACGGTCTGCCGGCAGCTTGGTCTATCAGCGCCTAGGTTTTCCCGCCGTGGTGCAAGTATTGATGGAGTAGGGGAGCGCCACCTGGCGGCCATGTATGCAATTTTGCGCGCGCCGTCGACGCGGGCCCACGCCCGGTGACGACTTGAATCCCATTCTGGTGTGCTTTGGGGGATGTCCAGGGCGTTTTGGGACGTTCGTTCAAGCCTGATAATTGTTATTATCGGGATGTCATTTGAGAGCTAAAATACGACAATTCCCATTTAAGGGTCACTTTTTGGCCCGCCCGCTCATGTCCGAATCCCAGCCCGACCCGCTGTCCGATAAGGCGACCCCGCTCAACCCGGAGACCGCGCGCCTCGTGCTGCGCCTGGATGACGCGCTCTCGGCCTTCCGGGCCGGGGAGGCGACCGGCATCCGCGCCCTGGATGCGGCCAGCCGTCTGATCGGCGACCTGGCCGATGATGTCACTGCCCGTGCGCATGGGCATCGCAACGTGCCCCGTCGACCCGATCGCGTGGAGCTCGCGATCCTCACCGCACTGGCTGACACCTACGGTGCCGAAATCACGACCACCTCGTCGCTCGGTTATGCGTTGCGCCTGGTCGCCCGGCACGGCGGTGTCGCGTTCGTGCAGCGCGTGCTGTGGGGCGAGTCGGCGTCCGACGCGCAACTGGCCGTGATGCTCGGCGCGACGCGCGCGGCGTTCACGCAGCTCTCGCTGGCGTTCCCTGACGTCTTCCTCGCTGAAGCCAACGACGTACTAGCGGGGTTCCGGCCACGGCCACCAGGCGGGTCCAAACCCAAGGGCGGCCCGCGTGAGTAATCCCCAATGAGTGAAGTCCTCACGCTGACCTACGGCTACACCGCCAAGGATCTCGCGGCGGTGCGCGCATACGTGCAGCGCGTGGCGCCGGCGATCATCGCACGCACCTATTACGACGTCGACGAAGACACTTTCGCCGCGACGCCGTCCACAATGGAGCGGCACCTGCGCGGTATGCTCGACGGGCTCGTGAGGGTCGCGATCGAGCAGGGCTCGCCGGCGTTGGCGGAGCACTTGCGTGCATCGGTGCGCAAACACGGCGAACCGAAACTGACGGCCGTGACCTTTCGCATGGTCACCGAGGCGGCGACGCTGGCGGCGGCAGCACCCCACGCATCACATTCGATCGGGCGGTGGTTTCGTCCGCGCGTGGCAAGCCGCTTGAAGGGGGAGGGGATCGCGACGCTCGGTGCCTTGATCGCGTTTTGCAACCGGCGCGGCGGCAGCTGGTGGCGCTCGATTCCGCGCATTGGTGCGGGGCGCGCGGCGGTGATCGTCGCCTGGTTGCGTCGGCACGAAACGCAACTCAGGCTTCGCGTGGATGCCGACGTCAGTGATGGCAACTACGCGCGCGATCCGATGGTCGCCGCGGATGTGGTCGAGGTTCGACCGGCTGGAACATATCAAGTTGATGCTGGCGGAGTAGGGCAGTCGGGGAGCGCGCCGGTTCGATTGACCCTCACTCCGCTCGAGCGCATGGCAGTGCCACATGGGCTGTCCGGCATCGATGGTGAAAACCGATCGGTCGCGTTCTGTTATATCCAGGCGCGCCACGATCTGGAGGCTGCGCGCGCGTATCTGAACAAATATCGCGATCAGCCGAAAACGCTGCGCGCCTACACCAAGGAGCTTGAGCGGTTTTTATTGTGGTCGGTGGTGGTGCGCGGCAAGGCGTTGAGTTCCTTGGTGGTCGATGACTGCGAGGCCTACAAGGATTTCCTGAAAAAGCCGGATCCGCGGTTCGTGGGCGAGCGGTTCAGTCGTAGCTCGCCGCGCTGGCGGCCGTTCGCTTCTGAAAACCTGTCGCCGGAGTCTCAGCGGTATGCCACGCGCGCGCTGCGTGCCGCGTTCACCTGGTTGGTCGATGTCCGCTACCTCGCGGGCAATCCCTGGAAGGCGGTCAACGATCCGAAGATTGTTCAGCGGGAGACGGCGATGCAGATCCATCGTGCGCTGCCGGCCGATCTCTGGCGGCGCCTGCGCGACGAGCTCGATAAGCGATGCGGCGAGGACGGTGATCCGAAGCTTGGCATGCAATGGCGCGTCGTTCGCGCAGCCCTGTTGTTAATGGGCGACTCCGGCCTACGCCGTGAAGAAGCGGCGGATGCGCAGCGCGGAAAACTCCGAGTGTCGATCTACGGCACGCTCGAACGGCCGGTGTGGGAGCTGACCGTCATCGGCAAGCGGCAGAAAGAGCGCACGGTGCCGGTCAGCATCGCGACGCTCGAGGCGCTGAAAGCGCATTGGGCGGATCGGGGGCGAGACTTCATGGCGCCGATCGATTTGCTCAACCCGTCAGGTCCCTTGCTGTCGCCCGTCACCATCCCGCGCACGCCCGCCTCGCGTGCCAAACATGGGGCAAAACATGACCAGCGAATCAACGAAGGGGAGCAGGGGTATTCGGCCGACGGCATCAATCGCCTAATCTCGCGCATGTTGACGATCATCGTCGAGACCATGGATGATCTGAGTCTGGATGAACGCGTGATCCTGGGATCGGTGAACGCGCACGCGATGCGCCACACCTTTGGGACCCAGTCGGTGGCCGACGAGGTCCCGGTTGATGTCGTGCAAAAGGTATTGGGTCACGCATCGCTGCAGACGACGTCGATCTACGTGCAGGCCGAGAAAAAGCGCGTGCTCGAGGAGGTGGCCGGCTATTACGCGCGCCGTGCCGAATCGGCGACAACCGGAAAGCGTGACAACTGAGCGCGGTAACTGACCGTCAAGGGACGATGGCGAGTAAACCAAAAAAACGTAAGGCCGGGCGGACGACCCCACCGCTCACGCGAGCGATGTTGCTGCCCATGTCCGCGGAGCTCGCCAGCAAGGTGTCGCTGCACAATCACTTGGCGCTCGTTGCCTTGCGGCACGGGAAGGGAAACGCTGACCTCATCGCCGAGCTGTTGAAGACGGTGTACGTCGCGTACGATTTGCTAGCTCCCGATCAGCGAGTAACGCACACCGAACAATTTGCGCGCGCTGAGTCGGCGGTGAAGGCGGTGATCAAGCACGCTGCTGCGACCGACGAATGGCGACTTGCCGAAGAAGAATGCGAAGGGGTCGAGTTGATCCTTCGTCTGCACGATGCGCAGTTGGCCGCGTTGCCCAAGCACCGGATCGAGGGGGCCAAGCAGCGGTTGATGCGGGTGCTGGCGAAGGGGAGTTTTCCCTTGCTGACTTTGACCGTCGACGGCTAATCCACCTGAACGCTGACGTCACCCGATCTGCAAGCCACACGCAATAACACTCTGCATGTGGCCAGATCTGTACTTCGGGGAATGTCTTCTAGTCCTGGCGTCGCTGCAAGCCACAGACTCTACCAATTGCCGGTATCGGAGGCTCACGCGACAGAAACATAAACCGCCGACTTTTGCCTGACAGGCAAAAAATTTGACAGATCACGATTGCTCTGCTTTAATGGGACCTGGATGAGCGTTCCGCTCATGTGTTCTTTAAGTTTTCTCCAACGTCTAAGAAATTGACCGCTAGCTGCCGATAGTTTTCGGCGCTGGATGTCCCGTCATCTGGCTATAGGAACAGCGCAGGCAACTGCGGTCTCCTGCGAGGTGCTGGTCTCGTACGCATCGCGTGCGGCAGGTAGCGACCAATGGCCGGATCTAGGCTCTCGGTCCGAACCTGATGCATCGAATGCGTAAGGGGCGGCAAATACCTCATTCGTCGGTTACGGGCCTTGCGGTGTTGAGCGACTCCTTTCCGGTCTTTGCTCTTGGGCGGCAGGCATAGTGCCTGGACGGAGAACACCTATGTGTAATTTAAAGAACCTTGTTCAGGAGCTTGAAAAGCTCTTGCACAAGCATCACGGTCAGCTCGACACCGATGTATTTTGTGAAATGCAGTTCAAGGTCGATCAACTGAAGCAGGAGATCGACAAGGCAGGTTGCGATCCACGCCGCTTGGCATCTGATGCCTTGCAGGTGCTTGCGGCACTGCTGAGCGTAGTGACAAACGTCATGACGTTCTTGAAATGATGACCATGTACACAAGGCCCGTACTTTTGTTGTGAATATATGAATATCGGAAAAGCCTTAAAACTTTGTCGTTCAGCGAAGGACATGTCGCTCGAGGCGGTTGCCGAGGGCGCTGACATATCCGTGTCCTACTTATCTCGAATTGAGAACAAGCAGCGCGAGCCGACACTCGACATTGTAAGCAAGCTTGCAAACGTGCTCGCGGTGCCGATGCCTGTACTTATCTTCTTGGCGTCTGACGCAAGCGAACTCCGCGGTCTCGATGCGCAGACAGAACAACAATTTTCAACGCTCGCGCTTGAACTCATTCATCGATCATGATTCCGCCGTCATATCCTCACGATCGCGTTCAATCTTTGGAGTCCTTACGACGGTCTCTCAAGATGAGTCCCGATGCTCTGCGCGACCTCGCCCATCGCGCATCGGGGATGTACTATATTGCACAACGGATTCCGAAGGAAGATGGTTCTTTGCGTATCGTCTATGACACGCGGCAACCTCTCAAAGCTGTGCTTCAAAGACTTAACCAGACGATACTGCGTCGGGTCATCTACCCACCGTATCTAACGGGTGGCGTTCCGGGCAAAGACTACAAATCGAACGTTGAACTCCACGCAGGCGCTGCCACCGTCATAAAAGAAGATATAACCCAATTCTATCCAAGCGTAACAGCCGAGATCGTCTTCGACGTATGGCGTCGTTTTTTTGCATTCTCTGAAGAGGTCGCTGAAGTCCTAACTGCTGTAACAACACGAAATGGTCACCTTGAACAGGGCGCGCCGACAAGTGGCTATCTCGCGAATCTAGCCCTCTGGGATGTCGAGCCCAAGCTCTTACGTCGCTTGATGGAGCGGGGAGTCACAGCCTATTCTAGACATTGCGATGATGTAGTGATGTCCAGCACGTCGCGCATGCCGAATGATCAGATCGCCTGGGCGGTAGGTCAAGTCTACGGGATGCTCCGACATAAAGGCTTACAGGCAAAGCGGACCAAACACAAAGTTATGCATGACGGGAACGCGATAGTGATCTTGAAGCTCGTCAGCAACGAAAAAGCATCGTTACCCGCGGTTGAGCGCTCAAGGGTAAGAGCACTCGTCCATCAATATGTCAAAGCAGCAACCCTCGGCGCTGACTTGGAGCACTTGATTCGGGATCTACCCCGTGTAAGAGGACAGGCACACAAGGTCAAGCGCTTCCATCCCACGGAGGGTGCGCAGTTGGTCGCTCGAGTGAACGAGGCCGCCATCTTAATCAAACAGTTGTCGTCGAATGTGATAGCACATCCGGCGGTACAAACTCAGGCATGTAGTCGGCTCGAAGTCGAGACGGACAAATGAGATGAGTACGCCATCGATCAATGATCGATAGACAATGGCCACTAGCCGCCAACGATCCAAATTGAATGAGTTCCAGAAAAAACCACCACTACGTGCCTCAGTTCTATTTCAGATATTTTTCTAAGGACGGACGGAGCATATGCGCACTAACGGTTTCGACAGGCAAGACGGTTTCGAAAGCGCCAATTAAAAGTCAAGCCAGCAAATCGTGGTTTTATGGTAACGACCAGATTGAGGCTGCGTTAGGCGAGATTGAAGGCGCGTGCAGTGCCTCATTACGTGCCTTGCAGATCGTTCCCGACCCAACGCAGATGACCGGAAATGATATCGATCAGATCCTGATTTGGCTCGCACTTCAGCGCTCACGTACGCGTGCTGCGAGAGACTCGGGCGAACCGATGCGCAATAAGCTAGCCGAGCTGCTTTCGCAGATTGCGAGCAACGGAGGTCACGATAGAACTGATGTCGCCGGAGATCATGCAGAGCTTTCGCCAGCGGCAATTGACTACGATGTGATCGACGCCCAAGTTTTAGAAATGGACGTAGCAATGGAGAGCGCTCAGATCTTGCGGGATCTCGTTCCTGTGCTCCTAATCAACAAAACCAACCGTCCTTTCATTTTTAGCGACGCGCCGGTAGTGTTCTATAACGCTCACTATCGAGATGTGAAGTACCGGGGTGTTTTGGGCTACGACACTCCCGGATTGCTGGTGCTATTCCCCCTATGCGCAGACCGCAGCCTTCTTCTGCTAGATCCTGCGGTGTATAGGACGCGCGGGATGAAGAGAAATACAATTATAATAAGAAGCTCTCGCGATGTTATATCGATGAACAAACTGCAACTGCATTCCGCATCCTCGTGTGTATATTTTCACGATGGTAGCTTCTCAGGATATGTAGCTGAGTTGTGGCGGCAAGAACAAAACAGGATCAAGCCATCGGTAGCAAAAGTTGTCGAAACGCCGGGATTTGATCATGACGGAAACCCGATAGGTGACGTAGTCCACAATTTTCAAGCGCATTTGAACTATCGTTTAGCGCTTACCTTCTTAGAGCATCAAACGCTTGACGATAGGCAGTACAGGTTTTCCCGTCGAGGTGATCGATACGTTCGCTGAAAAGTTGAGACGTCAGGACCGCCTTCGTTCGACGGGGTTCAGGATTGTTTAGCTGGGAACCACATCCACTCGTCAGGGCTATTCTCGCGCTTTGGCCATTAACCGATCGGAATCCCTGTCACGAGCTGGTTTGTGAGGGTGGGTCTTGGTCCGATTTAAAAATGTTTCTGCCAAACAATTTGTTGGATTCGTTGGTGACAAAGTTCACGTTGACTATGATCTCCTCGAGAAGCTCCCGAAAGGTATTGGACCTCCATTTAAACTCTGGCCAGTATTTCGTCGGCCCTGCAAAATTCAGTTTGCTTAACGCACGACCCCGACCGGGACATTTTGTGGGAGCGGGAAGGATAGGCGCCGGAAGCGTTTCCGGTGCGAAAGCAGCGGATGCGACGGGACATTAACGATCCAATGCAGCCAGGCGAGGATAAAAAAGATGGGCCCCAGCCCCAGGCGAACAATCGCACGCAACAGCCAGCGCAGGTTGTAGCCCGTGGCGCACAGCACGGCATGCAGCGCATCGCCGGTTTGCCCTTTGAGCCAGCAACGACGCATACCGTGGTCGTGCTTCACATGGCCGATGATCGGTTCAATCGCCTGTCGTCGCTTGAGCCAGCGGCGCTGCGTGCTGGTCAGCGTCTTGTGTTTGCCACGATGAATCAGGTGTACTGATGATACTTCCGCGTCGACGCCGCGAAACCCGAGATCGACCAATATGGTCTTCGGCTGCGGTGTACCGGGCAGATCCTGCAACAGAACGGAGCTCTGTTCGAGTTGCTCGGCAAGCGTATGGCCGTCATAGGGGTTACCGGGGAACGTCCGCGCTCCGACGATCAACCCTTGTTTCTCCGTGATCGCGAGGCTCACCTTGACGCCGAACTCGTAGGGCTGGCGCGCCTTTCCTTTCCCGATGCATTCAACTTCAGGCGCATGCAGTGCGTAGAGTTTGTTCTTGTCCTTTGGACGTTGGCGGCAAATGCGCCAGGCCCGCTCAAGCCAGACGTGCAGTTGCGCCTGCCGTTCGTCCGAAGCCCCGGACAGCTTGCGTTCGATATCGCGCAGCAACCGTCCCAAGACTGTGCGCTGACGTTTGAGTACACGACGCAGGCGCTTGAACTGCTTCGCATGGGCATAGCCGCCTGCGCGGCGCCGCAGCCGCTTGCCTTCACGCTCGTAAGTTTGCTTCAACGCCAACCCGGCGCGCTGCGCCAACTGCACGAGTCTGGCCCGCGACACCTCAAGCAGACGGCTGTCGGTCGGATACGCAATCGCCTTCTCTTGAACCGTAGTGTCGACAATCACGCGCTCGAATTCGACCGGCGTCACCGCCTTCATCTGCACCGCAGCCGCGATCGTCGCCGCAAGTAACTCCTCGACACCGGCTTCGCCCAGCGCCTGTCGAAAGCGCACCAGGTTGGTCGGGTCACACGGCAGGCGCGGCTGAAAATACTCCTCGCCGCAGAAAAACTGGAAATACACGTCCTGCGCCCAGCGCTCGCACACCGTTTCGTCACTTTCGTTGTAGGCGTGCTTCAGGTACAGCAGACCCACCATCAGCCGCATAGGCAGGCGCGGACGTCCAGCCGCACTGACGCCACCAGCAAGTTCCAGCGAGTTCGAGCCAAACAGGTCAACCGCCTCGCTCACCCGCCCATCGCGTGAGCGTCGCTCGAACAGGGGAGCAAGCGTCGTTTCGATTGAAGCCCACGACATCTTCGTTGCCAACACGGCAAGCGGGTGACGCAGATCGATCATCGCGTCCAGACGGCTACGAAAGAAATCAGGCGTGCTCATGGGCGACCACTCCGAAACTCCCAGAATCTTTATCAGATCGATATTCGTTCTGGGAGTTCTATTACCCGCCAACTAACTGCATCGCCAAGCCAGGCGAGGCCTCACGAACTTCTGCAAGGCCGACTATTTCATGAGCATTTTCTCTTTGAAGGTCTCAACGTCTTCCGATGGGACTAACAGGTCTCCCGTGAAGTTTGGGCTTCGCCGTGCGTTGATATATTGCCCGATGTTGAAGAAACTCAGCGTCATACCGAACGTACCGAATTCGTTCACTAGGTCTTTGTATTTCTGCCGGCTCGCTCCAGAGAGCAGAGCAAGTTGCCGATCACGGGCGCCGTTGAAGGGCTCCACATATTGCATCAAATCGTCCGCGGCATCACCAACCGCGGGACAGAAATGGCGCTCCCACCACACCGGAAGGTAACGCTTCTGGAGTTCTAGGTAGGTTAGTCCGTGGGTGCTTGTGTTATTTGTGTAGCGTATTGCGCCGGCCTGAAGGCCATGAAGCGATACGATGAAGCCGATGTTAGCTCCCGTCTCCGCCATCACCGTTGTGAATGCATGCACGACAGTTTGAGGAATGGCGCTGCCCCAATTCTTGCATTCGACGATGTACCTGATCTTGTCAACGCTCTGTTCATCGACCGCATAAACGTCGACGGCAACGGTACCTCTCGGGGTTTGAATGTCTTTCTCTACGGATGCAGTTAAGCCGATTTCATTGAACAGGCGGCATACGCCGTTTTGCAATTCGCGCCAATCGTTCGGATACGGGTTATCAATCATCTGGGGCTTCTTCCTAGCCTCTTGGGAAAGGGTAGTTCATTGGCGGCTGAAGGGTCAGGCAGGTTTGACGTCAAACCATGCGCGAATCACAGGCACGTGGCACGACTCAACCACGAAGGGTGCCTTCTCGAGTTCGAGAAATTTCATCATAGCGACGATACGATGCCGGCCATCAATGAGGGAAGGCTTTTCTTCATCGGATCCCATCCACGGCATGTATGTCCATCCCTCACTCAAGTCTTGACGCACACGGCACCAACGAGCCGGATTCAGGGTTAGTCCATCGCCCGGAGGTAAGGCGTCTAAAGCTTGCTTTAGATCGAGCGTGATGATCTCGAATTCGGAATGCCCATGCGCTCTGCGAAATTCCAGATCGCGAGTTGGATATTCGTAGAAAATCTCGGGCGGTATAGCGTCGATGGACGGAAACTTGTACCACTCGCGACCGTCATCGGTGTGCTTCGTCGCGAACATAGTATAAAAATATGGCGACACGCCAGGCGGAGCATTCTGCCAACGGTTCCAGCGCTCGCCCGAACCCGATCTCGATTGGCAAATTTTAGTGAGGGTTCCGCGTTGGCAGCGGAGCGGACGAAGGGGGCTGCTCTCGCATGTAAGGCTTCGATAACCGCGCACTACATGGACTTACCCGCCGAGATCGTCGTCTTATGCAGAGAAATCAGTGACGAGCTGTCTTTGATCGCCCGCTCGTGGGAATTTCACTTCGGGCGAAGCAAGGACGGCTCGGAAGCACTGCACATGGCACGGCACCTTTGGGAGCAAACCGAGCCCATTGGTACCAAACTCCAGGCGCTTGAAAGCGCGATGCGTGAGTTGCTGGGCGAGCGGATTGGCGTGACCCCTGCCACTGACAAAACCGGCCAGTGAGAGGTCACAACTCCCGATATAGCCATCGCCCAATTACCGCATTAGTAATAGGGGGTATTGGCGAGTACGGATGGCGTAAAGTAACGATCGGCAACCTGACTGCGCGCGGGGCATGCGTCGCTCCATTGAACTGGGATGCCCTCAGGATTCGGACTTTTTCGACACTCAGCGAAAAATAAATCGACAACAGGAAACAGCATGCTACCCGCTACGCAAGCAGAGATTGACCACGTTACGAGCTATATGGAATGGCAGGCTCCAGACCTAGCCGTAAAAATGGTCCAGAAGGTGTATGCGGAAAACGTGCTGCACATCCGGCATGACGTGTGGGACGTTCACACCAATGTTAATCGCTGGTGGGTTATCACCGAGCCGATGAACCTGTACTCGCAGGACCAGTTTCCGAATATGGATCTGGCACTCACGTTCCATGTTGGCCTTTGCCTCCGTATTCCGCGTAACGATCGGCAGAAACTGTCCGCGCTGCCAATCGAGCCTTTTGCAGAGTGTTATCGCTACATGCAAGAAGCGTCCGACGCTCTCGCGCAGGCGCAGGAAATCAACGACTATCAGTCGATCGGTGTCCGATGCCGGGAAGCGTTGCTGACTTTCAGCAACGCGGCGCAAACAGCACTGCCCTGGACCGCAGACCAGGAGCCACCGAAAAAGGCGGATTTGAAGGCGTGGGCGGATCACATCTGCAGCGTCGCGCTTGCGGGCGCATCACACGAGCATAGGCGGCACCTGTTCAAAACCCTGCTCGAAAGCGCGTGGAAATTCACGAACTGGCTGACACATGCCAAGGCCTCGCACTGGCATGACGCGGAAGCGGCGGTTTCATCTACTGAAAACGCGATCGGCCTTTGCACCTCGGCCGTCATTCAGCATATTCGCGGTGTGCCGGAGCAGTGCCCAGCATGTGGGTCGCAGCGACTGTCACCGCAGCGCGGTTTCCATAAGGACGATCCAGAAATTGAATGGGAGCGACCGACCTGCGACAAATGCGGCTGGACGGGAAAGCCCGTTCCAATCACGGATGTCGCTGAATCTGCGGAGGAATCCGATCGATCGCCGCCTGACAGCGAATGCGTTCTTCCGACTGTGCCCCTTATGCGTCTGCAGCGACCCGGAGACGCGGTTTAAAGAAATCAATTCCGAGGCATTCAGTGAATTTCCGCGCCCAAATAATGGGACTTTCCCGTTGGCCCGTTCGTTACGCAGGCGTTCGCTGCCTCCTACCCATGCAGCCATAAATAACTGCGATGTTGCCCCACATGGAGAGTGTGATGGCCTCACTTGTTTTAGAGCTACAGCGCGAAGCGTTGAACACCCAAGGCAGCGTGTCGCATCTGCTGCGCATGGCCTTTGTCGTCGCCCGAAAACTCGGAGTCGCCGAGTTTGAAAAGTGGGTCGATGCCGAAATGAATGGGTACAAAGATGCCCAACAACTGCCGGAGTACCGGTTGCTCTCCGGCTCGGTCAAGGTCTTCAATCCCTACTACCAAGGCTGGCAACCGCTGAGATTTGCCGAACCGAAGTGGGCGGAGCGACTGTCGAAACGGCCAATATTCGACCCTATCGCGAAACTGGAAAGCATGGTTGCAGAGACGTCTAAATCGGGCGAATTCATGGTGACGTTCGTCCCACAAGTCGAGAGAGATTTGATGGACGCGATGAGAGGAGGACCCAAGATGCAACCTGCGACCGCCATCAGCGGCGCAGCCGTTCAAGGCGTTATCGATACCGTGCGCAACACCGTCCTGGACTGGTCGCTGAGGCTGGAAACCAGCGGCGTGCTGGGAGAGGACATGACGTTTTCGGATGAGGAGAAGCGGCGCATGCCTGAGCCGCCCACGCCGGCTCCAGTCGCGTATTACGCACAGAACCAGACGGTCATCCACAGCATGCAACAGTCTCAGGTCCAGCAGGCAACGACAGACTCTACGCAAACCTTTGTGCAGGCACCACCTGACCTGGTCGCGGTCTCGGCCCTGATGGCGCGACTGCGGGAACAGCTGGACGCGCTCAATATGCCGGCTGAGGCTCGGGGCGAAGTCGAAGCTGACATAGCAACCATCGAGGCTCAAGCGAAGTCGCCTAGACCTCGATTTGCGATCATCCGGGAAACGATGTACAGCATGCGATCGGTGATCGAGCAGGCAGCTGGAAGCGTGGTCGGAGCAGGGTTGCTGGTCGAGTTCACGCGCCTCCTTTCTTGACAGAACGCATGTCGACTCCTGTCGGAATCCGGGCCACTTCGCATCAATTTTTCATCGGCTCCACCGGCGTCCTGTCGGTTAACGGAATTGGTTGGACTAACGCGCGGTTAGTTAGACTCGAAAGCATGGAATTGATTGGACTAACCGGAATCGGCGGCAACAGCTAGCAAAACCGCTCGCTGTACCGTGATCTTGATCGGGTTTGTGGGGCGCACGGAGCGGCAACTACCAAAGCCTACTGCCCCGCAACGCCCCTTAACCGCCGGCGTCAACTTTCTGGCCCCGCGTTTCCACGCCGCGGTTGGAGCACCAAGTCGGCCGCTTCCTCAGCATCTATGAGGAGCGTCTTGCGCGATGTGCCCATCTGCGCACGCATGGTCAGCCCACGCGCTAAATCGGTGACTTGGAGCGCGCGGACGGCCGCAGGAAAGTCAGGCGGGATTTCACCGGCAGTGATCGCGTCCCGGAAACGACCTTCCACCAGCGCGGCGCCACCAGTCGCCGCTTTTTGCAGAAACTGCCGGACCTCAGCGTCGTCCACAAGTGGCGCGATGCATATCAGAAGACAGCCCCGGGCCGACCCTTTCTCGGTCGCACTTTCGACGGCGTACCTCAGAAAGCCGGTGATCGAGTCGCGAAGCCCCTTTGGTGAGAGGAGCGCCTTCGCGGCTGATGCGCCCTTTCGTTCTGCGTACGCCTTAAGGACGCGCAAGAATATCGCCCGCTTGTCCCCAAAGACGGCATACAGGCTCGGCCGTCCCACACCCATCCCGGCGACGAGATCGTCAATCGTCACTCCGTCGTAGCCGTTCGACCAGAACACCTGAGTCGCCTTTTCCAGCGCCCGCGTCTCGTCGAAGCTGCGCGGTCGCCCCACTGGCCTAGCGGTATTTTGAATCATATGGTTCAAAACTCCTTGACAACTTTTATCGCATCAATATATAACCGAATAGTTCTAAATTAGCAAGTCGTCCGGGCCTCGCGAGGCCTCACGACTCGACCTCCCCCTTCACCACTGAGACGCCCATGGAACATTCGATCGTGCTCGTCACCGGTGCCACCTCCGGGCTCGGTTACACGGCAGCCCGCTTGCTCGCCGTCGGGGGCTACCGCGAGATCATCGTCACTGGCCGCAGGCTGACTCGAGTCCAGGAAACGGCCGCTCAGCTCGCGGCGGAAACCAAAAGACAGGTCTTCACGCCGCTGGAGCTGGAGTTGGACACGCCGTCCAGCGTTCAGTCCGCCCTCGCCGAACTCGTCAAGCGAGGTCGGCCGATCGATTTCCTACTGCTCAATGCCGGGATGGTCCCTGGCAAGGCGCGCATGATCACTGCGGCGGGCGTCGAGGCTTCTCAGGCCCCGCTCATCGGCCATCATGAACTGACTGTCGGGTTGCTTCGCGCTAACCTTCTTAGCCCCAACGCGCGGATCGTCATCGCCAGCGCGGAACCTGCCCGAGGGGGCGTACCCATGTTCAAGTACACCGACGTGGACGCACTCGCTGCGAAATACCACCAGGGCGACCTGACCGCTGCTATGGAAGCCCTGCTGCGCAACGGGCCGAACGTGAAGTACGTGCCCAACAATGCGTATGCCGACGCGAAGCTCATTGTCGCTTGGTGGGTCGCGGCGCTGGCCCGCCGGCTACCTTCCGGCATGGCCGTATACGCCGTGTCGCCCGGTGCCGCGACCGCTACCAAGGTTTCGCGACAAGCTGGCCTCGCCGTGAAGTATCTGTTTATCCCACTCGCGAACCTCATTCCCGGCATGAACCAGACGCCGGAGACCGCG
>NZ_CAXUPU020000028.1:0-106787 GCF_964252755.1 Caballeronia sp. LjRoot29 | reverse complement strand
GCGCCGGACGCCGTGGAGGAGTTGCCAACTGCGACTGCGCTTTCGCCTTGAGCGTCAGCCTTGTAACCGGCAGCAATCGAGTTTGCGCCCTGTGCTTGTGCAGACGTGCCAATGGCAATTGCATCGGCTGCCGAAGCAGTAGCCAATGCGCCGAGCGCTACCGCGTTTGCTGCCGCTGAAGCAGAACCGGTGCCAATAGCGACCGAATCAGTGGCCTGTGCGTTTGCACCCGTGCCGAAAGCAATAGCATTGCTTCCCTGCGCCTGTGAGGATGCACCGATGGCATTTGAACCATCACCTGTTGCAACCGCGTTTGCGCCAATACCGGTCGATTGTTCGCCGACGGCCGAAGCCGTGTCGCCGAGCGCTGTTGCGCTGTTTCCGGCGGCCGTCGATTCTGCACCAACCGCGACGGACCGGGCGCCGCCTGCTGTTGCCTTTGTCCCTATTGCGGCACTGCTGTCGCCACTCGCGTAGGTTCCGCCACCCAAAGCCGTGGATGCATTTGCCGACGCATTTGCCCCCATGCCGTACGCGCTGGCGCCCGTATTTGCGTTAGCGAAGGAACCGGTGGCTGTCGCGCCAGTAGCTTTCGCGCGCGTGGCGTAGCCAATCGCGACCGAATTTTCGCCCGAAGCATTGTCCGGATTCGTGGAGGCATTAGGTCCAACGATGGTGGAGTTAGCACCTGTGCCCTCAGCTGCCCAGTCGTCAGCAGCATGAGCGCCAGACGCAACAGCAAGGCTGCCAACTCCAATTATCAACGCCTGCACTATCGCAAGCTTGCGCGCCGACGACCGCTTGGTCTTCGACTTCGACGTTTCGGAAGCCGCGACCCACGTGCCTGTAGATTCGTTCCAGACTGCTTTAAAGATTCTATTCATGAAAGAAGGATGTCTAACAATTTGACAAATACATGTCGGGTTGATCGGTGGATTCGATCACGTGAATGCCTGCCTGCTGTAAAGGGAGGCATTTGGACGCGATCGTTCCTTGGAACGAGGATCTCCCGCCTCGTAAGTTCTGGCCCGCTCGGGCGTCGGACAGCCTTCCTGCATTGCTACGTCCGGACTCAGAAGGTCGGGATGATCGCGGTTATCGTGTTTTCGAAATACACGATCTTTCCTAAAGTGATCGCAGTGAAGAAAATATAATTTGGATTGCAAAGTAAACTAAAAAACGGTCATTTTTTGTCGCGTATTTTTTCCATTCCAGCGCGCTCCATTTGTATGTGATTCTGTGTCAAGAAGGACCGGGAACACAGCTTCGATAAATGCTTCGGACCGGCTTCCGGGGCATTTGCGGCGTCAATGTCGAAAAATGCCAAAAACCCGTTCTGGATCAACACTCTGGCCAGTGCAAACGTTCTACAATGACGGCTGTTTTCCGACCTGGGTTTTCATGAGCAATTCTCTCCGTACTTGTTTCTCGCGCGCCACTGCTGCCACCGCTGCATCAATCGTTGCTTTTTCTGTCACCGCACCGGTTTACGCCAACAACGTGATCGTGCTGAATTCCGGCGAGGCGACCCTGAGCCTCATCGACGAAGCGACTCGCCAGGTTGTGTCGACCATTCCGACCGGCAAGGAACCGCACCATTTGATGGCGACGCCCGACAACGGGTCGCTGATCGTGGCGAATTCGGTGTCGAACAATCTGATGTTCATCGACCCGAAGACGGGCAAGCCGCAACGCTGGGTTGAAAACATCGAGGATCCGTATCAAGTCGGATTTTCGCCAGACAAGAAGTGGTTCGTGTCGACCGGCTTGCGACTCGACAGGCTGGATATCTACCGTTACGACGGCGCGAATATCTCGATCGCCAAGCGCATACCGCTGGCGGTCATGCCTAGCCACATTGCATTCACGAATGACAGCAAGACGGCGCTCATCTCGCTGCAGGTATCCGGCGAAGTTGCGGCGATCGACCTGGCAACTCAAACGGTGAAATGGAAGATGAAGGTCGGGCCAGTGCCTGCCGGCCTGTGGATGACCCCGGGTGACAAATACCTGCTGGTGGGCATGACGGGCGCTGACTACGTCGCGGTGGTGGACTGGCGTAACCAGAAGATCGTGAAGACGATCAAGACGGGCAATGGCGCGCACAACTTCCGCTCGCTGGCGGACAGTAAACACGTCGTGGTGTCAAACCGGGTTGCGAGTACGATCAGCATCATCGATCAAGACTCGTTGACGAATGTCGGCGACATCACGGGTTTGCTGCCCGGTCCGGACGATATGGAACTTTCCGCTGACAAGCGTTATCTTTGGGTTACGTTCCGGTTTGCGAAGAAGATTGGCATTATTGATCTGACAAATCGCAAGCTTATCCAGACAATCGCTGTGGGCCGTTCTCCGCATGGCATCTACTTTTTCGACCGCGCGCCGGTGACAGGCCCGAATGGCGGCTGAGATCGACGGACGAAGAAGCGCTTGAATTGAAGGTTGAGGTGCCGCAAGGGAAACGGCGGCACCTGGTAACAGTAACGGAGCACCATGTTTCATTCCATTTTTTCCCTGTTCGACACGTTCGTCTCAACGCTGCAGACGTGGCTGTACATCGACATCGTGCAGCCTTTTCTGTTCAAGGCCGGCCTGATGGGTTACGACGAAGACACCTATGACGCGCTTTACTGGGTGATCGTGGGCGTGCTCGAAGTGCTGGTCATGTACGCGATCCTGCGACCGCTTGAAGCCTTGCGGCCTGCCGAAAAGTGGCAGAACAGGAAAGGCGTGCGAGTGGACGCGCTATATACATGGATCGTCAAACTGGGCATTCTGAACCTGTTCTTTTTCTTCACGTTCCAGCCATTCTTCGATGGCTTTCAAAGTTGGCTGCGGTTGCACAACATCGCCAATATCGAACTCGACAATCTTTGGCCGGGCGTGACTTCCCAGCCGATCATCGCGTTCGCTATTTACCTGGTCGTGCTCGATTTCGCCGGGTATTGGTATCACCGTATGGAACACCGGATTGGCATCTGGTGGGAATTGCACGCGGTCCATCACAGCCAGCAAAAGATGTCGCTGTGGACTGACGACCGGAATCATCTGCTCGACAACATCATGCAAGCAGGCTTTTTCGCCGCTGTGGCGTTGGTGATCGGTGTACAACCGTCGCAGTTCGTGGTGCTGGTCGCCATCACTAATCTGATGCAAAGCGTGCAGCACGCGAATATTCGGATGCACTTCGGCTGGCTTGGCGAGCGCTTGCTTGTCAGCCCGACGTTCCATCGGCGGCACCATGCAATTGGCTATGGTCACGAGGGCACCACGTACGGATGCAACTTTGGCGTCCTGCTACCGTGGTGGGACATGATGTTCAGAAGCGTGTCGTGGAATCGGGAGCTTGAGCCGACCGGCATTCGCGATCAACTGTCGGTTGCCGACAAACCCGGACGCAATTACGGCGATGGCTTCTTCGAGCAGCACTGGCTAGCGTTCAAGCGCATTGGCGAGCGCATCGCGTCACATCGGGCAACCAGCGCACCGGGTTCGGATTCGGACACAGCCGCCGTTTAAGCAGCCATACTTGATCAAAACCGGCTCGTTCAGGCGCTCCTGTCTGAGCGGGTGTGTTTTGTTGGAACCTGCTCAGTTTTTTGCGTCTCCGTCCTCGTCAAAACAACTTCGCCGGCTTCCAGCCGGCGAAGTTGTTTTGACTGGCAGCGTTAGCCAAACGGACGAGCAGCGCGCCATGCGCTCAGTGGTTTATCCTGTCTTCTTTCCCTTTCAGACGACCTTTGCATGAATGACTTGCTGCGTTCGTTCGTGCGCGCGCTCGCGAACGCTTTTCACCCGAGAATGCTGTGGCTGACATTCATGCCGTTCGCTGTGGCGACCGTTGCATGGGGCGCTCTCCTGTGGTTTTTCTGGCAAACGCTGACAGGCGCCGCGCGTAACTGGCTTGATGGCTGGGCGCTCACTTCCGCCATGTACCGCTTGTTCGATTCGATCGGGTTTTCGGCGCTGCACGCGGTGATTGCACCGTTTTTTATTGTGATCATGGCGATTCCGTTGATTGTCGTGACCATTTTGCTGCTCATCGCGACGCTTTCAATGCCTTCTGTGATCAAGCTGCTGACGCGGCGTCAGTACGCGTCGCTTGAAATGAGGCGCGGGGGTTCCTGGTACGGGAGTCTTGGGCATTCAGTGATCACCACGGGCGTATGTCTTGTTCTGCTGGTTGTGACGTTGCCGCTGTGGCTGATCCCGCCTTTTTTCGCGATCATTCCGCCTGTTTTGTGGGGCTGGCTGACTTATCGCGTCATGACTTACGACGCACTCGCGTTGCATGCCAGCGCAGAGGAGCGCCGGGCTATCGTGCGTCGTGCGCGCTGGCCGTTGTTCGGGATCGGCGTGATCAGCGGGCTGCTGGGTTCGTTGCCAACCATGCTGTGGGCGTGGTCGGTGTGGCTGCTGCCCTTGTTTCCGGTCATCGCGGCGGCAACCATCTGGATCTACGCATTCATTCTCGTTTTTTCGGCGCTTTGGTTCGCGCACTATTGCCTGCATGCGCTGGAGCGCCTGCGGACGGAAACTACCGCTGCGCCGCCTCCATTGAACGGTTCGGGCGCGGCGGCCACGTTCCGAATTTCCGGCTAATTTCAAGATCAGGGAGCATTCATGGGCTTTGGCATGATCATCATTGGCGACGAGATATTGTCCGGTCGAAGGACCGACAAGCATCTGCCAAAAGTTATCGAATTATTGTCGGCGAGGGGATTGTCGCTGGCGTGGGCCGAATATATTGGCGACGACCGTGAACGCATCACGGCTACGCTCAAGCGCGCGTTCGCATCGGGCGATGTCGTGTTTTCAACGGGTGGGATTGGTGCGACGCCCGACGACCACACGCGTCAATGCGCGGCCGCAGCGCTTGGCGTGCCGCTTGAGTTGCATCCGGAAGCAGCCGAACTGATTCGGGCGCGGATCAGGGAAACAGCGGGTGACAAACCGGCGGATCTCAATTTGCCGGAGAACCTGCATCGGTTGAACATGGGCACGTTCCCGAAGGGCGCGAGCATTATCCCGAACAGCTATAACCGGATCCCTGGTTTCTCGGTCGGGAACATTCATTTCGTCCCTGGCTTTCCTGTCATGGCATGGCCAATGATTGAATGGGTGCTGGACACGAAATTCGCGGACCTTCACCACGCAACGCCTTATGTAGAGCGTTCAGTATTGGTGTTCGGTCTACCGGAATCACGCATCACGCCGTTGATGGAGTCAATCGAGCGCGATTTCGAGGGGGTGCGCGTGTTCAGCTTGCCAAGCGTCGGTGACGCGACGCGCGGGGAGATTTACGGGCGTGCTCACATTGATCTGGGTGTCAAAGGTGAGCCGGAAGCGGCGAACGCCGCGTTTGCCCGGTTACGTGAGGGTGTGGCGGCGCTCGGCGGCGAGATAGTGGGGATTGAACCGGGCGCAGCGGCTTAAGCCACTCAAGTCACGGAGTCGCCCCGGCATTCAGAGGATTCAAGCGCCGATCCAGGGCAGGCCACGAAAGCACCAGCCGGATACGGTTTTGCGATGTCCCTGGCCGTCCTTGTCGCCCTCAAAGCCTTCGAGCAGGTCGAAAGCTTTGGTAAAACCCTCCTTGTGAGCCAGGACTGCGGCGAGTTTCGACCGCGCGGCGCTACGGCAGAGGAACAGGACGGGGGTGTCGGGCGAGGTCACTTCGCGCAACTGCTCCATAAACGCTGCGTTTGGGACAGAGCCGGGGTATTGGATCCACTCAACGTGCGAGTACTGGGCGGTGTCAATGGCCGGACGGCCAACCCAATCGAGCTCGGCACGCGTGCGCACATCGACCAGGCGAACGGAAGGATCGAGCTGAAGAAGTTCGAAAGCCTCCGCGGGCAGAATGGCGCCCGCGTAGGGCAACTGGTCTTGAACGGCGCGTTGCGTGGCCTGGGCGTACAACTGCTCGAGCGTGCTCATGGACGAGGTCTCCAATCGGACATTTTAATCAGGCATTCTAGCGTGCTGTTGGCGCTTCGATCATGCGTGGTCGGCTGGGTGATAGAACGCATCGGACTGGTGCGAGGCATTTGAATTGCCCCGAATCGGTGCTAACGTTACGGGTCTCAGTTTCCGATGCACCGAATATGTGCATGACAATGCGGTTTTGATCGAGTAAGCCCCTTGAAGGGTGGTGGTGCTTCCCCGAAAAAGCGCGCAGCTTCAACTGCTTAGCGCAATACTGGTGCACTTGGCATGGAAGCTGCTTTTGACTCTACCGATGGTTTCGAATCGGTTAGGCGGCGAATTGAGTTCGTCGACTTTTGTTAATCAGGAGATAGGTAATGAGCAAATCCGTGGCCGACGTCATGCAACTCGTCAAGGACGAGGACGTCAAGTTTGTCGACTTCCGTTTCACCGACACGCGCGGTAAAGAACAACACGTTTCGGTGCCGGTTTCGGCATTCGACGAAGACAAGTTTGAAAGCGGCCACGCTTTCGATGGTTCGTCTATCGCCGGCTGGAAGGGCATCGAAGCGTCGGACATGCTGCTGATCCCGGATGCGGATACCGCGTTCATCGACCCGTTCTATGAAGAGTCGACGCTCGTGATGTCCTGCGACGTGGTGGAACCGGCGGATGGCAAAGGCTACGAACGCGATCCGCGTTCGCTGGCAAAGCGCGCTGAAGCCTATCTGAAGAGCTCGGGTCTGGGCGACGCCGCTTTCTTCGGTCCGGAACCTGAATTCTTCATTTTCGACTCGGTTCGCTGGAGTGCAGATCAGTCGGGTTGCTTCGTCAAGATCGGTTCGGAAGAAGCACCGTGGTCTTCGTCGATGGAATTCGAAGGCGGCAACACGGGTCATCGTCCGGGCACGAAGGGCGGTTATTTCCCGGTTGCCCCGGTTGACACGTTCCAGGACATCCGTTCGGAAATGTGCCTGTTGCTTGAGCAAATTGGCATTCCGGTCGAAGTGCACCACCACGAAGTGGCGGGCCAGGGCCAGAACGAAATCGGCACGAAGTTCTCGACGCTGGTTCAACGCGCCGACTGGACGCAGCAACTCAAGTACATCGTCCATAACGTGGCGCACACGTACGGCAAGACGGCTACGTTCATGCCGAAGCCGGTCGTGGGCGACAACGGTTCGGGTATGCACGTTCACCAGTCGATCTGGAAGGACGGCAAGAACCTGTTTGCCGGCGACGGATATGCAGGCCTGTCGGAATTCGCGTTGTTCTACATCGGCGGCATCATCAAGCATGCTCGCGCGCTGAACGCAATCACGAACCCGTCGACGAACTCGTACAAGCGTCTCGTGCCGCACTTCGAAGCACCGGTGAAGCTCGCCTACTCGGCGAAAAACCGTTCGGCTTCGATCCGCATTCCGCACGTGTCCAACCCGAAGGGCCGCCGTATCGAAACGCGTTTCCCGGATCCGATGGCGAACCCGTACCTGTGCTTCTCGGCACTGATGATGGCCGGGCTGGATGGCGTGCAGAACAAGATCCATCCGGGCGAAGCTGCCGATAAAAACCTGTACGACCTGCCGCCGGAAGAGGATGCAAAGATCCCGACCGTGTGTGCCGGCCTCGACGAAGCGCTGGACGCGCTCAACGCTGATCGTGAGTTCCTGACGGTCGGCGGCGTGTTCACCGACTCCATGCTCGACGCGTATATCGAACTGAAGACGAATGAATTGCAGCGCTATCGCCAGGCTGTGCATCCGATCGAGTTCGAAATGTACTACTCGCTGTAAAGCGCGTTGCATGGCGCACGTGCTTCTTCGTTCGCTGTCTTACGGAGAAGTGCGTTGCGTGACGCGAAGCAGGAGTATCGGATGATCAAAAAGGGACGGCGTGCCGTCCCTTTTTTTAATCGCCGGCACTTCTCCTGACAAGTTTCAAGACGGGGTCTCACTGCACGATGGTTCTCAAGAATCTCATCAAGGCGAGAAAGAGTCCTCCCGACAATTCGTTGTCCGACGACGCCACGCTCGTCGCTACGCATTTGCTGCCGGGCATGGAAGCACTGCCCACGGTCGTACTTGTGCTCGACAAGTCGAGCCTCAAGATCGCATTCGCGAATCCGTCGGCCGAAGCCATGCTCGAGCGCTCGCGCAAGCAACTGGCTCAAACCTCATGGCCCGAACTGTTCGCCAATGCAGACGAACTGGTGACGACCATTGCGTCGATTGCCGATCATCGTTTCAACGCAACGCATCTTGACGCCGTGCTCGAACGTCCCGGCCGCGAGCCGCTGCATGTTCACGCGATAGTCGCGTATCTGGAAGTTGCACCGAATTACGTGCTGCTCGAGCTATTCGAGAACGAGCGGCATTTGAAGACCGACCGCGAAGAGCGTATTCATGATCTCACCGCGGTCAACAAGCAACTGATTCGCAACCTCGCGCATGAGATCAAAAATCCGCTTGGCGGCATTCGAGGCGCAGCGCAACTACTCGAGTTTGAGTTAGGCGCGCGTGAACGCGACGAGTTGCGCGAGTACACGCAGGTGATCATCAAGGAATCGGATCGGCTGCAAACACTGGTGGACCGATTGCTTGAGCCGCATCGGCATCCGCATATTGTTGGTGACGTGAACATTCACGAAGTATGCGAACGCGTGCGCGCTGTGATTCTCGCGGAGTTTCCGCGTGGCCTTACGCTTGATCGCGATTACGACGTGAGCGTGCCCGACTTGCGAGGCGACAAAGAGCAGCTCATCCAGGCATTGCTAAACATCGTGCGTAATGCGGCGGAAGCGTTGCGCGAACGCATTTCACAAGGCGATGCGCGTATCGAACTACGTACGCGCATTGCGCGCAAAGTGACAATCGGCAAGCGCCTGCACAAACTGGCACTGGACTTGCATATCACTGACAACGGTCCCGGCATCCCGGAAGAGATACGCGACCGGATTTTTTATCCGCTCGTGTCCGGGCGGGAAGATGGAAGTGGACTGGGTCTTACGCTCGCTCAGACTTTCGTGCAGCAGCACGATGGGTTGATCGAAGTGGAAAGCAAGCCCGGTTGCACCGAGTTCACCATCTTGTTGCCGTTCGAAGGCTGACCGGACACCGATGAACGATCGACGCACCGAAGCATGGAGTTAAGGATCGATTACGAGGGTTCATCGACATTTTGAAAAGCGCTAGAGCGCCTGACCGTTTCGACGGGCTTAAACCGAACCACACGAAGACATCTCGCCGAACTATATGAAGCCGATCTGGATAGTAGACGACGACCAATCCATCCGCTGGGTGCTTGAAAAAGCGCTCGCAAGAGAGAACTTCGCTACGCGCAGTTTTTCCGGCGTCCGGGACGCGCTGACTGCGCTCGAACAGGAGAGTCCGCAAGTACTTGTGTCCGACATCCGCATGCCAGGCGGTTCCGGACTCGAATTGCTGCAAACCGTGCGCGACAAGTTGCCCGGTTTGCCGGTCATCATCATGACGGCGTTCTCCGATCTCGACAGCGCCGTGGCTGCGTTCCAAGGCGGCGCGTTTGAGTATCTGGCGAAGCCGTTCGACGTCGACAAGGCGGTTGAACTGATCCGCCGCGCCGTCGATGAAAGCATGCGCGGTGAAGCGGCCTACGACAATAGCGTCACCGAAACACCTGAAATGCTCGGGCAGGCGCCAGCGATGCAGGACATGTTTCGCGCAATTGGCCGTCTGTCACATTCCGCCGCCACTGTGCTCATCACGGGCGAATCAGGCACCGGAAAGGAGCTTGTTGCGCGCGCGCTGCACCGACATAGCCCGCGCGCGAACGGCCCGTTCATAGCATTGAACACCGCCGCGATCCCAAAGGATCTGCTTGAGTCCGAGCTGTTCGGTCACGAGCGCGGCGCGTTCACGGGTGCGCAGGCAATGCGGCAGGGGCGCTTCGAGCAAGCTGAAAACGGAACCTTGTTTCTCGATGAAATCGGCGACATGCCGTTCGATCTGCAGACGCGTCTGTTACGCGTGTTATCCGATGGGCAGTTTTATCGCGTAGGCGGCCACAACCCGTTGAAAGCGAATGTTCGCGTGATCGCGGCGACGCATCAGAACCTTGAATCGCGCGTGCGGCAAGGGCTGTTTCGAGAGGACTTGTATCACCGGCTTAACGTGATTCGCTTGCGCTTACCCGCGTTGCGCGAGCGCAGTGAAGACATTCCGCTACTCACGCGACATTTCCTGCAGAAAAGCGCACGTGATCTAGGCGTGGAGCCGAAGCGTGTATCGGAAGATGCGCTTGGGTTTTTGGCATCGCTGCCGTTTCCCGGCAACGTGCGGCAACTCGAAAACCTGTGTAACTGGCTGACTGTGATGGCGCCGGCGCAAACGATTGAGCAAAAGGATTTGCCGCCGGATCTCACACCAACTCAGGAATACGCTGGCGAAAGCACTGCGTTGACGGCGTCTGCGGCGGAAAACGGCGGCGGGTCGAATTCGGCGCTTTCGGGTGGTGTCGGCGGTTTGCCGGCTTCGCTTGGTACGCCGCCTGCGGGCGTTCCCGCGAGCGTTTGGGAAAATGGCTTGCGGACCGAAGTCGCACGATTACTGCGCGAGAATACCGCCGATGTCATGGACGAACTCGCGCGCCGCTTTGAAGCTGCCGTGATTCGCGAGGCGCTGGACTTCACGCGGGGCCGGAAGGTGGAAGCGGCCGAGCGGCTGGGGATCGGGCGCAATACGATCACGCGCAAGATTCAGGAGCTGCATCTGGACGCTTGAGGTGAGTAGCGGAGGGCGTCTGACGACGCCCTCGCAACGGTTCTTCCAGACAGCAGCCTCAAGCCCCAAGTTGCAGGCAAGGCATAACGCAGTCGCCTACGCGCTTGGCATAGTTTCCGCGATCACTCGCCGTTCCCGACTCCTCAGTTAATCGTTGCGATCACTGGCGCGTGATCCGACGGCTGTTCCCACTTTCTCGGCACTTTGTCCACTTCGCACGCTGTGCACCGCGCGGCGAGTTCCGCCGTGACCAGAATGTGATCGATGCGCAGTCCCGCGTTACGCCGGAACCCGAGCATCCGATAATCCCACCACGTGTAAAGCTTCTCAGGCTGCTCGAACATACGGAAGGTGTCAGTGAGACCGAGTTCGATCAACTGCACGAAATGCGCGCGCTCGTCAGGCGAGACGAGGTTCTGGCCTTCCCACGCTTTCGGGTCGTGGACGTCGCGATCTTCCGGTGCAATGTTGTAGTCGCCTAGAAGCGCGAGTTGCGGATACGTCTTCATCTCGCCTTCGATCCAGTCCCGAAGTGCTTCCAGCCATCGCATCTTGTAGGCGAACTTTTCGGTTCCCGGCGCCTGGCCGTTGGGGAAATAGGCCGAGATGATTCGCACGCCTCCGACGGTCACGGCAATCACGCGTTGCTGCGGATCCTCGAATGCCGGAATGTTGCGAACGATCGTGGTTTCGTCGACCGCCAGGCTGTCACGTACGAGAATGCCGACGCCGTTATAGGTCTTCTGCCCGGCGAACCAGCTTTTGTAGCCAACGGCCGCGAGTTCAGCGACGGGGAATTTGTCGTCGGTGAGCTTGAGTTCCTGCAAGCACAGCACGTCGACGCCGCTCGTTGCCAGCCAGTCGATGACATGCTGTTGGCGGACCTTGAGAGAGTTGACGTTCCAAGTGGCAATTTTCATTTGATTAGTGCAGAGATTGACTCTCGTCAGTGATGAGCCATAGGCGTGGATCTGTAGCCGGTTGTTGGCCTTTCAGCGCTATAAGCCGAGGCCCGATTAATTAAGGCTTGGGCGAAGCTTACCTGAGCCGCAGATCATGAGCCCGCAACGCGAAGGGCGTCATTGATGCACAGGTACGGCGACCAGTTTCACTCCCAACGCAGCGGCAACTTTTTGGATGGTTTCAAATCGGGGCTTCGCGCCTTCAGCCAGCGACTTGTACAGGCTCTCGCGTTGCACGCCGGCTTCGGAGGCAACTTTGGACATGCCGCGCGCTTTCACGATATCGGCAAAAGCCGCCAGGAGAATGTCGGGGTCGCCCGTGGCGAGCGCCTCGTTCAGATAGGCCGCGATGGCCTCTTCGCTATCGAGATAGTCGGATGCGTCGAAAGCTGAAATGTGAGTCGGGTTCATTTCCGTTCCTGTCTGATTCGTTGCCACATGGCCTTCGCTCGGGCGATATCCAATGCCTGCCCTTGCTTGCTTCCTCCGGCCAACAGTAGATAAACCGTCAAGCCGTCACGCACGTAATAGACACGATAGCCCGCGCCGGTGTGTATTCGCATTTCCCACACACTGCCGCCGACGTCATGACAATCGCCGAAATTTCCCAACGCGGCGCGTTTGATCCGAACCAGGATGGCGGCTCTTGCCAACACATCAGTCACGCCCAACAGCCAGACCGAAAAGTCGTGCGTTTGATTGATTGTGTTCGTCATGCGTGTGGATCCCAAAGAGCGTTAAATGGGATGCCTTGATGAACTGTATCCTATTGGATACGAAAACTCAAGACATCAATGGAGCGGGTTGATTTGATCTGACTCGAACTGGGTCACGCGCAACTCAGCATCGGAGAGACTCGAACGGTGCAATACACGCAGTCCTTCGGTCGAATGGAGTGTCAACTGTGATCGATCGGCGAAGCTTGGTGCAGTCGACCAAATGGCTAACGTCGCCAGCACACCGAAAATCGTGCTTTCTGTCCCGCTACAATCATCGAAACACTTGGAAAGAGGACAACCCCATGGACCTGATCATTCGACGCGCAGCGCTTGCGCATTCCCGCGATCTGGTGGACATCGGAATTGAAGGAGACCGTTTTGCTGCCATTGAGCCGCAGCTCGCGGCGAGCGCTCCGGAGGAAATTGATGCAGCGGGCTGTCTTGTCACCGCGCCGTTCGTCGATGCGCATTTCCACATGGATGCCACGCTGTCCTACGGATTGCCGCGCGTGAACGCGTCGGGCACGCTGCTGGAGGGAATCGCGTTATGGGGTGAACTGAAGCCCGAGCTGACGCAGGAAGCACTGATCGATCGGGCGATGCAGTATTGCGACTGGGCCGTCGCGCGTGGCCTGCTCGCGATCCGCTCGCACGTGGATGTGTGCGATCCGCGTCTGCTTGCCGTCGAAGCGTTGCTGGAAGTGAAGCGGCGCGTGAAGCCGTATCTGGACTTGCAACTCGTTGCGTTCCCGCAGGACGGTGTTTTGCGCAGCAAGGGCGCTTTTGAGAACCTTAAGCGTGCTATCTCGATGGGCGTGGATGTTGTCGGCGGAATTCCGCACTTCGAACGCACGATGTCCGATGGCGCCGAGTCCGTGCGTATCCTTTGCGAGTTCGCGGCGGAGAAGGGGCTGCGCGTGGATATGCATTGCGACGAGTCAGATGACCCGATGTCGCGTCATATAGAAACGTTGGCGGCGGAGACGCATCGCTTGGGTTTACAGGGACGCGTCACGGGTTCGCATCTCACGTCGATGCATTCAATGGACAACTACTACGTGAGCAAGCTGATCCCGTTGATTCGCGATTCCGGCGTGGCCGCGGTCGCGAATCCGCTGATCAACATCACGCTTCAAGGTCGCGCCGATACCTACCCAAAACGTCGAGGCATGACGCGCGTGCCGGAGTTAATCGCTGCAGGCGTGGACGTTGCGTTCGGCCACGACTGCGTGATGGACCCGTGGTATAGCCTAGGCTCCGGCGACATGCTGGAAGTGGCGCACATGGGATTGCACGTCGCGCAAATGACGGGCATTGACGCAATGCGCGCCGCGTTCGAGGCGGTCACGACAACGCCGGCGAAGATCCTGGGTATCGAAGGGTACGGAATTGCCGTGGGCAACAATGCGGATTGCGTGCTGCTGGATGCCCGTGATCCTGTGGAAGCCATTCGATTGCGTGCAGCGCGTACGGCTGTGCTTCGTCGAGGCAAGGTAGTTAGCCGCGCGCCTGCCATGCGGGCGAAACTCAGCCTGCAAGGGCGGCCGGAGGAAGTGAATTTTCGGCTGGATCGGTAAAGAGCGGCCTGATAAGACCGCAAGATAGCCGCATAAAAAAACCGTTCCAACTCGCGCTGGAACGGTCTTCTTCAATCATGCAAACAGCGTCGCCGCCATCCTGACCTCAATGTGCAGTCTCTGGCGACATGCCGTTATGCCGCAGCAGCGCATCGATATTCGGTTCCCGTCCGCGGAATGCCTTGAACGAGTCCATCGCTGGCCGGCTGCCGCCCACCTCGAGAATTTCCCGACGATACCGAATGCCCGTTGTCGCATCGAGCACCGATCCACCGGTAAGCTTCGCGGCCTCTTCGAATGCCGCGTACGCATCCGCCGACAACACTTCCGCCCATTTGTAGCTGTAATACCCGGCGGCATACCCACCCGCGAAAATATGCGTGAAGGTATTGGTCCAACGGGAGAAGGGCGCTTGCGGCACAACGTGGAAGCGCTCGTTGATTTCACGAGCAAAGTCGTTGACGTTAGTCGCGCCGGCCGGATCGTAGTCGCTGTGAAGCTGGATATCGAACATGGAAAGCACGATCTGGCGCAACGTGCCCAGACCGCTCTGAAAGTTCTTCGCGGCCAGCATCTTGTCGAAGAGTTCGCGCGGCAGCGTGGCGCCCGTGTCCACGTGCCCGGACATGTCGGTGAGTACGTCCCACTCCCAGCAGAAGTTCTCCATGAACTGCGACGGCAGTTCAACGGCATCCCACTCCACGCCGTTAATTCCCGACACTCCGAGTTCATCGACGCGCGTCAACATGTGATGCAGGCCGTGGCCGAACTCATGGAACAGCGTGATGACTTCGTCGTGCGTAAAGCACGCGGGCTTGCCGCCAACGGGTGCAGAAAAGTTGCACGTCAGATACGCGACGGGCGTCTGTACACCGCCTTCACGGCGTTTGTGGCGTGAACGAGCGTCGTCCATCCAGGCGCCGCCGCGTTTGCCTTCGCGCGCGTACAGGTCCAGATAGAACTGCGCGACAAGCGAACCGTCCTTGTTTTCGACGCGGAAAAAACGTACTTCCGGATTCCAGACCGCTGCTTCATCGCGACGGATGCTCACGCCAAACAGCGTCTCCGTGACCTTGAACAAACCCTTCAGCACGGCCTCTTGCGGGAAATACTGCTTCACTTCGTTTTCCGAGAACGAATATCGCTGCTGGCGCAGGCGTTCGGCGGCGAACGTCGAATCCCACGGCTGCAATTCCGGCATGCCAAGCTCAGTCGCGGCGAACGCACGCAATTCCATCCAGTCTTTTTCCGCGTGCGGGCGCGCGCGCAGGGCGAGGTCCTCGAGGAACGCGACCACTTGCGCCGGCGATTCGGCCATCTTCGGCGCAAGCGATACTTCAGCAAAGTTCTGATACCCGAGCGCATGCGCTTCTTCGGCACGCAGTTTCAACTGTTCGACGACGTTCGCCGTGTTGTCCCATTCGGCCTTGCCGTTGCCGTAGTTCGCGCCCAGTTCGGACGCGCGCGTCACATACGCGCGATACATCGCTTCACGCAGCGGCCGATGCTCCGCGTACTGCATGACCGGGAAATACGAAGGGAAATGCAGCGTGAACTTCCAGCCCTCAACGCCTTCTTTCTGCGCGGATTCGCGTGCCGCTTCGATTACGTCTTCCGGCAACCCCGCAAGTTCGCTTTCCTTGGTGACGACGTACGAAAACGCGTTGGTGGCATCGAGGACGTGATCGGAGAATGCCTTCGATAACGCCGCCTGTTCTTCCTGAACGCGCGCAAAACGGGGTTTTTTATCTTCGGGCAACTCGGCGCCCGACAGACGGAAACCGCGCAACTCGTTGCTGAGCATTTTCTTCTGCTCGACGGACAGCGACGCGTGCTCTTCACCCGCAGCAATCGCCTTGTATTTCTCATAGAGCGCCAGATTCTGCCCGACGCTCGCGGAGAACTCCGTCACGCGCGGCAAATTTTCGGCGTGCGCGGCGCGCAATTCGGGGGTGTCGGCGACGGCATTCAGGTGGCCGATCACGCCCCACGCACGCGACAGCCGCTCGCTCGCGCGTTCCACGCTTTCCACAATGTCTCGCCACGTAGCCGGCGTTTCGGGTGCGCTGGCGTGATCGACGGCGGCTTTTGCATCGGCGAGCAGGACGTCGAGCGCGGGCGTGACGTGTTCCGGCTTGATGTCGTTGAAACGGGGCAAGTCGGAGAAGTCGAGCAGGGGGTTGCCTGTGGCTTGGGTCTGAGCCTGATTCGCTGGATTCGCGGTATTCGATGGTGTCGAACTGGACATGACTCTCCCGGTCTCGGATAAAAGTGGATGCGACGATGAATGTAACGCCGCGCCCGACATAGCGTCTGACGCAGCGCGCGATTTCAACGAATGCGCTTTCTCTATTGTGGGGACGCCTTTGCCGATTCTCAAATCGATTCTGGCTAAGGCGGTGATTTACCCGATCGGCGTGTTCGCCCGACGGTTTTAATCCCGATCTTGCTGCATCGCGCGTTCAGCCGCTTCGATGGTATTCACCAGCAGCATGGTAATGGTCATCGGCCCGACGCCGCCCGGCACGGGTGTGATGAAACCGGCCACTTCTTTCACGCCCGCGAAATCCACATCGCCACAGAGTTTGCCGTTCTCGTCGCGATTCATGCCGACGTCGATCACGGTTGCACCGGGTTTGACCATGTTGGCGGTCAGGATATTGCGCCGGCCGGTTGCCGCGACGACTACATCCGCGTTGCGCGTCAGCGCGGCCAGATCGCGCGTTTTGCTGTGCGTGATGGTGACGGTGGCGCCGGCTTCGAGCAGCAGCATGGCCATTGGCTTGCCGACGATGTTCGAGCGCCCGATCACGACAGCATTCGCGCCTTCCAGCGGGATCTTATGCGCTTCGAACATCTTCATGACGCCGTAGGGCGTGCACGGGCGGAACAGCGGTTTTCCGGTCATCAGCGCACCGGCGTTTTCGACGTTGAAACCATCGACGTCCTTGGCGGGAGCAATGGCTTCGATCACCTTGTGGCTATCGATATGTTTCGGTAACGGAAGTTGCACCAGGATGCCGTGTACGTTCGGGTCGTTGTTCAGGTCGTCGAGCCGCGTCAGCAATTCGCTTTCGGTCAGCGTGGACGGGAAACGATCGAATACCGAATGCAAACCGTTGTCCTGACAGGCTTTTACCTTATTGCGGACGTAAACCTCGCTGGCCGGATTTTCGCCCACGAGAATGACTGCCAGGCCGGGTTGCTGGCCACGTGCGGTCAGGGCGGCGGCACGCGTGGCGACATCGGCGCGAAGGGTCTTGGAGAGGGCATTGCCGTCGATGATTTGGGCAGTCATAGGAGGTCTGGGCGGAGGAGAAATCCGCTGATTTTCTTGAGGGCGCAGGGTCGCAGGAGGCCTGTTGCGCCAGCGTGGCGCGGCGTTGCGGTCGGTTTTTAATTATACCGGACGGGGATTTTTGCTGGCGCGGACGAGCGGGGGAGGTACTTGGAGGAATAACCGGTTCAGCTTGCGGCCGAGCGGCAAAGAAGCGTTGCGGATGAGCCATGACTCCGCGCTCGTACGGCCGAAACGAAAACACGTACGGCCGAGGGACAAACTATGCCCCCGGCGCAGAGAAAAAACGATGAGATCTTACTGAGCTTGCGCCTGCGGCTTGTTGGACAGTGCCAGCCTGAGCAAATCCGCAACCGTGTTCACGGAAAGCTTCTCCATGATATTCGCGCGGTGCGCTTCAACCGTCTTGATACTGATACCAAGATCGTCGGCGATCTGCTTGTTCAGGCGGCCCGCGATAATGCGCTCCAGAACCTGATGCTCACGCGCCGTCAGCTTGCCCAGCCGCTCAGCCGCAGCACGCTGCTGCTGCACGCTGGAACTCTCGGTACGCGCCTTGTTCAGCATGCGTTCAACCAGCTTGCGCAACTCGGCTTCATCGAATGGCTTTTCGATGAAATCCATCGCGCCCTTCTTCATGGTCGAGACGGCCATGGGCACGTCGCCGTGACCCGTCACGAAGATGATCGGCAGCAGCGAATTTTCCGCGATCAGCCGTTCCTGCAACTCGAGACCGCTCATGCCCGACATCCGAACGTCCAGGATCAGGCACGAGATCGCGCCTGAATGGGCGATCGGGAGGTACGCATCGAGGTACGCTTCAGCGCTCGCAAAGCACGAGACGCGGTAGCCATTGGCTTCAAGCAGCCAGCGCAAAGAATCACGCACGGCTTCATCGTCGTCGACGACAAAGACGGTTTCCTGAGTGGTGACTGTGCTCATAGCTCTCCCGTAACAGTTTGTTGTGTGGGTTGATGACTGAGAGCTTCCGATCCGCTACTGCCTGGACCATCGGCTTCTCCGATTGGCAAACTGCAATGGAATGTGGCGCCCGTAACGTTGCCCGAGGCATCGATATTGTTCACCACCCAAAGACGTCCACGATGCGATTCAATGATCGATCGGCAAATGTTCAAGCCCATGCCCATGCCATCGGACTTGGTGCTGTAGAAGGGTTCAAACAGGCGTTCCGCCGTGGCTTCGTCCACACCCGGCCCCTGGTCCACCACGCTCACGCAGACAAACCCGCCGTCCACGCGCTGCACGACCACGCGGATCACGGGATCGACGGCGTTCGGCTTGGCATCGTGCATGGCTTCCGCGGCGTTTTTCAGCAAGTTCACGAGCACTTGCTCGATCAGAACCGGATCCACATGGATCACGGGCATGCGCGAGCGGATCTCGGTGAGAATGCGAATCTTGCGTTTACGCGCTTCGATTTCCGCCAGGCCAACGGCGTCCGCAACGATATCCGCCACGCGAGTAGGCTGCCGTTTCGGTTCGCTGCGTTTCACGAATTCGCGGATGCGCTTGATGATCATGCCAGCGCGCACCGCTTGCTGCGCCGTTTTTTCAAGCACCGGCAATAACGCTTCCTGCGTCATGCGGCCCGATTTGACCAGCGCGACGCACCCCGAACAATAGTTGTTGATTGCGGCCAAAGGCTGGTTCAGCTCGTGCGCCAGCGACGAGGCCATTTCGCCCATCGTCATCAAACGGCTGGTGAACTGCAGCTTTTCTTCCTGCTGATCGGCGAGTTCCTGCGCCTGCTTGCGCGTGGTGATGTCGGTGGCGATCTGCATCTGTGCGAGGTGACCGTCCACCCACTGAATGTATTGGCGGCGAACTTCGAACCACTTCTGGATGCTCTCCACATACACTTCTTGCGCATCCGATGTGCTTTCGGTCAACGCGGTAGCGGGCAGGCCGGCGTAGGTATCGACCATATCGATGGAGTCCGACGACGTCTGCGCGGTATCGAATCCCGCACCAGCCAGTTCGAGATGACCGTCCGGGCGAATCCCGAACAAGTGCCGGTAATAGCGGTTTGCAAACAGCAGTTCGGCTTCGTCGGCAGCGAGCACGGATACGGCCGCGTCGAGACTTTCGAGCACGGTGGTAAAGCGTTCGTGCGCGGCGGCGAGATCTTCGCGGGCGCGGCGCGGCTCGGTGATGTCGGTCATGGACGACATCCAGCCGGTCTGGCGGCCCGAACTATCAATCAGCGGCGACACATAAAGCCGCGCGTGGAAGAACGAACCGTCCTTGCGGCGCACGCGCAATTCGAAGCCGGACGAGGGCGCCTTGCCGCGCAAGGTCATGTCCAGTTGCCGCTGCATTTCCGGATACGCGTCTTTCGGCCAGTACGGAAAGGGCGCCACTTTGGACACGAGATCGCTTTCGTCCCAGCCGGTCATCCGGCAAAACGCGGGATTCACGTGCGTGATCCGGCCGTGCATGTCGAGCACGCGCATGCCGATCAGCACGGAGTTTTCCATCGCGCGGCGGAAGAACGCCTCGGCGTAGAGCGCTTGTTGCGCCTCAAAGCGTTGCCGCGTGTGTTTCCACAGGCTCCACAAACTCCACAACACAAAACATGACAAACCGGCGACGAGCCAGACAAGCGTGTTGTTGGTGAAGTTCGTGAGTTGCGGATACGAATAAACGCGTACCGACACCCCTTGGCCCGGCGGATCGAGCGGCAGGTCGTAGAACATGTCGCGCGGCAGACGCGGCCGGCTGGAAGTGGTCGCGAGCTCGCGATTGTTCAGGTCGGTGATCGAAATCTTGTACTTCGCGGAGAGTTCGCTGGGGATGTCGTGCTTCAGAATCCCTTCGATGGAGAACACCGCCGCAATGGACCCGAGGAAATCGCGGTCGCGATAAACCGGCGTCTGCAACGTGATGTAGCCGTTGCCTAAATCGTCGTATAGAAGCGGGGAGTAAACCTGACGGCGGCTGGTGCGGGCTTCATCGAAGGCTGACTGAACGGCGTCGTCCATCTGCGCGTCGGTGGGCTTGGCAAGCCGTGAACCGAGGATAGGCAGCGGCGTATTGGGCCAGCGCGGCTTATGTTGCGCCGTGTACCAGTTCATGTAGAGGATCTCGGGATGCCCCTGCATGATGTCGCCCGTGGAACTCTGGAACGACGCCGGGTCTCCGTGGCCACTCGCGATGTCGCGAGCCAGTGCCTGGATCTGCTCCTGCGCGCCAGTCATGGAAAGCCTGATTTGCTGCTGCGCCCAAGCCACGTTACGGTAGAGCGTGTCTTCCTGTTGTTGCTGTTCGCGCCGGTTGAGACTCCACAAGATCAGGCTCATCACGACGAGGAACACCAGGATCGAGATCAGTGGGGTCAGCAAGTACGAGTTCGACCACCACGGTCCGTGGTGCCAGCGGGTCGGCGCCGAGTCGTTGGGTTTGCCCCGCGATCGCGCCGAGCGTGCGAAAAGCCGTTCGGTCAACATGCGCGCAATTGTAACGCAGCGCCACACTGTTAAATGGCGTAAAAAGTCTTGAAAAGGCCCGCAATTGATCGCAAGGACACCAACGAGACCATCAAAAAGTCCTTGTCCCACGGTGCGTTGCAGCATTTTTCCGCATTATGAGATTGAGTCTCATGATTCGAAATATTGCTTGCACTACAGTTCGGAGGCTCTTTAGAATTGCCGCACGCGCGCTTGTCCCTCATTGTTTTCCGCAACTATGTCTTGCGGATGGCTTAAAGGCTCGCGTCGTCTGTTCACAGAGCGTTCCTCAAATCAGGAGACGAGCATGTCAGCTGTACCCGACGAAGTAATGAAATATGTCGCCAACGCCAAGGACGACGAAGATCCCCAGGAAACAGGCGAGTGGCTGGAAGCCCTCGACGGCGTGATTTCGGCAGTAGGCCCGGATCGTGCCCATTACCTGATCGAAAAGCAGATCGAATTCGCGCGCGTTCATGGCGAACATCTGCCGTTTTCCGCGAACACGCCGTACATCAACACCATTCCGGTTGCAGCTCAGGCGAAGATTCCCGGCGACCAGGACATCGAACACAAGATCCGCTCGTACACGCGCTGGAACGCCATTGCCATGGTGCTGCGCGCCGGCAAGGAAACGAACGTGGGCGGGCACATTGCGTCGTTTGCGTCGGCGGCCACGCTGTATGACGTTGGTTTCAACCATTTCTGGCACGCACCGTCGCCCGAGCATGGCGGCGATCTCGTGTTCGTACAGGGCCATTCGTCGCCGGGTGTGTACTCGCGCGCGTTTTTGCTCGGCCGGCTGAAAGCCAGCCAGCTCGATAACTTCCGCCAGGAAGTGGGCGGCGAAGGTATTTCGTCGTATCCGCATCCGTGGCTGATGCCGGATTTCTGGCAGTTCCCGACCGTATCCATGGGCCTCGGCCCGATCATGGCGATCTATCAGGCGCGCTTCATGAAGTACATGGACGCGCGCGGCATCATCAAGGCGGGCAGCCGCAAGGTCTGGGCATTCCTCGGCGACGGCGAAACGGACGAACCGGAATCGCTCGGCGCGATCGGCATGGCCGGCCGTGAGCGGCTCGACAACCTCGTCTTCGTGATCAACTGCAACTTGCAGCGTCTCGACGGCCCGGTGCGCGGCAACGGCAAGATCATCCAGGAACTGGAAAGCGAATTTCGCGGCGCCGGCTGGAACGTGATCAAGGTGGTGTGGGGCAGCCGCTGGGACTCTCTCTTCGCCCGCGATAAAACCGGTGCACTGATGCGCCGCATGATGGAAGTGGTCGACGGCGAATATCAGACCTACAAGTCTGAGTCGGGCGCCTATGTGCGCGAGCATTTCTTCAACACGCCGGAACTCAAGGCGATGGTGGCGGAATGGTCCGACGAAGACATCTGGAACCTGAATCGCGGCGGCCATGATCCGCACAAGATCTACGCAGCGTATTCGGAAGCATCGAAGACGAAGGGTCAGCCGACCGTCATCCTCGCCAAGACCATCAAGGGTTATGGCATGGGCGAAGCCGGTCAGGCGATGAACATCACGCACCAGCAGAAGAAGCTTCACACTGATCAGCTGATGAAATTCCGCGATCAGTTCAAGCTGCCGATCCCCGACGACAAGATCGCCGACGTGCCGTATCTGGAGTTCGAAGAAGGATCGAAGGAACTCGAGTACATGCGTGCTCGCCGCCAGGAACTCGGTGGTTATCTGCCGGCGCGTCGTCAGAAGGCCGAGTCGCTGCCGGTGCCGGATCTGTCGGCATTCGAGCCGGTGCTGAAGGGCACGGGTCCGGGCCGCGAGATCTCCACGACCATGGCGTTCGTGCGGATTCTCAACATCCTGCTGAAGGACAAGGCGCTCGGCAAACGCATCGTGCCGATCGTGCCGGATGAATCGCGTACGTTCGGTATGGAAGGTTTGTTCCGCCAGATCGGTATCTGGAATCAGGACGGCCAGAAGTACGTGCCGGAAGATTCCGACCAGCTGATGTTCTATCGTGAATCGGAAACCGGCCAGATCCTGCAGGAAGGGATCAACGAAGCCGGCGGGATGTGTGACTGGATCGCGGCCGCTACGTCGTATTCGACGCACGGCGAGATCATGATTCCGTTCTACATCTTCTATTCCATGTTCGGCTTCCAGCGTATTGGCGACCTGGCGTGGGCAGCGGGCGACATGCGTTCGCGCGGTTTCTTGCTGGGCGGCACGGCTGGACGTACCACGCTCAACGGCGAAGGCTTGCAGCACGAAGACGGCCATTCGCTGATGTGGGCGGCGTCGGTGCCGAATTGCGTGAGCTATGACCCGACCTTCGGTTACGAACTCGCGGTCATCATGCAGGACGGTTTGCGTCGCATGGTGGCGGATCAGGAAGACGTGTACTACTACGTCACGGTGATGAACGAGAACTACGAGCACCCGGCGATTCCGCAAGGTGAAGGCGTAGCGACCGACATCATCAAGGGCATGTACTCGTTCCGCAAATCGGATGCCGACGCAAAAACGCCGCGCGTTCAATTGATGGGCGCGGGCACGATCTTCAACGAAGTGATCGCCGCTGCTGACCTGCTGAAGAACGACTGGAACGTCGCCGCCGATCTCTGGAGCGTCCCGAGCTTTACGGAACTGGCGCGCGAAGGTGCGCAAGTGGAGCGCTGGAACCTGCTGCATCCGGCTGAAGAGCGTCAGGTCTCGCACGTGACGAAGTTACTGAAGGACGCGAAAGGCCCGGTGATTGCATCGACGGATTATGTGCGTGCACTCGTCGATCAGATTCGCGGTTACGTGCCGAACAAGTTTGTCGTGCTCGGCACCGACGGTTACGGCCGTTCGGACACGCGCGAAAAGCTGCGTCATTTCTTCGAAGTCGACCGCTACTGGGTCACCGTCGCGGCGCTCAATGCGCTGGCCGACGAAGGCACGATCGACCGCAAGATTGTCGCCGACGCGATCAAGAAGTACGCGCTCGACCCTGCTAAACCCAACCCGATGACGGTTTAACGCATCGGCCCCCGAGTGTTGTTGCGCGAAGTCGCCTTGCTTGTCAGCAGGGCGATTTTCGCGTCGCGACCCAGGAGACAATAAACAATGAGTCAAGCGATCGAAGTCAAAGTACCGGATATCGGCGATTACACGGACATTCCGGTGATCGAAGTGCTGGTAAAAGTTGGGGACACCGTCGAGAAGGAGCAATCGCTCGTCACGCTCGAATCCGATAAAGCGACCATGGACGTGCCAAGTTCGGCGGCCGGCGTCGTGAAGGAAGTGAAGGTCAAGGTTGGCGACAATGTGTCGGAAGGTGCGTTGATCGTCGTGCTGGAAGCGGCTGAGTCGGGCGGCGCTGCCGCTGCACCGAAGGCCGCTGAAACACCTGCGCAGGAAAAGGCTCCGGCTGCATCGTCGGGCGGCGGATCGGTTGAAGTGAAGGTGCCGGATATCGGCGACTTCAAGGACATTCCGGTCATCGAAGTGAACGTGAAGGTCGGCGACAAGGTCGAGAAGGAGCAATCGCTCGTTACGCTCGAATCCGATAAAGCCACCATGGACGTGCCGTCGCCCGCAGCGGGCACGGTCAAGGAACTGAAAGTCAAGGTCGGCGACAACGTCTCGGAAGGCACATTGATTCTTGTGCTGGAAGGCGGTGAAGGAGCGGCTCCCGCAGCGGCTGCTGCCGCACCGAAGCAGGAAGCACCGAAGGCAGAAGCACCTTCGGATGCACCGGCGAAGTCCGCGCCGGCTCGGAGAGAGGCAGAAGCGCCATCCGCACTCGCGCTCGCCCCGGCTATTCCGGCAGGCGACGGAGGTTCGCGGACGTCGAGCCATGCATCGCCGTCCGTGCGCAAATTCGCGCGCGAACTCGGCGTGGATGTCGCGTCAGTCAAGGGTTCGGGTCCCAAGAACCGCATCACCCAAGCTGACGTGACCGCGTTCGTGAAGGGCGTGATGAGCGGCCAGGGTAAAGCGCCGGCGGCAGCTGCCGCAGCGCCGGCTGGTGGCGGCGAGTTGAATCTGCTGCCGTGGCCGAAGGTCGACTTCACGAAGTTCGGTCCTGTCGATCCGAAGCCGCTGTCGCGCATCAAGAAGATTTCGGGTGCGAATTTGCATCGCAACTGGGTGATGATTCCGCACGTCACGAACAACGACGAAGCCGATATCACCGACCTCGAAGCGCTGCGTGTGACGCTGAACAAGGAAAACGAAAAGGCCGGCGTGAAGTTCACCATGCTCGCGTTCGTGATCAAGGCGGTCGTTGCCGCGTTGAAGAAATTCCCGACGTTCAATGCGAGCCTTGACGGCGATAACCTCGTCTTCAAGCAGTATTACAACATCGGTTTTGCCGCCGACACCCCGAACGGTTTGATGGTTCCGGTGATTCGTGATGCGGACAAGAAGGGCCTCGTCGATGTCGCCAAGGAGATGGCCGATCTGTCGAAGGCGGCGCGCGAAGGCAAGCTCAAGCCCGATCAGATGCAAGGCGGCTGTTTCTCGATTTCGTCGCTGGGTGGCATTGGCGGGACGCATTTCACGCCGATCATCAATGCGCCTGAAGTGGCCATTTTGGGGTTATCGCGCGGCGCGATGAAGCCGGTATGGGACGGCAAGGCGTTTGTACCTCGCCTGATTCTGCCGCTATCGCTGTCGTACGATCATCGGGTTATCGATGGCGCCGAGGCCGCGCGGTTCAATGCCTACCTTTCTGCTGTGCTGGCGGATTTTCGTCGCGTGAGTCTTTGAGGGTTTTGCTTGGCGGGCCGCTTTTTGTGGCTTGCCTGTTTCCTCGTTGAACTTGCTTTGCACTGCATCTTGCGAGTCGCCCCTGTGCGGGGCGGCACTTGCTTTCTTTGAATTGCCAAAGAAAGTAAGCAAAGAAAGGCAAGTCTGCCGACGGCAGAACCAAGGGCTACGCGTTGCGTTCTTGCTTTTTGGTTCTGCCCGCTTCCTTCTTAGGGGACACCATGAGTCTCACCGAACTTAAAGTACCCGATATCGGCGATTTCAAAGACGTCGATGTCGTCGAAGTCAATATCAAAGCCGGCGACGCCATCGAAAAAGAACAAGGCGTCCTCACCCTCGAATCGGATAAAGCTTCCATCGAAGTGCCCAGCGATCTCGTGGGTACGGTCAAGGAAGTCAAGATCGCAGCCGGCGACAAAGTCTCGCAAGGCACCGTGATCGCATTGGTGGAAACGGCCGACGCCGGCAGCGAAAAGCCGGCTGCGCCCGCTGAAAAGCCCGCTGCGGCAAAAGAAGCAACTGCGCCTGCCAAGCCCGCTGAACAAAAACCCGCGGGCGGTGGATCGCAGGACGTGAAGGTGCCGGACATCGGCGATTTTACCGACATCCCGGTGATCGAAATTCACGTGAAGGCCGGCGATACAGTCGAGAAGGAGCAATCGCTCGTCACGCTCGAATCCGATAAAGCGACCATGGACGTGCCGTCTCCTGCAGCGGGCACGGTCAAGGAAGTCAAGGTCAAGATCGGCGATAACGTATCCGAAGGCTCGATCATCCTCACGCTCGAAGGCCAGGGCGGCGGTGTCAGCCAGGTCGAGGAAAAGCCGAAGGCCGCCGCGCCGCAACCAGCCGAAAAAGCCACTGCCGCACCGGCACCGAAGCCTGCCTCGTTCTCCGGTTCCGCCGATATCGAATGCGACATGCTCGTGCTCGGCGCCGGTCCCGGCGGTTATTCGGCCGCGTTCCGCGCAGCGGATCTCGGCATGAAGACGGTTATCGTCGAACGGTATGAAACGCTTGGCGGCGTGTGCCTGAACGTGGGCTGTATTCCGTCGAAAGCCTTGCTTCACGCTGCATCGATCACTGACGCCGCGAAGGAACTTGCGCACCACGGCATCTCGTTCGGTGAACCAACGATCGATCTCGACAAGCTCCGCGACTTCAAGTCGGGCGTCGTCAAGAAGCTGACCGGCGGGCTGGCCGGCATGGCGAAGGCGCGCAAGGTCCAGGTGGTGACGGGTGTCGGCAAGTTCGTCGGCCCGAATCACATGGAGATCGAAGGCAAGGACGGCAAGAAGGTCGTGCAGTTCAGGAACTCGATCATCGCGGCAGGTTCGCAAGCCGTGAAGTTGCCGTTCATGCCGGAAGATCCGCGCGTCGTCGACTCAACCGGCGCGCTCGAACTCCGCCAGATCCCGAAGCGCATGCTCGTGATCGGCGGGGGCATTATCGGCCTGGAAATGGCAACGGTGTATGCGTCGTTGGGCGCGGAAATCGATGTGGTCGAAATGCTCGATGTCCTGATGGCTGGGGCCGATCGCGACCTCGTGAAGGTGTGGGAGAAGTTCAACGCCAAGCGGTTCGCGAACGTCATGCTCAAGACGAAAACGACCAAGGCGGAAGCGAAGGACGACGGCATTTACGTGAGCTTCGAAGGCGAAAAAGCGCCGGCCGAAGCGCAGCGTTATGACCTCGTGCTCGTGGCTGTCGGCCGCAGCCCGAATGGTGGCAAGATCGGCGCGGACAAGGCTGGCGTGGCGGTGACGGATCGCGGGTTCATCAACGTCGACAAGCAGTTGCGTACGAACGTCGAGCATATTTTTGCCATCGGCGATCTGGTCGGCCAGCCGATGCTCGCACACAAGGCCGTGCACGAAGGCCACGTTGCGGCAGAAGCGGCGCATGGCGAAAAGTCCTACTTCGACGCGTTGCAGATCCCGTCGGTCGCTTACACCGATCCGGAAGTGGCGTGGGCCGGCAAGACTGAAGACCAGTGCAAGGCCGAAGGCATCAAGTACGGCAAGGCCTCGTTCCCGTGGGCTGCATCGGGCCGGGCGATTGCAAACGGCCGCGACGAAGGTTTCACCAAGCTCATTTTCGATGAAGAAACGCACCGGATCATCGGCGGCGGGATCGTCGGATTGAATGCGGGCGACCTGATCAGCGAAGTATGTCTGGCGATCGAGATGGGCGCGGACGCGGAGGATATCGGCAAGACGATTCATCCGCACCCGACGCTCGGCGAATCGATCGGCATGGCCGCTGAGTTGTACGAAGGCGTATGTACGGACTTGCCGCCGCAGCGCAAGAAGTAAAGAGCGGTTGGTTGGTTGAAAAAGCGGCGCGTTCTGTCAGGAACGCGCCGCTTTGTTTTTTGCGGGCTTGCGCGTTGGACTCGTTAGATTTGGCAGCCGGACGGTGAAAAAGCACGAAAAGAAAGTACAAAAAAACCGTCCCAACTTTCGTTGGAACGGTTTCTTATGCAGCTTGCTTGTCTCGCGGCACCACCGTATTTCCCGGCGCCACCGCGTGCGAATGAATTCGCTTAGACCGCTTTCTTGGTAGCGCGCGAAGCTTGAGCCGTAGCTTGCGAAGCAGCCTTCGTGGCGGCCGTAGCGGCTGCGTTGAAGTTGCTTTCTGCGATCTCGACAGCTTGCTTGCTAGCCTTGTGGATCGTTTCGTACGTGGTGTTGGCGGCGGTGATGGCCGACTTCATCACGGCGACAGCCGTTTCCGAACCTGCCGGGGCATTCTTCGCGACGTTGTCTACGAGTGTTTGCACCTTGCGGTTCTGGTCTTCGTATTGCTCTTCAGCAACACGGGCAAATTCAGCTTGCGTCGACGATGCGATTTCATAAAGGTGACGGCCATACGACAGCGCCTTTTCCGCGACCGGCTGAGCCAGGCTGGCTTGCAGTGCGAGCAGTTCTTGCGCATCCTTCACCGACAACACGCGTTGCGCGTTTTCCTGGCTTTCAGCCAGCGTCGACTTCACAACTTGCAGATTCAGTTCAAGCAGCTTTTCCAGACCTTCAAATGCCTTGTTCGTCAGGCCGAAGAGGGTGTCGAATTGAGCTTTGTTTGCAGCGGCGATTTGTTCCGGGGTCAAAAGGGTCATGTCACGCTCCTGAAAGAGTCGACCCATCATCAGTGCGGGTCGTGGGTTTTGGCGGAGACCGGAAATCCGGAAACCGTATGAGGCGATCAGCTATTGGTGCGTCGCAACATGGAGCCTATTCTAGGCATATTCCTAAAGATGTCAAGCATCTTTTTGTGCGACGCAACATCGGATGAATGCTTATTAAACAATGGCTTACGAGCACGCTTCTTTGTAGTGGAACTACATTTCGAGATACGTTGCACCAGCTTGGGGCGTAAGTCGCAAACGCTGTCGTTGCGCGGATCACGATTCTGGAAAAGTGGAATTTCGTTTCGAATGAAAGCCTTTTATAGCGATCAATTCGTGTTGCCGCTGCCGCCCGGGCATCGGTTTCCCATGCAGAAATATTACCTTTTGCGCGAGCGTGTTCAGGCCGAACTGCCCGATGTCGTGTTGAACGAAGCACCTATCGCAGCCGATTCCGAGTTGGCGCGCGTTCATGCGGTCGATTACATCGAGCGGGTGGTGGCTGGCGCGCTGGATGCCCGCGAGCAGCGGGAGATCGGCTTTCCGTGGTCGCCGGAAATGGTGGAACGTGCGCGGCGCTCTGTCGGGGCGACCATCGCCGTGTGTCATGCCGCTCGTCTGGATGGTTTCGCGGCAAACCTGGCGGGAGGCACGCATCATTCATATGCGTCGCACGGCGCGGGGTTCTGTGTGTTCAACGACGCGGCGGTCGCCGCGCGGGCGCTGCAGGCCGAGGCCCTGCAGCGCGATGAGCCTAAGCCGCACATTGCGATCATCGACCTCGACGTGCATCAGGGCAACGGAACCGCCGCCATCTTCCAGGACGATCCGAGTGTTTTCACGCTGTCGCTGCATGGCACGTCGAATTACCCGTTCAGCAAGGAGATGGGCGATCTCGATGTCGCGCTGCCCGACGGCTGCGGTGACAACGCCTATATAGAAGCGCTGACGCAGGCTTTGTCGACGATGTTCGAGCGTTTTGAACCTGCCATGCTCATTTATCTGGCGGGCGCCGATCCGCACGTCGATGACCGCCTGGGGCGCCTTGCGCTGAGCGTCGATGGCCTCGCGCGGCGCGATTCCCTCGTGTTCAGCGCCGCTGCCGCCCGAAATTTACCTGTGGCTATAACCATGGCGGGCGGCTACGGCCACAATATTCACGTCACCGTCGACATTCATCTCCAGACCATTCAGCTTGCCGCCGTCGCATTCGGTGTTCGGCGCGATTCGAAAGCACTCGGTACACTGCGTTCGGAAAATTTCATTTGAAACGGTTTGAAACGCAGTAAACCAAATGTGTTAACTCAACGTTAACATTCGAGATCGCCTGTTTTCGTCAAAATTTGTTGAACAAAAACTGTCGATACCAGTCGAAATGCCGGTTGAGATTCGGCATGGCTTGCCGAAAAGCTTCGTTTTTCTGTCGCCGTCCACACCATTAGTGAAATTTTTGCCTTGAGGGCGGGATCAAAAATTCTTCCTCAAGTTTTACCGACTATTGCCGATAAGAGGCTGATAGCTAAGTTTGGCAACGAAGTGTGGCAGTTAAAACGATTGCACCATGGGCGATGATTTTTTACGATCGGAACTCAGAATTTGTTCGCTCCAATAAATCGCGTCTTACAAACCGGTTTAAGTAGCGCGGTTAAGTGCTTAATATTGCTAATTTTTCGAAGCTTTACTACACTGGCGACACTCTCCCGCCGGTCCAGAACAGAACACTAATGAAAACCGAAATGTTTTCGTCGCTCAGGGTGATCCACGGCGTTGCAGTCCGCACTGCGCTGTCGGTTGCCGTGTCGGTGGCGCTCGCGACGTCTTTCGCGGCCGCACCGGTCGACGCTTTTGCCAAGACGACAACCTCAAAATCCACCAAGAAGCTGGCCAAGGGCGCAGTTGCTGCGCCGCAAGCTAAATCCGTCAAGTCATCGAAAGTTGCCGCACGCGCCGCCAAGGGCGCGAAGGTCGCTCAAGTCGCCGCGGTTCAGGACGACGAGACGCCGCGCGCCACGCGCCGGCATCGTGTGAGTTACCGGATGGACGCGCGCGGCCGCCGTGCCGCTGTACGATCAGTGGCGTTCCAGCCCCGGCCGCCGACCGTCGGCCAGGCGTTCGGACTGCATGAGACGCCAGACAGCCTCGCGTTGCGCTCGAGCGTTGCGTACGTGGTGGACCAGAACACAGCAGAAACCCTCTTCGATAAAAACTCGCGCGCCGTGGTGCCTATCGCTTCAATCACGAAGCTGATGACGGCCATGGTCGTGCTCGACTCGAAAGCGCCATTGACCGAAGACATCACGGTCACCGACGAAGATCGTGATTACGAGAAATTCACGGGTTCGCGTCTTTCGGTCGGCTCCGAACTCAACCGCGAAGACATGCTGCATATCGCGCTGATGGCATCGGAAAATCGCGCGGCTGCGGCGTTGTCGCGTTATTACCCGAATGGGCGTCCTGGGTTTATCGCTGCAATGAACGCCAAAGCGAAGATGCTTGGCATGACCGACACGCACTTCGAAAACTCGACCGGGTTGACGAGTCAGAATGTATCGAGCGCCCGCGATCTCGTGAAAATGGTGAACGCGGCGTATCAATATCCGCTGATTCGCCGGTTCTCGACGGATCGCAGCTACGACGTGTTTACCGGCAAGCGCAATATTGCCTACAACAGCACGAATGCGCTGATTCGTAATCCGAGCTGGGATATTGGCTTGCAGAAGACCGGTTTCATTAACGAAGCAGGCGAATGCATGGTGATGCAGACGACCATTCATGGCCGTCCGGTCGTGATGGTGCTGCTCGATTCGTCAGGCAAGTATTCGCGTTTCGCCGATGCCGGCCGTTTGCGCGGTTTTCTTGAGAGCGAAACTGCTGGTGCGGGCGAGCCGCATATTACTAGCGCTGATGCGGGCGGCGGCGGTACCTGAAGCAGTTGAGTATCGTGTTTCAGTCTCAACAATAAAAAACCGGCCTTATCGAACGATAAGGCCGGTTTTTTTATCGCCTTACGAGCGCTGCGAATCCTTAGGACTCACGCGGAGAATGTCAGCGCTGCTGCGAATCTGCGCTAGCTTCCGGACGATAACCAAGCGAGCGCGATATCTCCAGCGCAGTGCCGCTCAGTTGATTCAACCAGGAGTCTTGCAGCCGGTCGGCGGGTGCCGACAGCGAGAGCCCGGCGACGAGCCGTCCGGTGTCGTCATAGATCCCGGCAGCGATGCAGCGAACTCCCAGCTCCAGTTCCTCGTTATCGCGGGCGCATGCCTGGCTGCGCACGAATGACAATTCACGTTCGAGCTTGCCGATATCCGTAATGCTGTTCTGCGTGTGGCCAGAGAGGCCGGTTCGCGTGGCATACGCGCGGACGCGGGCGGATTCGTCGGCGGCGAGAAAGAGTTTGCCCACCGACGTCAGATGCAGCGGCGCACGGCCACCGATCGCCCGCACGACCTGCATGCCGGATCGCTCAGAATAAGCGCGTTCTATATAGACGATTTCATCGCCCTGGCGTACCGAGAGATTGACCGTCTGGCCTGTCTGCCGATGCAGTTCACGCATGGGCGGCATGGCGGCTTCACGCACCGAAAGCCGCGCTTTGACCAGATTGCCGAGTTCGAGCAGACGCATGCCGAGCCGATACGTGCCGGGGTCCGACCGGTCCACCAGACGGCACGTCACCATGTCGTTCAGGATGCGATGCGCGGTGGATGGATGCAGCGACGTGCTCTGCGAGAGTTCTTTCAGGCTGACGGGATCGGTGTGCGCGGCGAGCGCGTCGAGCAAGCGCATCATGCGCTCGATCACCTGTATGGACGTTCTGGATTCCGGGTTTGTATCGCTCATGGAGAAAATCAGTTGATACGTCAAACAGCGGAATAATGATTGTATCTCGTATTGTGAAAAGTGCGAAAGGCTCTGCGGAATGGTCGGCGCGGCAATGCAGATTTTCTGCAGACAATAAAACCCCCCGAAACCTTGAAGGCGTTCGGGGGGCGTCACTGCAAGCGAGCGGGTAGAGGGCTAGTGGTTATGCTCAGGCTGTTGTGCTGACCCTTTGCCCCAATTAGATTTGCCGATATAAGGCACCGACCCGCGCGACTGCTGCGCCTGCGGTGCGGGTGCTGGCGCCGGCGGCCTGCCGGGGTTGCCTGCCTGTTGTGGCGGCCTGCCGCCTTGAGGGCCACCGGCTTGCGGTCCGCCATGACCACCCCGGTCTCCGCCTCCATGGTTTCCCTGGTCGCCGCGATTTCCGCGATTTCCGCCGCCCCGGTCGCCCCAGCCGCCCTGTGGCGGCGGGCGCCGATAACCCGGACCGTCGTTCCAATAGCGAGGGCCCGGGCCGCCGTAATAGGCGTCGCCACCGCCGATGATCACGCCCGACTGAACTACCGGTCCGCCATAGCCGTAACCGGCTTCATAGCCTGGGGGATAGCCGGAGTAGCCCGGGGGATAGGCGGAATAGCCGCCGTCAGTTGCGTACGCGGGAGTGCCGTCCGGATAAACGGCGCAGCCTGCTACCAGCGCGGACGAAGCGAGGATCAGGCTTGTAATTGTGAGTTTCATCATGAGCTGGAAAGGCATTCCTTAAACTGATTACCGTATCTGACAGTTTCGCGGAGCGGATGTCGCAAGAAGTTTGTAAAGTTTTATCTCCGCGGTTACAGACTGAAAGTGGCAGGAATTACTCGCAGGCCAGCAGACACAACGCGGATGCGGCACACGCTGTTGACAGGACTGCAACAATGCTTTGTCCGGGGGCATCTTTATCGACTTAGGAGAAACCCTTAAAATTACAAATGTCCGGAAGTGGGCCCGTCAGCCCACTGGACCTGAGAAGGGGTTTGAAAATGAAAAAGACAATATCGACCTACTGGCCCATCACGATGCTCGTGCCGCTCGCACTCGCCGGCTACTGTCACGCGATCCACCCGGTTTCTGGGGCAGCGCCCCATCCGCAAAGTGCCGCCAGCGTCAGCGCCGAATTTGCTCGTGCAATTTCGCTTGGACTTGTCGACTCCGATAGCGCCAGCAATGCATATCGACCGGCTAATGCGACATCGGCTACGGCTGTTTCGCAGACGTTCTAAGCAAGCGCGATTAGGTAGGAGTCACAGCCACCACGCGGGCAGCGAGGCCGCTCGGGCGCACAAACGCCGTCCTTTGTATAATTCGGAGCTGTTCTGCGTGGCCTCGTCTGGTTGAGGCGCCGCAAGCATGCCGCGAGTCAATTGCAGGTTCGCGGCCGAGCCAAACCATAGCTAAATCAATGCTGGGATCTGATGAACACTGTCGCCGTCTGTTTCGTGTGCTTGGGCAACATCTGCCGTTCGCCGAGTGCCGAAGCGGTGATGCTGCATCAGGTGGGCAAGGCCAGGCTGTCTGACAAGATCGTGGTGGATTCCGCAGGGACCGGCGATTGGCATATCGGCCAGCCGCCCGACGAGCGAGCGCAGCGCGCGGCCAGGAAACGTGGCTACGACTTGTCGCCGCTGCGTGGCCGGCAAGTCAGCCACGAAGATTTCGCACGATTCGATCTGCTGATCGCGATGGACGATGCCAACGCCGCCGCGCTGACCAAAGCGTGCCCGCCGGAGTATCGCGACAAGATCCGGCTGCTGATGGAATTCGCGACGCGTGATGACACACGGGTGGTTGTCGACCCGTACTTCGGCGGCGAAGAAGGTTTCGAACGCGTGCTCGATCAGTGCGAGGATGCGTGCGAAGGCTTGCTGAGAGCGCTTCGCACGCAATTGGTAGCGTGAACGATCGAGTCGAACAGCGCGGTCGAAAGCGAGTTTCATCCAGCGCAATGTTCTCAGCAAATTCCTAAGAAAATGGCTGCAGATACTTGACTAAATCCGTAGGCTATTTATACTTGACCAAAATCATCCAGTATTAGCGGTAGCCCCCGGTAGCTTACAAATTATGAGACTCACCACGAAAGGCCGTTTCGCCGTCACGGCGATGATCGACCTGGCTTTACGCCAGGAGCAGGGCCCGGTGACGCTGGCAGGAATCAGCCAGCGCCAGCATATCTCGCTGTCCTATCTCGAACAGTTGTTCGGCAAGTTGCGCCGGCACGAGATTGTCGAATCAGTGCGCGGTCCGGGCGGTGGCTACAATCTTGCCCGCCGTGCCGAGAACGTCACGGTCGCGGACATCATTATTGCGGTGGACGAGCCTATCGACGCAACGCAATGCGGCGGCAAGGGTGCCTGCGAAGGTACGAAGCAGCACGACGGCCACTGCATGACCCACGAACTCTGGTCCACGCTCAATCAGAAGATGGTCGAGTATCTCGACTCGGTCTCGCTGAAAGATCTCGTCGACCAGCAGCGCGCACGCGAAGGATCGCCAGCAGTATTGCGCGACCGGCGCACCGAATCGGCGGGCGTCGAGCCAGTGCGCGTAGCGCCAAAAGGACCGAATTCCGTTTTCAACCTGGCCGGCTGACGGCTGCCGCTTTATTGAGTGTCTAGTCAATAACGCGGCCGTCTCGCCTTGAACGAGCCAATTGAGTTAAATCCCCGGAGCAACAGATGAATAACGCCATTCCCCACCTGCCCATTTACATGGACTACAGCGCAACGACCCCGGTCGATCCGCGCGTGGTGGACAAGATGATTCCGTATTTGCGCGAGCAATTCGGCAATCCGGCATCGCGTAGCCACCAATACGGCTGGGATGCGGAGCGGGCCGTCGAGGAAGCGCGTGAGAACGTCGCGAAGCTCGTCAACTGCGATCCGCGCGAGATCATCTGGACGTCGGGCGCCACCGAATCGGACAACCTCGCCATCAAGGGCGCGGCGCATTTCTATAAGAGCAAGGGCAAGCACATTATCACGGTGAAGACCGAGCACAAGGCCGTGCTCGATACCTGCCGTGAACTTGAACGCGAAGGTTTTGACGTCACGTACCTCGATGTGAAGGATGACGGTTTGCTCGACCTGGACAAGTTCCAGGCTGCTATCCGCCCGGACACCATCCTGGTTTCCGTGATGAGCGTGAACAACGAAATTGGCGTGATCCAAGACATCGCTGCGATCGGCGAAATCACGCGTGCGAAGGGCATCGTTTTTCATGTCGATGCAGCGCAAGCGACCGGCAAGATCGAGATCGACCTGCAAAAGCAGAAGGTCGACCTGATGTCGTTTTCGGCGCACAAGACGTACGGTCCGAAGGGTATCGGCGCGTTGTTCGTGCGTCGCAAGCCGCGCATTCGCATTGAAGCGCAAATGCACGGCGGCGGTCACGAGCGCGGCATGCGTTCGGGCACGCTGGCGACGCATCAGATCGTCGGCATGGGTGAGGCTTTCCGGATCGCGCGTGAAGAAATGGCTGTCGAAAACGAGCGCGTCCGAATGTTGCGCGATCGCTTGCTGAACGGCTTGAAGGAGATGGAAGAGGTTTATGTGAACGGCGACATGGACACGCGTGTGCCGCATAACCTCAACATCAGTTTCAACTTTGTCGAAGGCGAGTCGCTGATCATGGCGGTGAAGGACGTGGCGGTGTCGTCGGGTTCGGCTTGTACATCGGCTTCGCTGGAGCCGTCGTATGTGCTGCGGGCGCTCGGCCGTAATGACGAACTCGCGCACAGCTCGATCCGTTTCACGGTTGGCCGCTTCACGACCGAGCAGGACGTGGATTACGTGATTAACTTGCTCAAGAGCAAGATTCAGAAATTGCGGGATCTGTCGCCGCTGTGGGAAATGCATAAAGACGGCATCGACATTTCGTCGATCCAGTGGGCTGCGCACTAAGCGCTTGTCTGGCCGCTTTTGACGGCGGCTCATTTGCGCTCATGTTAGAACGCACACGCATACGAAATTCAAGGAGTTGATCATGGCTTATAGCGACAAGGTTCTGGACCACTACGAAAACCCGCGCAATGTCGGCTCGTTCGGCAAGGACGACGACACCGTCGGCACCGGCATGGTCGGCGCACCGGCATGCGGCGACGTGATGAAGCTGCAGATCCGCGTGGGCGCGGATGGCGTGATCGAAGACGCGAAGTTCAAGACGTACGGCTGCGGTTCGGCCATTGCATCCAGCTCGCTCGTGACCGAGTGGGTGAAGGGCAAGACGCTGGATCAGGCGCTGACGATCAAGAATACGCACATTGCTGAAGAACTGGCTTTGCCGCCGGTGAAGATTCACTGTTCGATCCTGGCTGAAGACGCAATCAAGGCCGCCGTTGCTGATTACAAGCAACGTCATGGTGCGGGCACGGCGGAAGCTGCTCCGGTTGAGTCCAAGCAACACGCGGCTTAAGCGACTTAAACGCGGGTTTCGGCAACATCGCACTATTCGGGAAGGGCGCTCCAGTATGTTGTTGATCGAGCGTTCTGGTTTTCGATTCAAAGCAAGGCTGCAGTTTGCGACCGGAGAAACGACTGACTCCGGACTAGCGGCTGCTGAAGAGAGACTATGGCAATCACGATGACGGACAAAGCAGCACAGCACGTGCAGAAGTATCTGGTTCGACGCGGCAAGGGCGTTGGCCTGCGCGTTGGCGTGCGCACGACCGGCTGCTCGGGCCTCGCTTACAAGCTCGAATATGTGGACGAGCTCGCACCGGAAGACAAGGTGTTCGAGTCGGCCGGCGTGAAGATCATTGTCGATCCCAAGAGTCTGGCTTATATCGACGGGACCGAGCTGGATTTCGCGCGCGAGGGGCTGAACGAAGGTTTCAAGTTCAATAACCCGAACGTGAAAGACGAGTGCGGTTGCGGCGAATCGTTTCGCGTATAGCTTCGCAAAAGAACAGCAAAGAGGCGGCGCGTGCCGCCTTTTTCTTTAGCACCGCCAGTTTTCAACGTTTCTTGTTCCTGCTCATTCTTCCACCATGGCAACGCTCAACGACAGTCACTTCGATCTGTTCGACCTCCCGCCGACCTACGCTATCGACGCAAACAAGCTCGATGACGCGTATCGCACGGTGCAGGCACAGGTCCATCCCGATCGTTTCGCGGCCGCTGGCGACGCGCAAAAGCGGGTCGCCATGCAGTGGGCCACGCGGGCAAACGAGGCGTACCAGACGCTGCGCGATCCGCTGAAACGGGCAACGTATATGTTGTCATTGCGCGGCGTGCAGGCCGATGCAGAGAACAACACCGCAATGGAACCCGCCTTCCTGATGCAGCAAATGGAATGGCGCGAAAATATAGAAGACGCGGCCGGCGCCAAAAATCTTGGCGCGCTCGAAGCGTTGCTTCATGAACTGCGCGATCAGGAACGCATCCGCTTTGAAAAACTGGCGGCGCTGATCGATAGCCACTCGGATCAGGCGGCGAGCGAAGCCGTGCGCCAGCTGATGTTTATCGAACGCGTGGCGAGCGAGATCGGCGTGCAGATCGAGAAGCTCGACTGAGTGCGCCCAGGTGCTGCATTCCAGACAAAACAGACGTCACCAACCCCCAATAGATCAACGATGGCTTTACTGCAAATTTCAGAACCCGGCATGGCTCCGGCGCCGCATCAGCGGCGGGTAGCCGTGGGCATCGACCTTGGTACGACCAATTCGCTGGTTGCCGCCGTGCGCAACAGCGTGGCCGAAGTGCTGCCCGACGAAGACGGCCATTACCTGTTGCCGTCGGTGGTCCGGTATCTGGAGAAGGGCGGCCGGCGTATCGGCCGCGTGGCGAAGGAAGAAGCGGCGCTCGATCCGCGCAATACGATTGTGTCGGTGAAGCGGTTCATGGGCCGCGGCAAGAGCGAAGTGGAAGGGGCGGAAAACGCGCCGTACGATTTCGTCGATGCGCCGGGCATGGTGCAGATTCGCACCGTCGATGGCGTGAAGAGTCCGGTGGAAGTATCGGCGGAAATCTTGGCCACGCTGCGATACCGCGCGGAAGACACGCTCGCTGACGAACTGGTCGGCGCGGTGATCACGGTGCCGGCTTACTTCGATGAAGCCCAGCGGCAAGCCACGAAAGACGCGGCGAAACTCGCCGGTTTGAACGTGCTGCGCCTGTTGAACGAACCAACCGCCGCCGCGATTGCGTACGGACTGGACAACGCGTCGGAAGGTTTGTACGCCGTGTATGACCTGGGCGGCGGGACCTTCGACCTATCGATTCTCAAGCTCACCAAAGGCGTATTCGAAGTACTCGCGGCGGGCGGCGATTCAGCGCTCGGCGGCGACGATTTCGATGCGGTGCTGTATCGGCACGTGCTGGTGAAATCCAAGCTGACGCCCGCTACGCCGGAAGACGTACGCCTGCTGCTCGACCGCGTGCGAACGGCTAAGGAAGCGCTGTCGGAGGCGTCTGAGGCAACCATTCAGGCAACGTTGTCCGATGATCGAGAAATCAATTTCACGATCACCGAAGCCGACTTTGCCGCGCTGACTGAGGCGCTGGTTGCTCGAACCTTGACGCCCACACGCAAGGCTCTGCGTGACGCCAAAGTGGCGCCCGCCGAGATCAAGGGCGTAGTGCTCGTTGGCGGCGCGACCCGCATGCCGGTGATCCGTCGCGCGGTGGAAACGTACTTCGGCCAGCCGCCATTGACGAATCTCGATCCGGATCAGGTCGTCGCGCTCGGTGCTGCGATCCAGGCGGATTTGCTGGCTGGAAATCGGCGCGGTGAAGGCGACGACTGGCTGCTGCTCGATGTCATCCCGCTGTCGCTCGGCGTTGAGACCATGGGCGGATTGACCGAGAAGATCATTCCGCGCAACTCGACCATTCCGGTTGCGCGTGCACAGGATTTCACGACCTTCAAAGACGGTCAAACGGCGATGGCAATCCACGTCGTGCAAGGCGAGCGTGAGCTGGTCTCGGACTGCCGTTCGCTCGCGCGTTTCGAATTGCGTGGCATTCCCGCGATGGCCGCCGGCGCGGCGCGCATTCGCGTGACGTACCAGGTGGACGCGGACGGGTTGTTGTCGGTGTTTGCACGTGAGCAGTTGTCGGGCGTCGAGGCGTCGGTGGTGGTGAAGCCATCCTACGGTCTTGCCGATGACGACGTCGCGCGCATGCTGGAAGAAAGCTTCACGACCGCCGAAGTCGATATGCGCGCGCGCGCGTTGCGCGAGGCGCAGGTCGACGCGCAACGGCTGGTGGAAGCGTCGCAGGCCGCGCTCGGCGTGGACGGTGAACTGCTGGACGAAGCGGAGCGGGTCAACATCGACGCGCTGATCGTGAAGCTCGCGGCAGTCACGGGCGGCGACAGCGTCGATGCAATCGAAACAGCGACGAAAGAGCTTGCCGCCGCCACCGATGAATTCGCCGCCCGCCGCATGAACAAAAGCATTCGCCGCGCGCTTGCCGGCCGCAGGCTCGATGAAGTCTGACGGCTTGCCACGGACGCGCCGAGCCTCTCACGTATAAAGAACGGAAAGAAATTCATGCCTCAGATCGTAGTGTTACCCCATGTGGAATTGTGTCCTGACGGTGCGGTGATCGACGCGGATACGTCGAAGAGCATCTGCGACAACTTGTTGGACAACGGCATCGAGATTGAACATGCGTGCGAAAAATCGTGCGCATGCACGACGTGTCACGTGATCATTCGCGAGGGTTTTAACGCGCTTGTGCCGTCGGAAGAAGACGAGGACGATTTGCTCGATAAGGCCTGGGGACTTGAGCCGACGTCGCGGTTATCATGTCAGGCGATGGTGCCCGCAGACGAGGATCTGGTTGTCGAGCTCCCGCGCTACACCATCAATCATGCCAAAGAGAATCACTGAACTTAAATCAGCGACCATTGAGACAGGAGCGCTCGCCATGAAGTGGACAGACACGCAGGATATCGCGATGGCACTGACCGACGCGCATCAGAACGTCGATCCGCAATTCGTGCGATTTACGGATTTGCATCGCTGGGTGACGGAGCTGCCCGGATTCGACGACGACCCTGAGCGTTCCAACGAGAAAATTCTCGAAGCGATCCAGGCGGCGTGGATTGAAGACGCGGATTATTGAAATACGTGACAGATAAAGCAAAACGGCGATTCCACAGGAATCGCCGTTTTGCTTTTATGCGTGCGCTTGAACGCGGCTTACAACTTAGCCTGCGACCAGCGTACCGTTTTCGATCCGCACGCGCTGACCTTGGTTAAATGGCGGCGCCTGGTGATACGTGAAGTAACGCGTCTTGCCGCTTTCCATATGCACGCGTACCGAATAGTCGGTGCTGCTGCGCAGATGTTTTTCGACCGCATTGCCGCCGAGACCGCCCCCGAGCGCGCCGAGAATCGTCATGCCGGTACGACCACCCCCACGTCCAAACTGATTGCCGATAAGACCACCCGCCACCGCGCCGCCAACCGCACCAATGCCGGTTCCCTGCCCTTCATGCCGTACGGCCGAGATTGCTTCCACCGTGCCGCAGCTCGAGCAATAAGCCGGCTGAGCGGGGGCTTGTTGCGCGTAGTTGGGCTGCTGCACGGGTACGGGCTGCTGAGCCACTTGGGGCGCCGGCTGTTGCTGCTGTTGGGCCTGCTGGGCAGCCTGGGCTGCTGCGCGCTGCTCGGCTTGCTGTTGAGCAAGCTGCTCCTGCTGCGCCTGCTGTTGCTGGGCAGCGGTCGGTCCAGCGGATTGCGCGGCCGGTTGCATGGCAACTTGCGCCGTCTGGGTCTGATCGTTGGTCGACGATGTACTCGACGCTTTCGGGAACAGACCAGTGACCGCGGCCGTAGCCGCGAGACTGGCAATGATCACCGCGCCGGCTGCGGTAGCCACGAGCGGATGGATCTTGCGCTGGCGTGGCGCGTCAGGATTCGGTGAGTTCGATGTGGTCATGTTGTTGGTGCTGTTATCCATTTTTGGACCTCCGTCTCTAGGCAGAGTGTGGCGTTACGGGTCTGACATTGCTCGTGACGTGATTTTGTTCACACGTTCACAGGAGCAGTGTCGAACAATCTGAAGCGTAAGGTTTGTCAATTTGTAACGTTTCCAGGCATCCATGTGATGCAAGAACCGCACCGGCTTGAACACCAACCGGGCCGCCTTGTTTCGTAAGAGTTTTCCAGATAAGACCCGCGTCGAGCGGTAGCCTTGGCCGGCGGCTTTTACCGAAAGTTACAAAATCAGCGTTTCTTAAGGACGAAAAAAAGGCGCTTTCGCGCCTTTTTTACAAACTTCCCTTAACCGCGTGCGCTCAGTCTTCGCGACGCAGATGCGGGAAGAGGATCACGTCGCGGATACTTGGGCTATCGGTCAGCAGCATGACCAGCCGGTCGATACCAATGCCACAGCCACCGGTCGGCGGCATGCCGTGTTCCAGCGCGCGAATGTAGTCAGCGTCGTAGAACATGGCTTCTTCGTCACCGGCATCTTTCTGGTCGACTTGTTTCTGGAAGCGCGCGGCCTGGTCTTCCGGATCGTTCAACTCCGAGAAACCGTTCGCGATTTCGCGTCCCACGATGAACAGCTCGAAGCGTTCCGTGATGCCTGGAGCCGTATCCGATGCCCGCGCCAACGGCGAGACTTCCAGCGGATAGTCGACAATAAACGTCGGCTCCCACAATTGCGACTCAGCCGTTTCTTCGAACAACGCAAGTTGCAACGAGCCAACGCCCGCGTTCAGGAACTGCGGCTGCGATGCATCGACACCGAACTTCTTCAACTCAACGCGCAGGAACGCGATATCGGCGAGTTGTTCGTCCGTGTATTGCGGCGCGTATTTCTGGATCGCTTCGCAGATTGTCAGCCGATGGAATGGCTTCGACAAATCCAGTTCACGCCCCTGATACACAATGTTCGCATTGCCGCGCGCATCGACGGCCGCCTGACGGATCAACGCTTCGGTGAAGTCCATCATCCACGTGTAATCCGTGTACGCGGCGTAGAACTCCATCATCGTGAACTCGGGGTTGTGTCGCGGCGACACGCCTTCGTTACGGAAATTGCGGTTGATTTCGAACACGCGTTCGAAGCCGCCGACCACCAGCCGCTTCAAATACAGTTCCGGCGCAATACGCAGGAACATCTGCATGTCGAGCGCGTTGTGATGCGTGACGAACGGTTTCGCCGCAGCGCCGCCGGGAATCGGATGCAGCATCGGCGTTTCCACTTCCATGAAATCCGCCTTCGCCATGAAACTGCGGATCGATGCAAACGCCTTCGTGCGCGCAATAAACGTCTGGCGCGTTTCCGGCGTCACGATCAGGTCGACATAACGCTGCCGATAACGCATTTCCTGATCGGCCAAGCCATGGAATTTATCGGGGAGGGGGCGCAGCGCCTTGGTCAGCAGGCGCAGTTCCGTGCATCGAACGGACAGTTCGCCCTTGTTCGTGCGGAACAAGACACCCTTTGTCGCGATGATGTCGCCCAGGTCCCACTTCTTGAACGCGTCGTAGACTTCCTGGCCGACGTCGGCGGGCGTGATGAAGAACTGGATCTGGCCACTGCCGTCTTGCACCGTCGCAAAACTCGCTTTGCCCATCACGCGTTTCAACATCATCCGGCCCGCGACCGCGACTTGCAGCGGCTCGGCTTCGAGCGTTTCCTTGTCTTTATCGGCGTAATCGGATTGCAGCGCGGCGGCTTGGTGCGTCGGCCGGAAATCGTTCGGATACGCAATTCCCTGCTCGCGCAGCGCACGGAGTTTGTCGCGACGCTCGGCGAGGATCTGGTTTTCTTCCGGTTCGGGAGCGACGTCCGGCTGAGTCGGTTCGGTCATGATGTGTTTGGCTTTGAATGCGATGAATGCGGCTTGGGTCTTGGGCCTGCTGCTGCGTCTTGAGTGTCGAAGCACAGGCTTCACGGAGGGTCGCTAATTTTTAGCCATGCAATGCTGCAATACATTACTGAAATGAATTGCCGCGAACGAAGCGAACGAAGCGAACAAAGCGAGACGGTTGGCGTGGCTCGCTTGTTGCCAAAGCCGAGCCGTTTGCTTGCCGTTCGCTCGCGTCTGCTTACACGCCCTGTTTGAGACTGGCGCCGATGAAGTCGTCCAGGTCGCCATCCAGCACGGCCTTCGTGTTGCTGATTTCCACGTTCGTGCGCAGATCCTTGATGCGGCTGTTGTCGAGCACGTACGAACGGATCTGATGACCCCAGCCCACGTCGGTCTTGCTGTTTTCCAGGTTGTCTTTCTCAACCTGACGCTTGCGCATTTCGAACTCGTACAGCTTCGCTTTCAGCATCTGCATGGCTTCGGCGCGGTTCCTGTGCTGCGAGCGGTCGTTCTGGCACTGCACGACAATCCCGGTTGGCGCGTGCGTCAGTCGCACAGCCGAATCGGTCTTGTTGATGTGCTGTCCGCCCGCGCCGGACGCGCGATACGTGTCAGTGCGAATGTCGGCCGGATTGATATCGATTTCGATGGAATCATCGACTTCCGGATACACGAAGATCGATGAAAACGACGTATGGCGTCCGCCCGACGAATCGAAGGGCGATTTGCGCACGAGGCGGTGAACGCCTGTTTCGGTGCGCAGGAAACCGTAGGCGTATTCGCCTTCCACCTTGATGGTCGCGCTCTTGATGCCGGCGACGTCGCCGTCGGATTCTTCGAGAACTTCGGTCTTGAAGCCTTTGCGTTCGCAGTAGCGAAGGTACTGGCGCATCAGCATGGCTGCCCAGTCGCACGCTTCCGTGCCGCCGGCGCCGGCCTGGATATCGATGAAGCAGTTGTTCGGGTCGGCCGGGTTCGAGAACATCCGGCGGAACTCCATGTCTTCAACGCGTTTTTCGAGCGCCGCCGCGTCTGCTTCGCATGAGACGAGCGTGTCTTCGTCGTTTTCCTCGCGGCCCATGTCGAAGAGATCTTGCGTGTCGCGAAGATCGTTATCGAGGTCCGTGATGGTCGTGACGACGTTGTCCAGCAGCTTTTTCTCGCGGCCCAGGGCTTGGGCGTTTTTCGAGTCGTTCCAGACGTTCGGGTCTTCTAGTACCCGGTTGACTTCTTCAAGACGCAAGGCCTTGTCGTCGTAGTCAAAGATACCCCCGGAGCTCGCCAGCGCGACGGCGCAGGTCGGCGAGGAGGTTCTCGATTGCGTTTAGACGTTCCGCTTCCATTTGATCGTTTTCAGGTTTTTTGGCTAAGAGGGAAATTATAACTTAGCGGGCGCGGCGTATTGGCGCGTGGTTAGGGGCGAGCGCGTTGACTAGTCCGGCGTTTCTTCACCCAACAGCGTGCTCGACGATCATCTGCACCCGCGCGACTCCGTTCCAGGTATCGGAAACCAGCCGGTACGCCACGACGGTGCGCGCTGGCAGCGTATCCGTGTGATTAAACCAGATGGCGTTGAATCGTTGCTGCCCGCGCCGCAATTGCAGCTTCAAATGCTTGTCCTTGACCAGCGCCTGGGACGCCACTTCGAACTCCCCGGAAAACACCGGCGCCGGAAAACCTTGCCCCCACACCGCGCCATCGATCAACTCGACAAACTGCGGCGTGAAATAAGCGTCCTCGAGTTCGCCATCGGTTTCAACCACGCGTGACAACGCGTCCGACGTCAACCACTCCCGCCCGACGGTTTCGAACGCCGCGGTAAAGCGGGGAATATCGGCGGTAACAATGGTCATCCCCGCGGCCATCGCGTGGCCGCCGAATTTCACGATCATTCCGGGTTCGCGCTTGGAAATCAGATCGACGGCGTCACGCAGATGGAATCCTGGAATCGAGCGCCCCGATCCCTTCGATAAAACCCCGCTGCCATCGGCGTGAGCAAACGTGAACGATGGCCGGTGAAACTTCTCCTTCAGCCGACCCGCGACAATCCCGATCACACCCTGATGCCACGCCGGATTGAACAACGTCAACGTGGCGGAGTCCGCCGGATCGATACTCGCCAACTCTTCGAGCGCCTGTTCCTGCATGCCGGCTTCAATCTCGCGCCGCTCGCGATTGATCGAATCCAGTTGCTGCGCCAGTTCCCATGCACGGCCGATGTCATCGGTGATCAGGCATTCGATTCCGAGCGACATATCCGATAAGCGTCCCGCCGCATTCAGCCGCGGCCCCAGCGCAAAACCGAGATCGAAGCCCGACGCGGCGCGCGCGTCGCGTGCAGCTGCGCGAAACAGCGCCGCGATGCCCGGTTGCATGCGTCCCGCGCGAATGCGCTTCAGGCCCTGCGCGACCAGGATGCGGTTGTTCGGATCGAGCTTCACGACGTCGGCGACGGTGCCGAGCGCGACCAGATCGAGCAGGCCGTCCAGACGCGGTTCAGGAAAGTCAGTGGTGAAAGCATTGCGACGACGCAACTCGGCGCGCAACGCGAGCAGCACGTAAAAAATCACCCCCACGCCCGCGATGCACTTGCTTTCGAACGTACAGCCTGGCTGGTTGGGATTCACGATCGCGCGCGCGGGCGGCAGATCGTCGCCGGGTAGATGGTGATCGGTCACCAGTACATCGATACCCAACGCATTCGCGGCCTCAACGCCATCCACGCTGGCAATGCCGTTATCGACGGTAATCAGCAGATCCGGTTTCCCACCCGCACGGCTGGCAGCGAGCCCGACAATCTCCGGCGTCAGGCCATAGCCATATTCGAACCGGTTCGGCACCAGGTAATCGATCTGCGCGCCGAACATCCGCAAGCCGCGCACGGCGACGGCGCACGCGGTGGCGCCGTCGCAATCGTAGTCAGCGACGACCAGCATGCGACGGTTGGCGGCGAGCGCATCGGCGAGAACGATGGCGGCTTCATCGCAACCTTTCAGCCCGACGGGCGCGTGCAATTTCTTGAGTTCGGTCTCGATCTCTTCCGGCGAACACACGCCACGCGACGCGTACAAACGCGCGATGACAGGATGAACGCCATGCCGCATGAGGACGGCAGCGTCGACGGGAGAGGGCGCGCGGGTGACGATTCGGGTCATGCGGACAGGCCGGTGATTACTTGTTTCATTATGTGTGTCACTCATTCGATAAGCAGCGCCGCGATCGGACGCCGCCGCCAGAATTTGCGTAGCGCGCCGCGCGTGACGGTCAGCGAAACAGAGCCGGTATCGCTGCACAACGTGAGGTGCAACGTGCCGAGCGTTCCGTTTTCCAATGCAGCCAAAGCGGGCGCAAACCAGTCGCGCTCCAGCGTACCGAGGGCATCGTTCCAGCGCGCCCAGTCCTGTTCGATGAACGGCGCGGAAAACGGATCGAGTTCGATCAGCGTGCGGCCATCGGTTGCCTTGGTTGTTGAAGCCATGAAAGCGGCGAACGATGCCGGCGGCGCTTGCGGAGCGATATCGGCTACCAGTGCGAGGCCGCGCGTGGCCGGCGCGTTCGACATCACCTGCCCGAACGGGCTCGTCACGCTGCGAAGCGCGCCTTGCGCATGCAACCAGATGGAGTTGATTGCGGGCAAGCCGCGCGCTTCACGTTCTTCGTTAAGCGGATGCTCGAACCACGCCATCTGCACTTCGTTCTGAAGCTTCATCCACGAACGCGAGCGTTCGCCCGTGCCCGCTTCGTGCGGCAACCAGATTTCGATGTTGCGCCCGCTCGCGCGCAACGGCGACGCCCCCGCCAGCGCGCCGAGATTCGGTCCAGCGACGTACCAGCGTACCGGCTGCGGCGCCTGAATGGTCAGTCCGAGGTCTTCTATCAGCGGCTTGGCGACATCGAATAACGTGCGGGCTTCGTGCTCGTCCACTCCGAGCGTTGCCGGATCGATCAGGACCAGATGATCACGCGCGATCCGTACGTGCACTGGTTCGACGCATGCCCAGATGGTGTCGCCTGGCGTTCCGCCGTCGGCAAGCAACATATAGGGCGCGAGCGGCGCTTCGTCGGCGGCTTGTCCGGGCGTCTCGTTCACCACGCCGAACTGCCGTGCAATCCAGCGCTCGTGCGGCAGCGTGCGCTGGAAATCCTCGCCGACCACGCGCTCATTGAGCGTCGCGCGGGCCAGCAGCCGGTCGAGCGCGGGGCGGTCCAGCTTGTGCAGCGCGGTGGCGGCATCCGCAGCCGATGGCAGCGCGAACGGCAAGAGAAGGTGAAGATCTGGGAGCTTGGACGTGGGCATGATGCTGCGCATTGTAGGGCAAAGGTCCCGACCTTTTCCGGGGGCTTGCCGTTTGCGTCGTGTGCTCTACGTAACGCCCGGACAGCTGCCGGATACGAAAATGAACCCTTGAGCGCGTCAAAGCTGGGCGACGTCGGAGCGTTAGAGATACGCCTGTTGCACGTCGGCATGGGTTCCATCGCTCGCGAACAAAATTCGCTAACCCCTCTTCGAAGGTTTTGCCTCAAGGCTGTGCAACGACATATGAAGCCAGAGCAACGGCAAATGCCCGGCTTGATGCGTCGCGTGCGGCTTCACGTGCGCACCAACTCGCGCGGCTCGACCTTCCGATCGATTTCACTACGCGTTGGCAATGTTTTCAGGTCATACATGGCTTGGAGATTCAGCCAGAACTCGGGCGTGGAGTCGAAATAGCGTGCAAGGCGATAAGCGGTGTCGGCCGTGATGCCGCGCCGTTCCTTCACGATTTCATGCATACGCGTAGCCGGCACGTTAAGCGCCAGCGCCAGAGCATTCACGCTCATTTCGAGCGGAACAAGATAGTCTTCCCGCAAGATCTCGCCCGGATGAACCGGACGCATGCCGTTCTTGGACATGTGCTTTCCTTTTTCAGTGATAGTCAATGATTTCGACGTCGACAGGACCCTTCGTCGTCCATTTGAAACAAACGCGCCACTGGCCATTTATACGGATGCTGAGCTGACCCCGTCTGTCACCGGCAACGGACTCGAGCCGGTTGCCGGGCGGCGACTTCAGATCGCGTATTTCCACCGCAGAGTCCAGCGCCGAGAGTCTTCTGATTGCGACATCGGCGATTGCCCGAAACCGCTTCGGTGTTTCGCCTTCATAAAGTGCTTGAGTGTCCTTGCACCGGAACGTTAGGATCATTATGTTTATCGTATAACGTTTTGCGTAATACGTCAAGAGTTGCAATCATGAGCCATCGCGGCGGCAGGGGCTGAGTTTTGACGGGATATTGCCGCGTGGGTGAGTCAGGCGAGTATGAACTGCGGGATCGGCGCGTGAAGTCAGCCGAATGGCCAGCATGGCGGCTCACGCCGTGGTTTTTCGCTCGGTCGCGTCGTCCGGGCTAAAGGTTCGGCTAAAGGTTCGGCTAAGAATTGTGTGGCAAACTTCGCGCTTGATCGCAGACGGATCGGTGCGGATCGGCGCGTCCCGCTCGCGCCAGATCGATGCGGTAAGGATTGAGAAGATGTTGTGATTGCCACCCGGGCGGACTGGCTCGGGTTAGACAATGGCGCAAGTCATCGGTCGCGCTCTTCACGGGCGCGTGGATTGAAACAAACAAACAGCCGCGCCGCCTGTGCGATGTAAAGATCGAAGAACGTTAGAACGCTGAAAAGGAATCGCTTGAAACTTCCCTACGAATGGCAGATCGGCTGGCGCTATACCCGCGCCGGCAAACGCACCACCGGCAACGGTTTCATCTCGTTTATCGCGCTGGTATCCATGGCGGGTATCGCCCTTGGCGTCGCGGCGCTGATCGTGGTGCTCTCGGTAATGAACGGGTTCCAGAAAGAGGTCCGCGACCGCATGTTGTCGGTGCTCGCGCACGTCGAAGTATTTTCGCCGACCGGGTCCATGCCCAACTGGCAACTGACCGCACAGGAGGCGCGCAAGAATCCGGAAGTGATCGGCGCGGCGCCCTACGTGGACGCCCAGGCGCTGCTTACGCGGCAAGGCGCGGTCAGCGGCGTGGCGTTGCGCGGCGTCGAGCCATCGCTGGAACCGCAGGTCTCGGATATCGGCAAGGAGATGCGGGGCGGCAAGCTCACCGATCTCGTGCCGGGTAGCTTCGGCATTGTGCTGGGCGCGGATCTGGCGACCAACCTGGGCGTGACCACCGGCGACAAGATCACGCTGGTCGCGCCCGAAGGCACGATCACGCCGGCGGGCATGCTGCCGCGGCTCAAGCAGTTCACCGTGGTCGGCGTGTTCGAGTCGGGGCACTACGAATACGACTCCACGCTGGCGCTGATTTCCATCGCCGACGCCCAGGCGCTGTTCCGGCTGCCGGCTCCAACGGGCGTGCGCCTGAAGCTGAAGGACATGCAGCGCGCGCCGGAAGTCGCGCGGCAACTGTCGCGAACGCTGACTGGCGACCTCTATATCCGCGACTGGACGCAGCAGAACAAGACCTGGTTCTCAGCCGTTCAGATTGAAAAACGCATGATGTTCATCATTTTGACGCTGATCATTGCGGTGGCGGCGTTCAACCTCGTCTCGTCGCTGGTGATGACGGTGACCGACAAACAAGCGGACATCGCCATCTTGCGCACGCTTGGCGCGCAACCCGGCTCGATCATGAAGATCTTCGTGATCCAGGGCGTGACCATTGGCTTTATCGGTACGGCGCTCGGCGTGACGCTGGGGTGCCTTATCGCGTGGAGCATTCCGTGGCTCGTGCCCATGATCGAGCATCTTCTGGGCGTGCAGTTCCTGCCGCCGTCGGTGTATTTCATCAGCGAATTGCCGTCCGAACTCGTTCCCGCCGACGTCGCGCGGATCGGCCTTATCGCATTCGTATTGTCATCGCTCGCGACGCTCTATCCGAGCTGGCGCGGCGCGAAGGTTCGCCCGGCGGAGGCACTGCGCTATGAGTGATAACAACAGCAACATCGTGCTTGAGGCGACGGCGATTTCGAAGACGTTCGTGCAAGGCGGCTTCAACGTGCAAGTGCTGGACAACGCAGAATTGCAGGTCCGACGCGGCGAGAAGCTGGCGATCGTCGGCGCCTCGGGATCAGGTAAAAGCACGCTGCTGCACGTGCTCGGCGGTCTCGACGAACCCAGCGCGGGCAAGGTCTCGCTGCTCGGCAAGCCGTTCACTGCATTGCGTGAACGCGAACGCAACGAGCTGCGTAATCGTGCGCTCGGTTTCGTGTATCAGTTTCATCATTTGCTGGCGGAATTCAGCGCGCTCGATAACGTCGCCATGCCGCTGCGCATTCGCCGCATGAGCGAAACGGACGCGCGCAAGGAAGCCATGGCCGTGCTCGATCGCGTGGGGATTGGCCATCGGGCTAAACATCGGCCGGGGGAATTGTCGGGCGGCGAGCGTCAACGTGTGGCGATTGCACGCGCGCTGGTTACGCGCCCGGCATGCGTTCTCGCCGATGAGCCGACCGGCAACCTTGACGGCGCCACCGCGGACACGGTGTTCAATTTGATGCTGGAGTTGTCGCAGACGTTCGAAACGAGCTTCGTGATCGTCACGCACGACCCCGATCTCGCCGCGCGCTGCGACCGCATCATGCGTTTGCGTGACGGTGTGTTGTTCGAGGAGCCGGTCGTCCCTGTTTAATAGCTGGATAAGCGCTGGAATGCTGGAGGCGTTGCATGTGGATCGACACGCATTGCCATCTCGATGCATCTGAATTCGATGTCGACCGCGATGATGTCGCGGCATCGGCGTTGAAAGAGGGCGTCTCGCGGATCGTGATTCCAGGTGTGGAGCGCCAGAATTTCGACCGGGTGCGCGAGCTTGCGCATCGCATTGAGGGCGGTGCTTACGCGCTCGGCATTCACCCATTGTTCACCCCACGAGCGCAGGACGACGATCTGCGCGTGCTGCGCGAGCAAATTGCCGCGAGCATGGACGATCCGAGGTTTGTGGGTATCGGCGAGATCGGGCTGGACTATTTCGTGCCCGGCCTCGACGATGCGCGCCAGACCTTCTTCTATTACGAGCAGCTCAAGCTCGCACGCGAATTTGATTTGCCGGTGATCTGCCATGTGCGCAAATCGCAGGACAAAGTGCTCAAGGGCTTACGCGTGTTCTCCGTCAAACTCGGTATCGCGCACGCCTTCAACGGCAGTTTTCAGCAGGCCGAAGCGTTTCTCGCGCACGGCATGCGGCTCGGTTTTGGCGGCAACCTGACCTTCGAGCGGGCTCGCCAGATTCGACGTCTCGCCGCAGAGCTGCCACTGGACGCGATCGTGCTCGAAACCGATGCGCCCGATATCGCGCCTTCATGGCTCTACAAGCATCGCAACGCGCCGGATCAGGTGCCTGGCATCGCGCGAGTGCTTGCAGAATTGCGCAGCATTGGTGAAGAGACGCTTTCTCTAGGCACAACGGCTAACGCGCACGCCGCACTGCCGCGGCTCAGCCTTATCTCCGCATAATCAGTTCTTCGTATTCGTTCGATTGCAGGCATTGAAGGGCGACACTTTCCTTCGATGCGTCTGCGCTCGCGTCGAGTTCTTGAGGAGCGGGCGTGCGGGGTATCTTGATTGGCTTTGCGCTGGGAATCGCGTGTTTGCAGCAGCAAGCTGTGTTGCCTGGTGCTCTTGTTTTGTGGGGGCTTCTGCTCCTGCTCGCGCTTGCCTGCGCGCTCGCGGTTTATGTCCCACGTTGGCGTGATTGCGGCTGCACTGATTATTGGCTTTGGTTACGCCGCCTGGCGCGCAGAGACGCGATTGCAACGCGTCTTGCCCGTTGCGTTCGAGAACCGCAACATCGAGTTGACGGGATTCGTGCGCGGACTGCCATTGCAAGACGCGGACAGCACACGGTTCTTGTTTGAAGTCGAATCGAATGAAGCCGCTTTGCCGAACTTCCCTCGGGTCGTACAACTGTCTTGGCTGACCTTGGACGGATCAAAAAGCGGTCCTGCCGAGGCGCCGCCGCCCGCTCTTTGGGCCGGTCAACGATGGACACTGGTCGCGCGATTAAAACGCCCGCATGGCAATGCCAATTTTCGTGGCCGCGATGCTGAAGTGGCGCTGCTCGCCCGCAACATTCGCGCGATCGGTTACGTTTCCATGCCGGGCGCGGCGCGGCGTTTGCCTGCCGATGCGCATGGTTTCGCGCTCACGATCGATCGTTGGCGTTCGCGGTTGCGCGGGCGGGTTTTAAAGGCGCTAGACGACGCCCCGCATCGGGGAATTATCGTAGCGTTGGCAACAGGCGCACAGGACATGGTTAGCGACGCTGACTGGACCTTGCTGCGCGCGACCGGCACCAGCCATCTGGTCGCGATTTCCGGACTGCATATTGGTTTTGTCGCGGGACTCGCGGCGTTATTGAGTGGCGGGTTATGGCGCCGCCTGCGTTGGCGCGGGATGCCCGCGCCGCTGATCGTATCGGCGCAAAAAGCGGCGGCAGCTGGTGCGGCGGTATTCGCAGCCTTCTATGCCGCGCTCGCCGGATTCAACGTCCCCGCGCAACGATCGATGTGGATGCTCTGCTTCGTCGCGCTCGCGGTGTTGAGCGGCCGCCGGCCCGCGTCTTCGCTGGTGCTTGCGTGGGCGCTGGGGTTGGTGCTGCTGGCCGATCCATGGGCGGTGACGGCAGCGGGATTCTGGTTATCGTTCTGTGCCGTGGCCGCCATCCTGTTCGCGATTGCATCGCGCGGGCGCCAGGCGTCGGTCGGATTCGCGGAGGAGTTCGCGGCGCCTCACGCAGATGAAGGCGGTTCGCCGGACGAACCCGCCGAATCCAGTGATCAAGGCAATGAACGCAACGCTCAGCCACGCCGCCACATTCGCGACCGGCTCGGCGACATGATTGGGCGAGTCCGCGTTCGCTTGCTGGCGCGGCTTGGACCTACGGCTCGGCGGATCGGCCGCGGGATTGCATCGAGTGCGCGCGTGCAATACGCCATCACGCTCGGACTCGCTCCACTCACCGCGTACTGGTTTTTCCAGATCCCACTGCTTGGGCCGCTTGCTAATGCGTTCGCGATTCCCTGGATCAGCTTTCTTGTTACGCCGACCGTCCTTGTGGCCGTCTTGCTTCCCGCACCGCTCGACGTATTTGCGTACCGCGCGGCGCACAGCTTGTTAGTCCCAATGTTCAACGCGCTTGCCCACCTGTCTGGACCCACATGGACGCTCTGGCGTTTGCCGCAGCCAGATGGTTTCGCGCTTGTAGCAGCGGCATTCGGCGTGTTGTGGGCGCTCGCTCCGCGCGGCTGGCCGCTGCGGTTCGCCGCTCCGCTCACGTGGTTGCCGCTCGCGCTTCCTGTCTCGCACGCGCCTCCGAACGGCACGTTTCGCGTGACGGCGCTCGATATCGGCCAGGGGTCTGCAATCGTGATCGAAACCACGCATCACACCTTGCTCTTCGATGCGGGTCCGGGCCCCGAATCCACGCACGCAGGCGAGCGGCTTGTCGTGCCGTATCTATTTGCGCATGGCCTTTCGACCCTCGATACGCTGATGATCAGCCACTCGGATTCGGATCACTCGGGCGGTGCGCCCGCAGTGCTTGAGAGCATTCGGGTACGGCAATTCCTGGCGTCGCTGCGACCGCGCGAACCATTGTGGAAAGCGGCGCGGGATCATGGAAGCGCATTGTTGCGCTGCGTCGCGGGACAGCGATGGCAATGGGACGGCGTGATGTTCGACGTGCTGTGGCCACAGGCCGGACCTTTCGCCACAAAACCGAACGCCACGTCATGCGTGCTGAAAGTGACGAGCGGGGCGGGACGCTCGGCGCTGCTGGCCGCCGACATTGAAGCCGACGTCGAACGTCAGCTTTTGCAACTCAGGAAACCTGACCTCGCCTGGCTCCAGGCCGACATACTGATCGTGCCGCATCACGGCAGCAAGACTTCGTCTACCGAGCCTTTCCTCGACGCCGTGAGGCCGCGCGTCGCGGTATTTCAGGTAGGCTACCGCAACCGATTTAACCATCCGCATCCGACGGTTTTCGAGCGGTATCGCCTGCGAAATATCGAGTTATCACGCAGCGACGAAGACGGAGCGGCGCGTATGGAAGTGTCGGCGGACGTGTCTATCGAGCGTTTCAGGCAGACGCACGCGCGTTACTGGATGGGACGGTGAATCCACCGTTAAAAATGAGACGCTGGAAAGAGCGTCACAAAGATAGAGTTGTAAAAAGAGAGGACACGCCGCTTGAAAGACATCCTGCATTTTTCGCATGCGAACGGATTTCCTGCATCGACCTATCGGACGATCTTCGCCGAGCTCGCCGACGATTACGAAATTCGCGCGGTCGAACGTTTTGGTCACGATCCGCGTTTTCCGGTGACACGCGACTGGCCGCATCTGGTGGATCAACTGCTCGAAGACATCGATGCGAGGCGTCCAGCCGACGTGAAAGTGTGGCTGGTCGGGCATTCGCTGGGCGGTTATCTCTCATTGATGGCGGCGCTCAAGCGGCCGCATTGGGTGAAAGGCGTTGTGATGCTGGATTCGCCGGTGATCGCCGGCTGGCGTAGCAGTGTCCTGCGTTTATCGCAATGGACCGGGCTCGACACGCGGCTTTCGCCTGCCGCCGCCACTAAAAACCGGCGCACGCACTGGCCGAGCAGGGAAGATGCGTGGCGTCACTTTCATGCGAAAACCGCGTTCGCCCGCTGGGACGAGCGGATGCTGTCGGATTACATCGATTTCGCAATTCCGACGGAGGCGGGTAACGGGAGTGGAACTGGGAGTGGTACTGAAAGCGGCATTGACGGGACCATTGAAGCAGCCGCCATCCACCGCCAACGCAAGCTGGCTTTTGATCGCGAGGTGGAGTTTCGCATCTACAAGACGTTGCCGCGTACGCTGGGTGCGCGGGTCGCGCATGGCGTGCCGGTGCCGGTCGGGTTTATCGCGGGAACGCATTCGAAGGAGGTTCGCCACGTTGGACTGGATATGACGCGGCGTATTGTGGGCGGGCATTTCGAATGGATCGAGGGTAGTCATCTGTTTCCAATGGAACACCCGGTGGAAACAGCCCGCGCATTGCAGCGCACGCTTAACGGGCTGCGGCTTGACACGTAAGACGGCATACCATGGCGAAGCACCATTAAAAGCCGCAATTAAAGTCCGCCGCTTGCAGTGAATCGGGTTCCAACGCGGCCCCCTCCCGCGCTGGGTTCCGAGGCGTCTTTCGGGTATAATCCGTTTTTCCCGCGAGCACCTAGCGATGACCAAATATGTATTCGTCACCGGCGGCGTAGTGTCTTCCCTCGGCAAGGGTATTGCCGCCGCTTCCCTCGCAGCGATCCTCGAATCGCGCGGTCTGAAAGTCACCCTCTTAAAGCTCGATCCCTACATCAACGTCGACCCCGGCACGATGAGCCCGTTTCAGCACGGGGAAGTGTTCGTGACAGAAGACGGTGCGGAAACGGATCTCGACTTAGGCCATTACGAGCGCTTCATCAGCACGAAGATGCGCAAGGCCAATAACTTCACGACCGGTCAGATCTACGAGTCGGTGATCCGCAAGGAACGCCGGGGCGAATATCTCGGCAAGACGGTTCAGGTCATTCCCCATATCACCAACGAAATCCAGGCGTTCCTGCAACGCGGCGCGGCTGCGGCCACGTGCGGCGAGCCCGACGTGGCCATAGTGGAAATTGGCGGGACGGTGGGTGACATCGAATCGCTGCCGTTCCTCGAAGCCGCGCGCCAGATGAGCCTGCGGCTCGGGCGCAACAGCGCGTGTTTCGTGCACCTGACGCTGGTGCCGTACATTGCGACGGCCGGTGAACTCAAGACGAAACCCACGCAGCATAGCGTGCAGAAACTGCGCGAAATCGGTATCTCGCCGCACGTGCTGCTGTGCCGCGCGGATCGCCCGATTCCCGGCGACGAACGCGCGAAGATCTCGTTGTTCTCCAATGTGCCGGAAGACGCGGTCATTTCGGTGTGGGATGTGGACAGCATCTACAAGATTCCGCAGATGCTGCACGACCAGGGTCTCGACAACATCATTTGCGAAGAGCTCAAGCTCACGGCGAAACCCGCCGACCTCAGCATGTGGGCCGGCCTCGTCCAGAAACTCGAGAACCCGCAGAACGAAGTCACCATCGGCATGGTCGGCAAGTATGTGGAATTGACCGAGTCGTACAAGTCGCTGATCGAGGCGCTCAAGCATGCGTCCATTCATACGTCGACGAAGGTCAATATCGAATACATCGATTCCGAGCAGATCGAAACGGACGGCGTAGCCGGTCTGAAGCATCTTGACGCCGTGCTCGTGCCGGGTGGTTTCGGCGCGCGCGGAACAGAAGGCAAGATCAAGGCGATCAAATACGCACGTGAATCGAAGACGCCGTACCTGGGCATTTGCCTCGGCATGCAACTGGCCGTGATCGAATTCGCTCGCGACGTTGCGGGTCTTACCGATGCAAACAGCACGGAGTTCGATTCATCGACGACTAATCCGGTTGTAGCGCTCATCACCGAATGGTATGACCGCGCGGGCCGCGTTGAAAAGCGCACGGAAGAGTCGGATCTGGGCGGCACGATGCGCCTGGGTTCACAAAAATGTCCGATCAAGCCGGGCACCATGGCCGCACGCATTTACGGAACGGACGTGAACGAGCGTCATCGGCATCGCTACGAAGTGAACAACCGTTTTGTGCCGCAACTCGAGGCGGGCGGGCTGGTGATCAGCGCGCGTACGCCGAGCGAAGATCTGCCGGAAATGATGGAGTTGCCGGAATCCATGCACCCGTGGTTCGTCGGCGTACAGTTCCACCCGGAATTCACGTCGTCGCCGCGCGATGGCCATCCGTTGTTCAAGGAATTTGTCGAAGCGGCGCGCGCGCATCATCTGGCGCTGAAGGCGAACGGTGCGGTGAGCACTGCTGCTGAGCCTGCACCCGCGCCGGCCGTGGCGGTTTCTGTCGGAGCGCAAGCATGAAGCTGTGTGATTTCGAAGTGGGTCTCGACCAGCCGTTTTTCCTGATCGCGGGCACGTGCGTGGTTGAATCGGAGCAAATGACGATCGACGTCGCCGGCCGCCTCAAGGAAATCTGCGCGAAGGTAGGCGTCCCGTTCATCTACAAATCGTCGTACGACAAAGCCAATCGCAGTTCCGGCAAGTCGTTCCGCGGTCTTGGCATGGATGAAGGCCTGCGGATTCTCGGCGAAGTGAAAAAGCAACTCGGCCTGCCTGTTCTCACCGATGTTCATTCGGAGCACGAGATCGAGGCGGTTGCGTCGGTTGTGGACGTGCTGCAAACGCCCGCGTTCCTGTGCCGCCAGACTGACTTCATCCACGCGTGCGCGCGTTCGGGGAAGCCGGTCAACATCAAGAAGGGCCAGTTTCTTGCGCCGCACGACATGAAGAACGTCATCGATAAAGCCCGCGACGCTGCCCGCGAAGCCGGCTTGTCGGACGATCGTTTCATGGCGTGCGAACGCGGCGTGTCGTTTGGTTATAACAATCTGGTTTCCGACATGCGCTCGCTCGCGATCATGCGGGAAACCAACGCTCCGGTCGTCTTCGACGCCACGCATTCCGTCCAGTTGCCGGGCGGGCAGGGCACGAGTTCAGGTGGCCAGCGCGAGTTCGTGCCGGTGCTGGCACGCGCGGCCATTGCGGCAGGCGTGGCGGGCGTGTTCATGGAGACGCATCCGGACCCGGCGAACGCAAAATCCGACGGGCCGAACGCCGTACCGCTGCACAGAATGGAAGCACTGCTGGAGACACTCGTCGCATTGGATCGGGCCGTTAAGCGCGGGCCGTTCCTCGAGGCCGATTTCAGTTAAAGACGCTGCGAGCGCCCCGTGAATTCAAGCGCGGGCGTTCGCTTAAGCATCAACCTCCGTCACGTACCGGTGGAGAGTGTCATGGAGAGAGCTTGTCTTCATGCGCGCGAGCCACACTGACCCCGATAAATTCGCCAGGCTTCAATCGTTGATATTGAAGGCGATTGAAGCATACGGTGGTAAGTTTCTGGTGCGTGAAGGGCGGAGCGGGGCGTTTGCAGGATCAATGCGCCCATCATGGCCGTACTCGCGTTCTTAGACCATATTGACCACGAGAAGGGCCGCAAAACGGGATCACTCCGCTCAATACGAAGCGGCGCGCCACGTGCCAACGGGCGCAGCAGAATTGAACATGATGGTCGTAGAAGGCCTCTGAAGCCAAGCGTTCGCGCCTTGGCGAGATGTTAAACACCGACCTGCTGTCTGACCTGATTCACCGTCATTTCTTGAGGAAACCATGAGTGCTATCGTAGATATCATCGGTCGCGAGATTCTCGACTCGCGAGGCAATCCCACCGTCGAATGTGACGTCCTGCTGGAGTCTGGCACGATGGGCCGCGCTGCGGTGCCGTCGGGCGCATCCACCGGATCGCGTGAAGCGATCGAACTGCGCGACGGCGAAGCCGGCCGCTACGGCGGCAAGGGCGTGCTAAAGGCAGTTGAACACATCAATACCGAAATCTCCGAAGCCATCATGGGCCTCGATGCATCGGAACAAGCCTTCCTCGACAAAACCCTGCTCGAACTCGACGGCACCGACAACAAGTCGCGCCTTGGCGCAAACGCCATGCTGGCTGTCTCCATGGCGGTTGCGAAGGCCGCTGCGGAAGAAGCTGGTTTGCCGCTGTACCGCTACTTTGGCGGCTCGGGCGCCATGCAATTGCCCGTTCCCATGATGAACATCGTGAACGGCGGCGCGCACGCGAACAACAGCCTGGACATCCAGGAATTCATGATTGTCCCGGTCAGCCAGCCGACGTTCCGCGAAGCGCTGCGTTGCGGCGCTGAAGTGTTCCACGCGCTCAAGAAAATCTTGAGCGATCGCGGCATGAGCACGGCCGTAGGTGATGAAGGCGGTTTCGCACCGAACTTCGGCAGCAACGACGAGTGCCTGTCGACCATCGTCCAGGCCATCGAAAAAGCGGGCTACCGCGCGGGCGAAGACGTTTTGCTGGCGCTGGACTGCGCCGCGAGCGAGTTCTACCACGACGGCAAATATCAGCTCGCAGGCGAGGGTTTGCAGTTGTCGTCGGCGGAGTTCACGGATTACCTGGCTACGCTTGCCGATAAATTCCCGATCGTATCGATCGAAGACGGCATGCACGAAAGCGACTGGGACGGCTGGAAGATTCTCACCGATAAACTCGGCAAGAAGATCCAGCTGGTCGGTGACGACCTTTTCGTGACGAACACGCGCATCCTGAAAGAAGGCATCGACAAGGGTATCGCCAATTCGATCCTGATCAAGATCAACCAGATCGGCACGTTGACGGAAACCTTTGCAGCTATCGAAATGGCGAAGCGCGCGGGTTACACTGCGGTCATCTCGCATCGTTCGGGCGAAACGGAAGATTCGACGATTGCAGATATTGCAGTCGGCCTGAACGCTGGTCAGATCAAGACGGGTTCGTTGTCGCGTAGCGACCGGATCTCGAAGTACAACCAGTTGCTGCGCATTGAAGAAGATCTCGGCGATATCGCGAGTTATCCGGGTAAGTCGGCGTTCTACAATCTGCGCTAAAGCTTCGGCCGGAATGGACGTTAGTTAGTCCGGACGCCGTTGATTTATCCAGTCCGCTGCCTCGCATTCTCGTGAACGCGAGGCAGCGCCAAATCTAGTTGAAGTGTTAGCGTTTTTCTCGCCTCTTAAATGCGGATTGTCACCTTTGTTCTGATCCTGCTGCTGGCGATGATCCAGTATCCACTGTGGTGGGGACACGGCGGTTGGTTACGTGTCCACGAACTGCAGCAGCAACTCGTCAACCAGACAAAGAAAAACGCCGACCTGAAACTGCGCAATGAACGCGTGCAGGGTGAAGTAGCGGACTTGCAGAACGGTACATCGGCTGTTGAAGAGCGCGCGCGTTACGAAATGGGCATGATGAAGGACAGCGAGGTCTTCGTGCAATTCGTCTCGCCGAATTCGCCGGCGCCTGCTAACTCAGTGAACGCGCAATCAAGTGCTTCCACGCGCGGGCAAGTGTCCGCCGCGCCGTTGCGTGTCGTGCCTAATCCGGTGTCGCGTTCGAAGGAAGAGCGCCGGGCATTCGAGCGGCAAGCGACGAAGGACAAGATGGACGCGGCGAAGAAGAAGCCGGCGGGTTAGCGCGTCGCGCGTCAATCGAAGCACCGGACGCAAAAAAAGCTGTTTCAACGTGAGTTGAAACAGCTTTTTTCTTGGGATGTCTCAGGACATCTCCAAGGTCCTACCAGTAATATCCCGGGTATCCATAGCCGAAACCTGTTCCCCACCGGTTACCCCAGCCGCCGCTCGAATAGCCCCCGTACACCGTGACGGGTACGCGATAGTACTGCGAATAAGCCTGCGCGGCGGCTTCGGCAGTCATTGCTTGCTGTTGTTCGGCCAGCACTTGCCGGTCAATCTGGTTATAGCGCTGTTGCTCGGCCGGTGAAAGCGGCTGCGCCGCCTGGTTCTGCGCAGCCGGCAAGCGGCTATAAATGGGCGAGGGCCCCGGCGGATCCATCATGCAGCCGCCGAGCGCGAGCAACGCTGCGCCGGACAGCGCTGCAGTCAGTTTCGTCAATACACATGGCAACGGTTTCATTTCGACCTCCAGCGGGCCGGACACTAGGCGGAAACGGATCATGCCACGCGGCGGGACGGCAAACATCGATACTGCGACGTCTTGTTACAGAGCCAGCGAGACGGGGCGAATTCAGTGCCGCTGATCCGGCGCCGGGCTCACGCCTAGTGAGATTTCAGCGGCCACAAAAAGTTGCGCCACGTCCACCGGATCGAACTCGTAGCGCTGGTTGCAGAATTCGCAGTGCACTTCCACGCTGCCGCGTTCTTCGACCACGCTGTCCACTTCGCCGCGGCCGAGCATCTTGAGCATCCCGCCTACCTTTTCGCGCGAACAGGTGCATTCGAAACGCGCTTGCGCCGGCTCGAAATGCTGCACGTTTTCCTGCCAGAAGAGCCGCTTGAACACCACTTCCGGTTCTTCTTTCAGCAACTCTTCGTTCGACAGCGTGCCGCCGAGGTGACAAACGCGCTGCCATGTATCGGCGTCGTGTTCACCCGGATGCGGAACGATACCGCCATCGCCGGGAAGCTTTTGCAGCAGCATGCCCACGGCGCGCTCGGTGTTCGCGGCAAGCCACATGCGCGTGTCGAGCTGCTCCGAGTGATGCATGTAGTGTTCGAGCACTTCTGCCATCGATGCCAGCGGTCCATGCTCACCGCTCAATGGCACGATGCCCTGATAAGCCTGCTGCCCGGGTTTCTTGTCGCGCGGATCGAGCGTGATCACGCAGCGGCCCTGGCCGTTGCGGTTGAGCAGATCGGGGAGCGTCATGTCATCCGTGATTGGCACGGGTGCTTCGCTCGCGCCTTCAATGGATTCAGCCAGTTTCGCGGTTGCCCGCAGCGACAAGTCCGAATTGCATTGGACGACAAGCATGGTCACTGGCCCGTCGCCGTAGATCTGCATGATGAGCGTGCCATCGAACTTCAGATTCGCCGACAGCAGGGCGCACGCAGCCATCATTTCGCCGAGCACGTTTTGCACGGGCGTGGGGTACGAGCGGCGCGTGAGCACCTCCTGCCAGGTGTCGCGTAGCGAGACGATTTCGCCGCGCACGGGCGCCGCGTTGAACATGAATTTTTGAAGCTGGTCGTTAACCACGCTTGGGTCCTTTGATCGACGGCGTAATGCGTGTCGACCGGCGTTCAGCCGATCCGCACGAGTTGCGCCTTGTAAAATTCGCGACGGTCCGCGTAACCACGCGTCCCGGCCTGCATCTGGGCAATATCTGCTTCCGTGAGCTCGCGCACGGCTTTCGCGGGTGCGCCGAGGATCAGGGTATTGTCGGGGAAGGTCTTTCCTTCGGTCACCACAGCGCCCGCGCCAACCAGACAGTTGCGGCCGATTACCGCGCCATTCAAGACCACGGCCTGAATTCCGACCAGCGCGCCTTCCTTGATCGTGCAACCGTGCAGCATGGCTTGATGGCCGATGGTCACGTTGGCTTCAATCGTCAGCGGAAAGCCCGGGTCGGTATGAAGCACCGCGCCTTCCTGGATGTTGCTGCCTTTCCCGAGCACGATGGGCTCGTTGTCGCCGCGCAGCGCGGCGCCGAACCACACGCTTGAGTTTTCTTCCAGCGTCACACGGCCGATGATGGTCGCCGTATCGGCGACAAAGACGCTTTCGTGGATAGTCGGGGCGGCATCGCCGAGCTTATAGATTGCCACTTTGTCTCCAGTGAGGGCTTGATGCGAGCCATGAGCGCGGATTGGCGGACAGACCTGAAAGCGCGGGCGTGACCGGTACAATTGGATGAAAATTGGTTGAAATCGAGTGTGATTCTCAAATCTCAAGCGATTCCAGGCCGGTATCGTCGATGCTATAGACTGCGGCCCCGGCACGCCTCAAGCCAAAAATCTTCCGCGGAAAGTGCTATTTTAGCCGGTTGCGCCAATGCGACGCGCGGCCCGGTTTTTATGGCGCTTTTATGCCCCGGATCCACGGACTGTGAACCAGCCCATCGGGCAGCGACGCTCCGGGCGGTGCTACCGACCAACCGCCACCGTTCAAAAGCGCCGCACAAATATCCAAAAGCACCCGCAATCATGTCCGAACAGCTCGATTATTCTGCGTTCACCAGTGTCCGGCCGACTGCACTAGCGTTGCTCAGGGAACGCGATCCCGCCACCAAGGCGAACGCTGCCCAGCGTTTCTACGAGCGATTGTTGGCGGACGAAACCACGCTCGACGCCACTGCCCACCTTCCTGATCCGCTTGATCTTCCAGGCCGGCCAGCCGCGCCGGAACTGGTCGCGCCATCATCGTTGAAACGGCGCAGCATGCAGTCGGACGCCGGGCGTGCGGTGTTGCTGCACGCGCTGGCGCATATCGAATTTAACGCGATCAATCTCGCGCTCGATGCCGTCTGGCGTTTCCCTTCAATGCCGGACGCGTTTTATCGCGACTGGTTCAAGGTCGCTGCCGAGGAATCGCGTCATTTTTCGTTGCTGAGCGCGCGCTTGGCCGAATTCGGCCATCAATACGGCGATTTTCCCGCGCACGATGGCCTGTGGGAAATGGCGGAGCGCACGCGTGGCGACGTGCTCGCCCGCATGGCGCTCGTGCCGCGCACGCTGGAGGCACGCGGGCTGGACGCTTCGCCGCCGATTCGCCGGCGCTTGGCTCAAGCGGGCGACCATGCATCGGCGGCCATTCTCGATGTGATTCTCCACGATGAAATCGGCCACGTGCTGATCGGAAATCACTGGTTCCGGCACTTGTGCAGCGAGTCCGGCGCCGATCCGCGTAGCACTTACGCGCAAGTTGCCGAGCAATATCACGCGCCCAAACTCCGCGGCCCGTTCAACTTCGAAGCACGGCGCGAAGCCGGATTCGACGAAGCCGAATTGCGCGCGCTGGCGGGTCTGGACGACATCGATTCCACGGAAGCTTCCGCGACTCCCCAATGACCATTTTAAAAACGCCCGTCTCCGAATTCGTCACCACGCGCGGCACGCGACTTCACGTACGCAGATGGGGCTCTCCCGACGCGCCCGCCTTGTTCATGCTGCATGGCTGGATGGATATCTCGGCGTCGTTTCAATTTGTCGTCGATGCCCTCGCTGGCGAATGGCAGGTGATCGCGCCCGATGCACGTGGTTTTGGGCTTTCGGACTGGCCGGTCGCGCAGGGAAAGAGCGGCCATTACTGGTTTCAGGACTATTTGGCGGATCTGGACGCGCTCCTCGACCACTACGCGCCTGTGTCGCAGCGTGGAGAACCGGTGAACCTGGTGGGCCATAGCATGGGCGCGAACGTTGTTTGCCTCTACGCAGGCGTGCGGCCCGAGCGGGTGCGGCGCGTGGTCGATCTCGAGGGCTTCGGCATGGCAGCCGCCCGAGCGGAGCGGTCGCCCGCGCGCCTCGGTCAATGGCTGGATGATTTGCGCGCGTTGCCGACGCTCAACACGTACGCCACGCTCGATGACGTCGCCCAGCGGCTAATCCGCACGAATGCGCGCCTGCCGCTGGCGAAAGCACGCTTCCTGGCTCAACACTGGGCCAGGCCCGACGATACCGGCCGTTTCCATCTGCTCGCCGACCCCGCGCACAAAATGCGCGGGCCGTTGCTGTATCGGCTGGACGAGGTGATGGCCGTCTGGTCGCAGGTACGGGCGAAGGTTCTGCACGTCGAAGCGCTCGCTTCTCCGACGCTCGCGATGATCGCCGGCGATGTTCCTATCGATGAATTCAAGCAGCGTTTCAAGGCGTTCAGCGATTGGCGCGAGGAGACCGTCGATAACGCGGGCCATATGCTTCATCACGATCAGCCGGAGCGGGTGGCGGCCCTGATCGAGACGTTTTGCGCGTGAGCCCAGGCGGGGTTGGATCGGGTAATCGAACGATCGGTCAAGCGCTAGAACCCATTTGACGCGTTGCAGTAGAATGGTTGCTAATTACCAGAGCTTCCATGATGAACGCCGATCTGCATTGCCATTCCACTGTTTCCGACGGCCAGCTTTCTCCGGCCGAGGTCGCCGCGCGCGCTCACGCGGGCGGCGTGACGCTGTGGTCGCTCACCGACCACGACCAGCTTGGCGGCCAGCGCGAGGCGCGCGAAGCCGCTCAGGGGCTCGGCATGGCGTATCTGGGCGGGGTGGAGATTTCGGTGACATGGGCGGGGCGGACGGTGCATATCGTCGGGCTGAATGTGGATGCGGACAATCAGGGTTTGATCGACGGCCTCGCAGCCACACGCAGCGGCCGTCAGGCACGCGGTGAAGCCATAGGCGAGGCGTTGGCCAGCATCGGTATCCCGGGCGCCTATGAGGGCGCGCTGCACTATGTGAACGACCCGGCCATGATCTCGCGCACCCATTTCGCACGGTATCTGGTGGAAAAGGGTTACGCGGAATCCACCTCGGACGTGTTCTCGAAATATCTCGGCGACGGCAAGCCGGGTTTCGTCGGCCATCGCTGGTCGAAACTGGCCGATGCCGTGAAATGGATCAAAGCGGCGGGCGGCGAGGCGGTGATCGCGCATCCCGGGCGTTACGATTTCTCGCCGGTCGAATTCGCCGCGTTATTCGATGAATTCATCCAGCTCGGCGGCCGGGCCATTGAAGTCGTGACCGGCAGCCACACGCCGGACCAGTATCGCGAATATGCGGAAGTTGCGCGGCGATACGGCTTTCTTGCGTCGCGCGGCTCAGATTTTCATGCGGCAGGCGAGGGACGTATCGACCTCGGACAGTTGCCGCAACTTCCCGCCGATCTCAAGCCGGTGTGGGAATGCCTGGTTTGACGCTTTACAGCGTCGGCTCATGGTTGGGCCGCGCTTTGAACCTCGCTTGATCCCCGTTTGATCCTGCAAGCGCTGCGCCCGATCTTTGCATCCAACAACTTCTGTTTGTCGCGCAACTGCCTGCATTTGCGGGTATTCTCGCGTGTTCGCACGGAGCCGTTCAGCGCTCTTATCCGAGTGCGAAAAAATACAAAAAACGCAACGCGTGCGTCGAGCGTGTCGGCGACGGTTGACAGCAAGCTTCCGGACAACCCACTTACGTCTATCTGGTCATGTCTCAATTCTTTCGAATTCATCCTGACAATCCGCAGCCGCGACTGATCAACCAGGCGGTGCAGATCATCAACGATGGTGGCATCGTCGCGTTGCCGACCGATTCAAGCTACGCGCTCGCGTGCCATCTCGACGATAAAGACGCCGTTGAACGGATCCGCCGGATTCGCGGACTCGATGAGAAACAACTGCTCTCGCTGCTCGTGCGCGATTTGTCGGAATTGTCGAATTTTGCGATCGTCGATAACCGGAATTATCGTCTGATTAAATCGGTTACGCCCGGTCCTTACGTGTTTGTGCTCCAGGCGACGAAGGAAGTGCCGCGGCGCCTGTCGCACCCGTCGCGAAAGACGATCGGCCTGCGCGTGCCGAATCACGCCATCACGCTCGCATTGCTCGAAGCGCTCGGTCAGCCGCTGCTCGGTTCGACATTGATCCTGCCGCCCGACACCCATCCACTCAATGACGCCGAAGAGATTCGCGAGCGGCTGGAAAAACAGATCGATCTGGTCATCGACGCGGGTGCATGCCCGATGGAACCGTCCACGGTCATCGACCTGACCGGCAGCGAACCTGTGTTGGTGCGCCCCGGTCTGGGCAGTCTGGAACCATTCGGTATTACCGCTGAAAACGCCTGAAAACCGCGCACGATGACACAATACGCAGTGACGCTGCGTTCGGGCGAATCGCCCGGGCGCGACACACTGCTTCGACGCTCGCGCCCCATCGCCCTGGGCGAACGCCAAACCGTCCGCCAATGAGTGGCGCCACAACTGCTTGATACAATAGCGAGCTATGGATTCCTCCCTGATACAAACCATCGCGGTCTACGCGCTCCCCGTGATCTTCGCGATCACGCTGCATGAGGCCGCTCATGGTTATGCGGCCCGTTTGCTGGGTGACAACACGGCCTACGTGCTCGGTCGCGTGTCGCTCAACCCAATGCGCCACATCGATCCCGTCGGCACGCTGGCTATTCCGCTGATCCTCTATTTCGTCACAAGTGGCGCCTTCATGTTCGGCTACGCGAAGCCGGTGCCGGTGGCATTCGGGAACCTGCGTAATCCGCGTTGGGGCAGCTTGTGGGTGGCGGCGGCGGGCCCCGCGAGCAACTTCGTCCAGGCGCTGATCTGGGGTGTGATCGCGGTGCTGCTCGGGTCGTTTAACGTCAGCGAACCGTTTTTTACGCGCATGGCCGCGGCCGGCGTTGGCGTGAACCTCGTACTCGGCGTGCTCAACCTGTTTCCGTTGCCGCCGCTCGATGGTGGACGCGTGCTCATGGCGCTGCTGCCCGTACGTGCATCGATCATGTTGTCGCGCCTCGAGCCTTATGGTTTTTTCATCGTGATGGCACTCGTCATGACCGGCACTTTGACGCGTTTTTGGCTCGGGCCGCTGGTGAGCGCCGGGTATGTCGCGGTGTCGGCCGTCCTGAATCCCCTTGCCTCGCTTTTACAATAAATCCATGTTCCCTGACCGTATCTTCTCAGGCATGCGGCCGACCGGCTCGCTGCATCTAGGCCACTATCACGGCGTGCTCAAGAACTGGGTGCGGCTGCAGTCCGAGTACCCGTGCTTTTTTGCGGTCGTCGACTGGCACGCGCTTACGACCCACTACGAAACGCCCGAAGTTATCGAGAAGAACGTGTGGGAAGTGCTGATCGACTGGCTCGCGTCGGGCATCGATCCGGCGCAGGCCACGCTCTTTATCCAGAGCCGCGTGCCAGAGCATGCCGAGCTTGCGCTGCTGCTCGGCATGAGCACGCCGCTTGGCTGGCTCGAACGCGTGCCGACCTATAAAGAGCAGATCGAGAAGCTGAAGGAAAAGGACCTGACCACGTACGGGTTTTTGGGTTATCCGGTGCTGATGGCTGCCGACATCCTGCTGTACCGCGGCTCGCTCGTGCCGGTCGGCGAGGACCAGGTGCCGCATGTGGAAATGACGCGCGAGATCGCACGGCGCTTCAATTATCTGTACGGGCGCGAGGCGGATTTCGAAGAGAAGGCGCTCGATGCCGCGAAGAAACTCGGCGGCAAGCGCGCAAAGCTTTATCACGAGTTGCGAGTCGCGTATCAGCAGGAAGGCGACGACGAAGCGCTCGAAAAAGCGCGTGCGATGCTGCAGGAATCGCAGAGCCTCTCCATGAGTGATCGCGAACGGCTGTTCGGATACTTGGAAGGCGCGCGCAAGATCATTCTGGTCGAGCCGCAGGCTCTGCTGACCGAAGCGTCGCGGATGCCGGGACTCGATGGCGCGAAGATGTCGAAGTCGTATGGCAATACCATCGGCTTGCGCGAAGACGCCGAGACCATCACGAAGAAAGTGCGCACCATGCCGACTGATCCGGCGCGGGTTCGCCGCACCGATCCAGGCGATCCGGACAAGTGCCCGGTGTGGCAACTGCATCAGGTCTATACCGATGAAACCACGCACAAGTGGGTGCAGACGAACTGCCGCAGCGCGGGCATTGGCTGCCTCGAATGCAAGCAACCCGTGATCGAAGGCATTTTGCGCGAGCAGCAACCCATGCTGGAACGCGCGCAGAAATACATGGACGATCCGTCACTGTTACGCGCGATCGCGGCGGACGGTTGCGACAAGGCGCGCAAGTTCGCGGTAGAGACCATGCGCGATGTCCGCGACGCGATGGGCCTCTCGTACAACTGATGACCGCAATGCCCGCAACGTCAGCGCAAGAAAAGTCGCCCACGCCGCCCACCACCGCCAGTGCGTGGATTGAGCAGTGGTCGCATCTGGTGGAGCAGGGCGGCGCGGTGCTTGACGTCGCGTCGGGCAACGGCCGTCATGCGCGCTATTTCGCGTTGCGCGGGCATCCGGTGCTGGCGCTCGATCGCGATGAAACCGCCTTGGCGAACCTCGCTGGCGTGGAGCATGTGACGACCCGTTGCGTCGATCTGGAAAATGCAAGCTGGCCGCTGCGGGACGACGAGAAATTTGCTGCGGTCGTGGTGACGAATTATCTCCATCGGGCGCTGTTCCCGTTTCTATTCGATGCCCTCGCGCCAGGCGGCGTGCTGCTCTACGAAACCTTCGCCGCGGGCAACGAGCGGGTCGGATTTGGCAAGCCATCGAGCCCGGACTTCCTGCTCAATCCCGGCGAACTGCTCGACGCCGTGCGGGGCCGCTTGCGGGTCATCGCTTATCAGGATGGATTTATCAACGTGCCGCGTGCATCCTGCGTGCAGCGCATTGTCGCCGCCGCTCCGCTGCGGCCCATGCCAACAGGCCTTACGGAACGTAACAATGGGTCAGATCCCGTTCGTTACGTACTGCAGGGCTAATCCGCTACAATCGCGGTTTACCGACCAATTTCATAGCGTTTCATGACAAACGGAACACACGGCGGCATCCAGATCCGCGGCAGCATTCCTGCCATCGTCACCCCGATGCAAGAGGACGGTAGTCTCGATCTGCCGGCGTTTCGAAAACTGATCGACTGGCATGCGCAAGAGGGCTCGAACGGCCTCGTCGTGGTCGGCACCAGCGGTGAATCGGCTACGCTCTCAGTGGACGAACACATCCTGATGGTGAAAACGGCCGTCGAACATACGGCCAAGCGTTTTCCGATCATCGCCGGCGCGGGCGGCAACTCCACCTCCGAAGCGGTCGAGCTTGCAAAAGCCGCGAAGGAAGTCGGCGCCGACGCCACCCTCCAAGTCGTTCCTTACTACAACAAGCCGACGCAAGAAGGCATGTACCAGCACTTCCGCAAAATCGCGGAATCCGTCGACCTGCCCGTGATCCTGTATAACGTTCCGGGCCGGACCGTTGCCGACATGAACCACGATACCGTGCTGCGCCTCGCTGAGGTTCCGGGGATCGTGGGCGTGAAAGAGGCAACGGGCAATATCGACCGTGCGGCAAACCTGATCAAGTACGCGCCGGCGCATTTCGCGATCTACAGCGGTGACGATCCGACCGCCATCGCGTTGATGCTGCTCGGCGGCCACGGCAATATTTCGGTGACCGCGAACGTCGCGCCGAAAGCAATGAGCGAACTCTGCCGCGCCGCGCTTGCCGGCGACGCGATCACCGCGCGCAAGATTCACCTGAGCTTGCTGTCGCTGCACAAGCAGATGTTCTGCGAGTCGAACCCGATCCCCGCGAAGTGGGCGCTTGCTGCGCTTGGGCGGATGGAAAGCGGAATTCGCCTGCCGCTGACGCCGCTCGATGCGCGCTATCACGACGCCGTGCGCGACGCATTGCGCGAAACAGGACTTCTGGCCTGACGGCCGGCGGCGGGACGCATTTAAATGTGTGTCCCGCTGCAATGCAGTGGTTTCGGCCTTATTAGCGTTTGGCCAGCCAGCGAGTGTCATCAACCCGTCGTTCATCGACCCGTTCCCGGCTTAGCTTCCAGGCAACGCGCATTCAGCATCACGAAGGACCTCATGAAACGTTCTGCCTTATTCAATCACGCTCGCACCCTGAGCGTGCTGTCGCTTGGAATCGGCACGCTGATCTCGCTTGCCGGTTGTGACACATTGAACGACTGGCTCGCGCCGGATCGGGTCAATTACAAGGGTGCTGAAACGGCGCCTACGCTGACCGTGCCGTCGGATCTGACCACGGCGGATATCAGCCAGCGTTATGCCGCACCGCCCAAGCTGAATACGCTTGGCGGTGCCGCGCCCCGTGCGCTTACACCCGCAGGCAATGCAACCGTGGGCGTGCCGAATCCGCAAGACCCGTTCGGCATGCACGTGGAGCGTGACGGCGATCGCCGCTGGCTCGTCGTCGATGGCCGTTCCCCCGACCAACTCTGGCCGCAGTTGCAGGAGTTCTGGGAAGAGAACGGTTTCACGCTCAAGACCGATGCCGCGTCTACCGGCATCATGCAGACCGACTGGGCTGAAAATCGCGCGAACATTCCGGACGACTGGTTCAGGAAGAGCATTGGGAAGCTGGTCGACTTTGCGTATTCATCGGGTACGCGCGATCAGTTCCGTACGCTGGTCGAGCGCGGCGCAAGCGGTTCTACGGACATTTCCATCAGCCACAGCGCGATGGAAGAAGTGCTGACGGGCCAGGACAAGACGTCATCGAAATGGGTTGAACGGCCGCGCAACCCTGCGCTTGAAGCCGCATTCCTCGCGAAGCTGATGGAGAAGTTTGGTCTCACCGACGCACAGGCCAAGCAGTTGCTCACCGATGCACGCCCGGCAAGCGCGACGGCCTCGGTGGATCCGACAGGTGGTCCGTCCACGCTCGATCTTTCCGAGCCGTTCGATAGTGCCTGGCTGCGTGTAGGTCTTGCGCTCGACCGGACCAACTTCACTGTCGACAACCGCGATCGGGCGAAGGGGCTGTACTACGTGCGCTTCTCGGACTCCATGCAGGAGTTGAAGAAAGAAGGTTTGCTCGGCAAGTTCTTCGGTGGCGGCACACCCAAGCCCGGGCGCGAGTTCATGGTCAACGTGCGTCCGAAGGCTGACGCAATGACGGAAATTGCCGTCGTCGATGCCAACGGGCAGGTGGATACATCCACCGACGCACAACGGATCGTCGCGTTGTTGCACGCGCAGTTGAACTAGGTTTTTGCCCATGCGTTTTGCCAGTCTCGGCAGCGGCAGCGAAGGCAATGCGTTGCTGATCGAGTCGGTCAGCGGCACGACCACCACGCGCGTGCTGCTGGATTGCGGTTTTTCTGCGAAAGAGGTCGAGCGGCGCCTCGCGCGGCTCGACGTGCGGGCAGACCAGATCGACGCCATTCTTATCACGCATGAACATGCGGATCACATTGGTGGCGCGCTGACTTTGGCGCGCAAATTCTCCATTCCGTTGCACATGAGCTGGGGCACGGCGCACGCAGTGGGTGCCGATGACGCGCCGGTCGATCTACGCGTGCTGTGGGGCGACGAGAGCGTGATGGTGGGGGACTTGGAAGTGCTTCCCTACACTGTGCCCCACGACGCGCGCGAGCCCCTCCAGTACGTGTTCTCGGACGGCGTGAGCCGTTTGGGGGTCCTGACGGATGTCGGGGGCGCTACAGCCCACATCACGAATGTACTGAGTGGTTGCGATGCGTTGGTGCTCGAGTCGAATCACGATGTCGGGATGCTCGCTACGAGCCGCTATCCGGCGTCGCTCAAGGCGCGTATTGGCGGAATGCATGGACACCTGAACAACGACGCTGCAGCAGGAATTCTCGCAGCGCTCGATCGATCGAAGCTACGGCATCTGGTGGCCGCTCATCTAAGCCGGGAAAACAACTTGCCTGAACTGGCCCAGGCGGCGCTCGCCGCCGTGTTGGGTGGTACGCCGGCCGATATTGTAGTGGCTACACAAGCCGATGGATTCGACTGGCTGTCGCTATGAAAGCTATGAAACCGCGCTGCGGTTCCGTATAAGCGCTGCGGCATATCGCTTCATATCGCCACATAGTGGCATTCAAGCTTTACACCCGAAACCAGCAGACGTAAAAAAACCGGCCCGAGGGCCGGTTTTTTCATAAGCCTCCCAGAATGAAACTCTGCGAGGCTTATTGCGGAGGCTTCGTTTTCAGCTAGATGAAACAGCTAAAAGAGCGAAAAACTAGGCCCCTGACTAGGTGCTTACTGGCTTGCGCCCGAAGCAGGAGCAGCTGCAGATGCTGCGTCGGTTGCCGATGCAGCAGCCGCAGTTGCGTCGCTTGCAGCAGCCGTAGCGCTCGAAGCTGCGTCGCTAGCCGAAGCTGCAGAATCCGAAGCAGCAGCAGCAGGTGCCGAAGCAGCCGAGGTATCGCTAGCAGCGCCCGGAGCAGCCGTATCGCTAGACTTGTTGCATGCAGCAAGAGCAACAGCAGCCAACAGGGATGCTACGAGGAGAGATTTCTTCATGATCACGTCCTTTTATGGTTAAAGGTAAGCAACAGCGCAAAGTACCGGTAATGTGTGCTCCAACACCGACCCGGGCCGTTGTGGACTCACATTATGTATGTCTGTGAGACTTCCTACGGCTTGGGCGGAAATTATATGCACTTTCGTATCGACCGTCGATAAATCAGGGGACAATACGTTGTCTTTCTCATACATTTCAACCCGCGGAACAGCAAGATAGGCCAAACACTAGGCGTTTGCGTCAACTTGTATCCAGCCCGCACAATACCACTCGTGCAGTAGCACTGTCATTGACGAATCGCCTGAGAGTGTTACAAAGCGTTTCCCCTCCAAATAGCGTTTGTCGGCGAGTTCGGGGAGCCATTTTTTCAGCTTTCCCGCCATTAAATCCTGCTCGCCATTCATAAAATAAGTGTGCTTGTCATAAAGCAACACGGTTTTTTTATCGAGTTTCAAACCGGATTGTTTCACGCGCTCGATAAACCGGTTCTCATTCAAAGGGCGTCGCGGCGGATCGAATACAACATTCGGCTTCGGTTCGCTCAGATATGTGCCGAGAAATGAAGCAACGTCCTTCTCATCCCATTCGATGTTTGCAAGGATCGCGCCAACCCGGTCGATCATGAGTTGAGGCAGTTGCGCCGGGTGGCTTACCGCCGGCTGGGCCGGGTCGCGATAGCGTTGAGCGCCATCCTTGCTGCCCGTGTTGCCAGCGCTGCGGGCGTCGTCCAGGCGCTCAGCAAGGTGATACAGGAACTGGCCTGACAGTTCGCTTGCAGAAGGCGCCCTGAAGCCGATGGAGGCGGTCATGCACTCGCCTTCAGCCACGCCGTCATGGGCGATGTGAGGCGGCAAGTAAAGCATGTCGCCCGGTTCCAGTACCCATTCTTCATCCGCTTCGAAGTGCTGTAAAACTTTCAACGGCAACCCCTCTTTTAGCGAGAGATCGCGCTGCGCGCCAAAGCGCCAGCGCCGTTTACCGTGAACTTGCAGCAGAAAGACGTCGTAGGAATCGAAGTGCGCGCCCACGCCGCCGCCGTCGGTGGCGTACGAAATCATGAGGTCGTCGACGCGGGCGTCGGGGATAAAACGGAAGCGGTCGAGCAGCGCGCGGGCACGGTCGTCGTGCAGGTTCACCCCTTGCACAAGTAATGTCCAGTCACGCTTTTTCACAGATGGCAATTCATCGGGCGCAAAAGGGCCGTGCTCCATTGCCCAGGACTTGCGAAAATGCGTGATGAGGCGCGATTCCGCGTCTTCGCTATCGGCGAGTTCGAACAGGTCGTCGCGCGATAGCGGTGCTTGAATGTCAGGAATCGCCTGACGGATCAGGAGCGGTTTTTTCTGCCAGTACCGGCGCATGAATTGCGCAGGCGTGAGGTTACCGAGCAGGGTGGAAGGTTCGTCGGGAAGCGGCACCGCGAAGGGACTTGAGGGAACGTTAGGGGACCGCGCTGGCATCGTATAATTGAGGCTTGTATCTTGGAGAATCCAATGAAAATCGCAAAAGACACCGTCGTATCAGTAGCCTATAAGCTCTCGGACGCTCATGGCAATCTGATCGAGGAAAGCGACGAGCCGATGGTCTATCTGCACGGCGGCTATGATGGCACGTTCCCCAAGATCGAGGAAGCACTCGACGGTCAGGAAGCCGGCTATCAGACCCAGTTGCAGCTCGAACCGCAGGATGCGTTCGGTGAGTACGATCCCGATCTCGTGAAAGTCGAGGCGCGCGGCCGGTTTCCGGAACCGCTCGAAGTCGGCATGCAGTTTGAAGGCACCCCGGAAGACGGGGAGGACGAACTCGATTCGCTGATCTACACGGTCACCGACGTGGCAGAAGATAAAGTCGTGCTCGACGGCAATCATCCGCTAGCGGGCATGGCGTTGCGTTTCGCGCTGAACGTGCAGGAAGTCCGCGAAGCCACCGAGGATGAAAAGGAACATCAGCACGCGCATGGCCTCGACGGTCTTGAAGTCCTCGACGAGGACGACGAAGAGCCAGGCAAGGACGCTGGCCCGACCTTGCACTGAGGCGTTTATACGGCCGATTGAAACGATGTGAAACAAGGCGCAGGCAGGTTGCTGCGCCTTTGTTTTATCTCGCGTAATGATCCGTGATTGCGATCATTGGCTGGTACCCGATCCCGATGCGCTGCTTGCCGGAATTGATGGCACGGGCAGGATCGGCGGCAGGTTTGCGGGAGGGTTCAAGTTGAGTATGGGCGGCGCCGGGGAAGCGGGCGTGCCCGTGTCTGGCGCAGGGCGTTGCAACTGCTGTTGCGTTTGTTGCGATGGCTGCACGGGCTGCATCTGCTGGAAAAACGATGAAGGCCCGGGAGTGTCGGTTTCGACGCCGGGTATCGATGGCGACGAGGCGGAAGACGACGAAGGCGAAGCCGCCGACGAGGGTATCGACGACGACGCGGGCACGGTCGGCGCCTGGCTGGCTGACGCCGGCCGCACGATCACGTCGCGCACGCGCACCCGGAAGGGCGGCCGCAGTGCGAAGTCGGACTCCACTTCCAGCCATTGCGATTGTGGTTTCTTCAAACCAATCGCGATCCGCGTCAGATTGGATACCACCGTGCCTTTATCGTTGCGCAAAGGCTGGTCGATACGAAAGCCCCTCGGTATCGGTGTATCGGATTCATGGATCACGATCACCGGCCCGCGAAACGATTCGGCGGCTTTGACCAAGCTGCGCTTGAGCTCGAGAAAACCATCGCGCGACGCGTCGCCGCGAGAAAAGCGTAGCCATGCGAAACGATCGCGACGCTCATAACGGGCAAAGTCAGGGTCGCCCTGGAGGATCACGACGACCGCGCGCATCTCCGAGCGTCGTGCAGTTTCCACCGCATGTTCCAGCCAGAACGCGTTCGCGACAGAGCGGTCCTCGAATTCTCCATTGCGCCCGCCCGCGGTCAGATAGTGATTGTTCGGCGCGGGCGCGTTCAAGCCAATGAACGCAACGCCGTTGGCTTGCCATCGGACATTTTCGCGAAACGGCCGGAAGCGCGCGACATCGCTTTCGCGGATCACGTTCATGGGCGTCCGACCGAGTGAAGTCGAGTCACTGAAGAACAATTGGCGGACGAAATCGAGCCGTTCGACCGGATCGTAACTGCCTGCTTGCGCGAGAGCGCAAGATGCCCAGTCGTTGCCGCCGGGCAGCAGGACGACCGGTTTGCGGGAGCTGTCGAAGATTCGCTGGCGGGTATCGTAGAGCGAATCCCGGCACGGTTCTGCCTCGCCTTTGAGGTCGCCGTTGTAGACAATGAAGGACGTGTTCCGCTCTTGTCCTATGGCATCGAGAAGATGCTGGAACGCAGTTTCGCCGCTGGGCTTGTCGAGACCATTCGACGCGATCGCGAATGTGAGCGGCGCCGAGGGCGCGAGCGTCGGCGCCTCAGCGCTCGCGTGCCGCGATCCTCCGGCCAGCAGGAGGAGTGCGCCTAAACCAGTCACGATGACGCGGCTGGGCACCATGCGCCGCGCACCCGGCCAGTCGATGGCAGCGTCCGCCTTTATGCCAGCGCTAATGCTAACGCGACGCATCCGGAGCGTTCGACGCCAGCTCATGTAGTTCGTAGAGCAGATCGAGTGCGTCGCGTGGGCGCAAGTCGTTCGGGTCGATTGCGCGCAGCCGGTCAAGCGCAGGGTGTGGCTGCGCTTCGGCTGGTTCCTCGTGTTCGTGGGCGTCAGCAATTTCAACAACAGGCGGCGCGAACAGATCGAATTGCGGTGACGGCTGGCCGATCGACTGCTGCTCCAGATGCGCCAGATGCTTCCTCGCGGCCTTGATGACAGCCGGTGGCACGCCAGCAAGTTGTGCGACCTGCAAGCCGTAGCTCTGGTTCGCCGGTCCCTCGTTCACCGCGTGCAGGAACACGATGCCGTGATCATGTTCGACCGCCGATAAATGCACGTTCGCTGCCTGAGCGAACTCGGCAGGCAACTGCGTCAGTTCGAAGTAATGCGTGGCGAACAACGTATGGCAGCCGTTATGCGATAGCAGATGACGCGCGATAGCCCATGCGAGCGCGAGGCCGTCGAAGGTGGACGTACCGCGGCCGATCTCGTCCATCAGCACAAGGCTCGACGGTGTGGCGTCGTTGAGAATGGCTGCCGCTTCCGTCATTTCGACCATGAAGGTGGAACGGCCGCCAGCGAGGTCGTCGGCGGCGCCGATGCGGGTGAAGATCCGGTCGATCGGGCCAAAGCGCGCGCGTTTTGCGGGCACATAGCTGCCCACATAAGCGAGTAGTGCGATCAATGCGGTCTGTCGCATGAACGTCGACTTACCGCCCATGTTTGGTCCGGTGACCAGCAACAGCTTGCGCTCGGTATTCAGGCAGCAATCGTTCGCGATGAACTGCTCGACCTGCGCTTCCACCACGGGGTGCCGCCCTTGCTCGATGTCGATGCCTGCGTCGCCCGCGAATGCCGGTGCGATCCAGTCGAGCGCGAGCGCCCGTTCTGCGAACGCGCCAAGCAGGTCAAGTTCGGCGAGCGCAGCCGCGACGCGCTGGCAATCGCCAATGTGCGGCAACAGCGTTTGCAGCAGCGCGTCGTAAAGCATGCGCTCGCGTGCCAGTGCACGATCCTGCGCGGACAGCGCCTTGTCTTCGAAGGTCTTCAACTCCGGCGTGATGTAACGTTCGGCGTTTTTCAGCGTCTGGCGACGGCGATAGTCATCGGGAACCTTGTCCGTCTGGCCGCGCGTGACTTCGATATAAAAGCCATGCACCTTGTTGTACTCGACCCGCAGGTTCGCGATGCCCGTTCGCGTGCGTTCACGCGTTTCGAGGTCGATCAGGAACTGGTCGCAGTTTTCGGAGATGTCGCGAAGCTCATCGAGGTCAGCGTCGTAACCGCGCGCAATGATGCCACCGTCACGGATCAGCGCGGCGGGTTCGGGTGCGATTGCGCGGCTCAGCAACGCGAGGCATTCAGGCGGCGGCTCAAGCGATACGTCGATGCGTTCCAGCGATGCCGAATGCATCTTTACGGCAGCCAGCCGTTCACGCAGTTGGGGCAATGCTGCGAAGGTATCGCGCAGGCTGGAGAGATCGCGCGGCCTTGCCGACAGCAACGCGAGCCGCCCCGTAATCCGTTCGATATCCGAAATTTGCCGTAACGCTGCGCGCAAACCATCGAGGCTCGCGGTTGCGGGCGCATCGAGCAATGCGCCAATTGCACGCTGCCTTCCTTGCGCAATGGTGAAATCGCGGGGTGGATGATGCAACCAATGACGCAGCAGACGGCTGCCCATGGTCGTGCAGCACGTGTCCAGCAGCGAGCACAACGTGGGGGACTCCGTTCCGCGCAAGGTCTCGGTCAATTCGAGATTGCGGCGCGTGGCTGGGTCGAGACCGATGTACTCCGATTCGTACTCCACCTTCAGACTGCGCACGTGCCGCAGTTGCTGACCCTGCGTTGCGGCTGCGTACAGCAGCAGCGCGCCCGCGGCGCCGCACGCGCAGGTCAGCGAGTGCGCACCGAAGCCGTCGAGGCTCGCGACATCGAGTTGCTCACGCAGACGTTGCGTGCCCGAGTCGATATCGAAGTGCCATGCCGGCGCCCGCGTGGTGGCTCCTACGTTCGGGATTTCGAACGGTGCGTTGGTCGTGGAAAACGAGTCGGCGATCAGCGTTTCAGCCGGGCGAATGCGCTCGAGCGCCGCGCTCAATTGATCAGGCGCGACTTCGGCAAGGCGCAACGCGCCGCTCGCCAGATTCAACCAGGCCAGTCCGACGCTCGTGACCACTCCCCGGCGGTTATGCGCCGGGCAGAGGGCAAGCAGGAAGACATCGTTTTTGTCGGAGAGGAGCGCGGCATCGGTCAGCGTACCGGGCGTGACGACACGCACGACCTTGCGCTCGACCGGTCCCTTCGATGTCGCAGGATCACCGATCTGCTCGCAAATAGCGACGGATTCCCCGAGTTTCACGAGCTTCGCCAGATATTGCTCGCACGAATGATGGGGGATGCCGGCCATCTTGATCGGGTTTCCGCCCGACGCCCCGCGCTGAGTGAGCGTGAGGTCGAGCAGGCGCGAAGCCTTGACGGCGTCGTCAAAAAATAGCTCGTAGAAGTCGCCCATCCGGTAAAACACGAGCGTGCCAGGATGCTCCCCTTTGATGCGCAAATACTGCTGCATCATGGGAGTGTGGTGCGACAGGTCCACGGCAACGCCGGGTGTCTGCGCGGCGGGACTCAAGTCTTGAGTGGTAGACGAAACGGAGATATGCGTACCCATCTTGCGTGCGTGATTTGTGCGAAGGTGCTTAAGGCCACGAGTGTACCGCGTCGGCTCGTCGCGGGAATGTCAGCCAAACGGCTAACGCGGTTTAACGTGGCTTAACGTGACGCAGACGGACGTGGCTTGACGCGGAACCTTGCGCACTTGCCCTCGTGCCCCAGCGGCAAAGAAAGCACCGTCCAAAAGCAAAAACGCCGGCATGCCGGCGTTTTTACATATTCCACGAATGTCACACAAGCCCAATCAAGAACGTCCTGCCAGAAATCCGACAAGCAGCGCGAGTCCCGCCACTGCGCCGAGCGTATGCCACGGCTTGTCGTGTACGAATTCGTCGGCGTAACCGGCAGCGTCATTGAGCCGCCCGGCGATGGCGGACGACGAACCGTCGAACTGGGTGCGCGCCGCTTTCAGCTTGGCTTGCAAATCCTTGCGCAACTTGTCGACGTCGATATCCTTCGCATCGCGGATTGAACTGTCGAGCTCGTCGAGCAGGCCGCGCAACTGCGTGCTGGCCGTATCGACAGCGTCGCTTGCGCCCTGAACCGCGCGATGGCCCACTTTGGCCGCGCCATTGATGTTGCTATCGAGTGTGGAACGTGTGAACAGACCCATTTGCAGCTCCTTTGACGTGTCGTTTGCTTAATTTCAAACCACGCACTCCGCGTTTCAATTTATGCATTCTGCGAAGGGCGCGACTTTCTTTCCGGCCGAACAAAGCATGCAGCAGATTCCGTTCCCGCACCCTGATGAATGTCACGCGAGTCACGCGATCACTCTTCAACCAGCGCGCCCAGATCCACCGTCCGCTCGTTGCGCGCGTGCCGCCGCATGGCAAGCCACATCATCAGGCAGATAAACACGCCGAACACCACAATAATCCATTCTACGGGCAGGTTGGTCGTCAGCAAAAGCGCGTACGCGCCGAGCATCGACAATACGGCAAGGTTCTGGTTGAAATTCTGGACCGCGATGGACGCACCGGCAGACAGCAGCGTTGCGCCGCGATGCTGCAGGATGGCGTTCATCGGCACGATGAAAAAGCCCGACAGCGCACCCAGCAAAATCATCAGCGGATAAGCGCCCAGGATGTAAAGCGGCGCGAACAGTGGGCCGATATGCACGCCGGAACCTGCCGGAAACAGGTCTTTGTTGTAGAACGCCATGCCGATAGCCACAGCGCCTGTCACCACGCCGATCGGCAGGACCTTGAGCGAACTGCGCAACGGCACCCACGCGGCGGCGGCACTCGCGCCGATCGCAATCCCAAGCCCCGTCACGCCCTGCAGCACCGCCGCTTTCGATAACGACAAACCCAGGTTCGCCGCCGCCCACTTAAGCACCAGCAATTGCAGCGTCACCGCCGCGCCCCACAGCAAAGTGGTGACCCACAGCGCGATCTGCGCCAGCTTGTCGCCCCATAGCACCTTGAATGCGTGGATGAAATCGCCAATGAGCTTTGACGGCTCCTTGAGCCGGTTGGGGTATCGCGCGCCGGTATCCGGAATGCCGATGTTGATCACCGCAGCCGCGGCATAAACGATCATGACGGCGAACATGGCGGCGTCGGCTGCCGAGCGAATCAGCACGAGATGCGAGCCGCTAATGAAATGCTGAACGTACTGGCTGACCAGCGCACCGCCGATCACCGTACCGAGAATTGTCGATCCGACTGTTGCCGATTCAAGCCACGCGTTCGCCGGGATGAGTTTTTCGGGCGGCAAAAGCTCGGTGAGGATGCCGTATTTCGCCGGGGAATACGCTGCGGCGCCAAGGCCGACCACGCCGTAAGCGATCATGGGATGCACGCCAAGGATCATCAGCGCGCAGCCACCGGCCTTCAGCGCGTTCGAGACGAACATGACGTGGCGTTTCTGGATGGAATCGGCGAATGCACCCACGAACGGCGCGAGCAGCACGTACGACACCGTGAAGAAAATCTGCAGCAGCGGGGTGACCCACGACGCGGAATGCATCACCGAAAGCATCGCTATGGCAGCGATCAGCAGCGCGTTGTCGGCGAGCGACGAAACGAACTGCGCGGCAATGATCGTATAGAAGCCTTTTTTCATTAGACGGAAGAGAAGCGGCGGCAGAAAGGGTGAGGGATGCCGCGGACGGCGAGCAGGACACTTTAGCGGAGCAGGCGATGGCGTGCAGATTGCGCGGGCCAACGTTAGCCTTTCGGACGGTAGCAGGGCATGTCGGCCCGCATTCGTAGCCGCTGTGAGCTTGCCTTGAGGAAGCGCACGCTGATAACAAAAAGGCGGCCGTAGCCGCCTTTTTCAATCTCCTCCTGCCATCAAGCGCTTTGGCGCGCGGTGGTGAAGGGATCGAGGATCTTGATCATCTGGGCGTAGACCTTCGGGTTGCCCGCTACGATCTCGCTCTTGTGCAGGAAATCCGATTCGCCCGTGTAGTTACCCACCAGCCCGCCGGCTTCGGTGATCAGCAAGCTGCCCGCAGCCACGTCCCATGCGTTGATGCCTTGCTCGAAGAACGCATCAAGCCGGCCTGCGGCCACATTCGCCAGATCCAGCGCGGCAGCGCCTGGGCGGCGCAAGCCGGCACAGGCTTCAGTCATCTGCGAGAACAGCTTGCCATACGCTTCAAGGCCCGCCCCGTCGCGGAACGGAAAGCCCGTGCCGACCAGCGCGTCGCCGAGACGATCCAGTTTTGCCACACGAATGCGTCGCTCGTTCAAATAAGCGCCGCTGCCGCGCGATGCGGTGAACAGGTCGTTGCGGGTGGGGTCGTACACCACCGCTTGCGTGATGATGCCCTTGTGGGCAAGCGCGATGGAGACGCAGTAATACTGGAAACCGTGGATGAAATTGGTCGTGCCGTCGAGCGGATCGATGATCCACTGGAACTCCGAATCCTTGTCCTGCGCACCGGATTCCTCGGCGAGGATCGAGTGCTTCGGATAGGCCGTAGTCAGCGTTTCGATAATCGCCGCCTCGGAGGCCTTGTCGACCTCCGTCACGAAGTCGTTATGCTGTTTTTTGCTGACCTGGATGCGGTCCAGGTCCAGCGACGCGCGGTTGATGATCTGTCCGGCGCGGCGAGCGGCCTTGACAGCAATATTGAGCATCGGATGCATGAAAATAGTCCTTTGGCCGGCGGCGGCGCTCCACGCACGCGCACGAAGTCGTGTGTGAAGTCCCAACGCCGAACGGAAAACGGCCCAAACCAGCGGGCAAAAACGACGTGTGTCGACGGCAACGAATTGAAGAAGAGCGGGGCGCGTGCCTTCTTTGAACCTGCAATAGCGCCTGATAACAGCGACCAGCAACAGCAGACACACGCGAATGGGGTATTTTACCCGAGTCGGCCGCCGGCGCGCGACGAGTACAAAGTCGAGTGCGCAGCTAATGTCGGCGCAAGGGTCGCCGGATGGGCCGCGCGGCGATACCATGACGTCTCTTTCAACCTTCCGGCAAGCATTTCCCCTTGGACCAGAACACCTCATCAAACTTCCCGGACCACGTGTTTGCATCGACTCGCTTTGTGCTGGTCGAACCGAGCCATCCCGGCAATGTGGGCGCGGCCGCGCGCGCGCTCAAGACAATGGGATTTTCCCGGCTGGTCGTCGTCGCACCGAAAATCGCGTTTGTCACGCGCGAGCCGGAAGCGATCGCGATGGCAAGCGGCGCCGACGACGTGCTCGCGTCGGCGCAAGTCGTCGAAACACTCGCCGATGCCTTGACTGGCGTGCATTGGTCGGTTGCATTGACGGCGCGTTCGCGGGAATACGGGCCGCCGCAAATGGCGCCGCGCGCCGCCGCGGAGAAGGCTTGCGAGTTCGCGGATCGAGGGCAAGCGGGGAATTCGGGCGTTATTGCGTTCGTGTTCGGTAACGAGCGCGTGGGCTTGTCGAATGCCGATGTGGAGCGCTGTAGCGCGCTCGCGCACATTCCGGCGAATCCCGCCTATAGCTCGCTGAATCTGGCGCAAGCGGTTCAGGTTTTGGCTTACGAATTGCGGCTGGCGCTGCTCAGTCGCGCGGACGGTATTCCAGCTGTTTCAACAACGCCGAACCTGGCAACGTCCGCTCCCAGCGCGTCCAGCGACGAAATTGAGGGCATGTATGCCCATCTGGAACAGGCGCTGGTCACACTCGATTTCCTCGATCCCGCCAACCCGAAGAAGCTGATGTCGCGGCTGCGGCGGCTTTTTTCACGCTCCGGACTTGAGCACGAGGAAGTGAATATCCTGCGCGGCATCGCCAAGCATATTCTTCTAAAGATCAAACAGTAGGAAGACTGCGGGCGTGTCAAAAGCGCGGAGGAGCAGTGGTTTTATTCCGTGTGTCGTGTCGAATAAAGCGATCTGCGTTTCGATGCCCGCATCTAACCCTGACCGCTTTGCCAGCGGGGGCATCGCAGCGAACTTCTATTGGCCGTCCTACAATCTGCGGAAATCGAACTATCGATTCCCGAATCCGTGCTGAGCCGTGGATCCGGGAATCGACACCCCGACACCCACAGAGCCACCGCCATGTTCAATCGACTCCGCGAAGACATCGTCGCCATCCGCGAGCGCGATCCGGCCGCCCGCAGCACCTGGGAAGTCGTGACGTGTTATCCGGGCTTTCACGCCGTCGTCCTGCACCGCATTGCGCACGCTTGCTGGCGCGCGGGCTGGCGCTGGCTCGGGAGATTTGTCTCGCAGTTCGGGCGGTTCATGACGGGCATCGAGATTCATCCCGGCGCGACGCTTGGACGGCGCGTGTTCATCGATCATGGCATGGGCGTGGTGATCGGCGAAACGGCGGAAATTGGCGATGACTGCACGATCTACCAGGGCGTGACGCTGGGCGGCACGTCGCTCGCGCGTGGCGCAAAACGGCATCCGACGCTCGAGCGCGGCGTGATTGTCGGGGCGGGCGCGAAAGTGCTCGGTGGGTTCACGGTCGGCGCGGAAGCGAAGATTGGCTCGAACGCGGTGGTGGTGAAGCGGGTTCCGGCGGGCGGAACGGCCGTCGGCAATCCGGCGCGTGTGGTGATGCCGGCTACCGTCAAACCCGCGCAAAAAGGCTCGGGTGTGCCGGAGCGTGCAGCGTTCTGCGCGTACGGCATCACGCCTAACGCCGATGATCCCGTGTCACTTGCTATCCACGGATTGATCGATCATGCGTCTACGCAGGCACATCGTGTGGATGAGATTGTCGCGGCGCTTGAGAAACTGGGCACGCGTATCGATGCGATCAGCGGCGTCGAGACTGCCGCGTTCATCGACCTGAAGCGTCTCTCCGATGCGATGAAAGGCGAAGCAGCGCGGCGCTGAAAAGCGTCGCCGTTCAAACTCAGGCGAGCGGCAAAGCCAGAATACCTTCGGCGTCCACGCGCAGATATCCGCCGCGCGGCTCGCCGTGATCCAGTTCCCAATCCGGCATGACCCAGCGAACGCCATCAGTTTCCCGATGACGTGCGGGCAAATGCGTATGGCCGTGGATCATCGTGTGAGTGCCGGTGCTTGCGAACAGCTTCGCCACCGCCTCACGCGTGACGTCATATTTCGCGTCCACCGGTCGCATCCTGCCGTCTTCGCTGGTTGATCGCATGCGCTCCGCAATCGATAAGCGCAGCTTCAGCGGCAAGCTCAGGAATAGTTGTTGTGCAACGGGATTACGCGCAAACCGCCGAAAGCGCTGATACGCAGGGTCGGCCGTGCAAAGCGCATCGCCATGCGCCACCACAATGCGCGTGCCGAACGCCGTGATAACAAACGGATCGGGCAACGGCAGCGCCCCGGCGGCGAGCATGAAGCGCTTGCCGAGCAGGAAATCACGGTTGCCATGCATCACATACAACGCAATACCGCGTTCTGACAACGTGTGCATCAACGCCGCCATGCGCCTCGCGAACGCAGCACGTGACCCGGCCACCGATGTTGCCAGCACATCGTCGCCCACCCAGAATTCGAACAGGTCGCCGAGGATGAACACCGAGTCGGCATCGTTCGCCGTCACTTCGATGAAATGCTCGAACGCCGCCACAGTGTGCGGAATGGCATCGCTCAAATGGAGGTCGGAAATGAAAAACAGCGGGCGCGCTGTATCTTTCGCGCCCGCTGTTTCAACTGTTCCGATCCCGCTGTGCGTCGAGTCGATCATTCCCCGGCGACGACAGCCTTTTCGATCACGACGTCATCCACCGGCACGTCCTGATGAAAGCCCTTCGAACCCGTCTTGACCTTGCGGATCTTGTCGACGATATCGAGGCCTTCCACGACCTTGCCGAAGACCGCGTAACCCCAGCCTTGCGGCGACGGCGACGAGTGGTTCAGGAACTCGTTGTCACCCACATTGATGAAGAACTGCGCGGTGGCCGAATGCGGGTCATTCGTGCGTGCCATGGCGACGGAACCGTGTTCGTTCTTCAGGCCATTATTCGCTTCGTTGTCGATAGGCGCGTCCGTCGGCTTTTGCTTCATGCCGGGTTCGAAACCGCCGCCCTGGATCATGAAACCGTCGATCACGCGATGAAAAACGGTGTTGTCGTAGTGGCCTTTCTTTACGTAGTTCAGAAAGTTTTCGACCGACTTGGGCGCCTTCTCAGCGTTCAGTTCAATCTTGATGATGCCGTGATTCGTATGCAGTTCGACCATGATGAGTTCCTTTCCTTTTCAAGAGTAGATAGGGCAATACGCGATGCGCACGGCGTATGCCTGCTTCATGCCCCCCTCGCCGTGACGGCGAGCGGCGGCGCCTTGTTCCCCCGGCGTTTTACTTCCCGACGACGCTAGCCGACTGGATCACGACGTTCGTTTGCGGCACATCGCCCATTGGGCCGCGTGTCGTAGTCGGCGTGCCTTCGATCTTCTTCACTACATCCATGCCCGCGACCACCTTGCCGAACACGGCATAACCGTTGCCGTCGCCGTTGGGGTAATCGAGGCCGGTGTTATCGACCGTGTTGATGAAGAACTGCGAAGTGGCCGAATCCGGATCGCCCGTACGCGCCATGGCGAGCGTGCCGGTCGTATTCTTCAGCCCGTTCTTGCTTTCAAGCGGAATGGGCGCACGCGTGGGCTTTTCGACAAAGCTGGTCGTGTACCCGCCACCCTGAATCATGAAGCCCGGAATCACACGATGAAAAATCGTGCCGTTGTACTGACCGGACTTTACATAGTCCAGGAAGTTGGCGACGCTTTTCGGCGCCTTCTCAGGATACAACTCAACCTTGATGTCGCCTTGTGACGTCTTGAGCAGCACGGTCGGATGGGCAGCAGTCTGCGACGACTGCGCGAAGGCGGGTGCCTGGGCAATGAGTGCAGCGCTGCCGAGCGCCAACAACAAACTTTTCATGAGCAATCGATCCTCTGGTTGGAGCAGTTACGGGTGAAGACTTGTCGAACGTTCGACCATCCAGATGTCTGGTCGACTGAACGTTCGATCCTGCCGGATTGGATTCAAGGATTCGTCGGCGCGAAATAAGGCGTGGTCGAAAGCGGCACGCTGGGTCCGCCAAACGGCGAGTAAAGCGGCGACGACATGTCGTTAGTGTTAGGCGTTGTGTCCGGCGTGGTACCCGTTGCCGGCACTGTCCAGTCACCAGAGGTCGCACTCGGCGAAGACGCGGCCGTGGCCGCCGAAGCCGCCGCTGCGCCCGAAGCAGCGCTGACATGCGAAGCACCCGATGCGGCCGCGGCCGCGGCAGCCGCAGCTTCCGGACGACGTCGCGGCGGCGGTGACACGATCTTCTGGATGTCGCCCACGCGTTGCGCCGTCAACGGACTCTTCGATCCGAGCGACTGCGCCCGCTTATACGATTCGCTCGCGAGCCGCAGATAAAGATCGCCGAGGTTTTCGTACGCCAGCGCGTAACTGGGATTCGCCTTCGTCGCTGTTTCGAGCGCGACGCGTGCTTCGTCGTAGCGGCCCTTCTTCGCGTAGAGCGCGGCAAGATTGTTATACGGCTCGGGCAGTTCGGGGTAGGCCTCGGTGAGCTCCGTGAACGCGGCGATAGCTTCGTCGTCCCGGTTCAAACGCGCGAGCACCGTTGCACGCTTGAACTTGGCCTGGACGTCGCGCGGATTGGTTTTCAGGCGTGCGTCGAGTTGCGTCAGCGCGCTTGGCCATTGCTTCTGCGAGATGGCCAGGTCGATAGCAGGAGTGTCATCCGCGGTGGCGGTGGAGACTTGTGCAAACGCCGGCGCAAGCGGCAAAAACGTTGCGCCAAGGCCGAATGTGACGGTTGCAAGGGCGGTCGCCGCTAGCTTGGCAGCGCTTGATGCGCGGCCGCTTGAAGGTTTCATAGGCTCTGGTCTGGATGTTATACTCCGACCCATTCTAACAAAACGTCTGCCACGTTCCGCTGAACGTTCAGACAGTCATTAAGCCACTCGCGGCCGCCTCCGTTTTGATGCAGTGTGACTGCCCAAGTTTTCTCGCGCCGGCGCGCACGGTTCCCAGCGCTTGAAGTTTCGAAGCCGGGCCAGGTCAAACATGTTGAACGTGCTGGAACTTGCTGGAACGTGTCACATCGCTGATGTTCGCGTTGTCATCGTTCTCGTTGCTCGTCTCATTGTCGTTCTCGATGTTGCTGCCGTTTCACGGCTACCTGTAGCATGGTCGCAGCAGTGCAAAAATGCACCGTTGTTGCACTGTTGTTATCGTCGGCCGGAAACGAGCGCGAACGAATGCGGACATGCAGCACGCCGCCACGATCGCAGTCACATTCGCAGTCACAAAATTGGCCAGCAGTCGAAACACGGATGTCCCGGCCCACGCACTATCCCACGCACCATCGTTTATGAACTCATTGCGCATCTACAACACGCTCGCGCGTGACAAGCAACCTTTCGTGCCGCTCCGTGCCGGAGAAGTGCGCATGTACGTTTGCGGAATCACGGTGTATGACTATTGTCATGTCGGGCACGCACGCATGATGATCGTGTTCGATATTGTCCAGCGCTGGCTTCGCACGCTCGGATACAGCGTGACTTATGTGCGCAACATCACAGACATCGACGACAAGATCATTCGTCGCGCGGTGGAAAACGGTGAACCGATCAAAGCGCTGACCGGGCGATTCATCCAGGCCATGTATGACGATCTCGATGCGCTCGGCGTCGCGCGTCCCGACCTCGAACCGCGTGCCACCGACTACGTTCCGCAGATGCTGGGCATGATCCAGACGCTCGTGCAAAACGGTTACGCGTATCAGGGCAAGGACGGTGACGTGAACTATGCGGTCCGCAAGTTCGAGGGCTACGGCAAGCTGTCGGGCAAGTCGATCGAAGACCTGCGCGCGGGCGAACGCGTGGCTGCCAACGACGCCAAGCAGGATCCGCTCGACTTCGTATTGTGGAAAAGCGCGAAGGAAGGGGAGCCGCCGGATACGGGCTGGGACTCCGCATGGGGACGTGGCCGGCCGGGTTGGCATATCGAATGTTCGGCCATGGGCTGCACCTTGCTGGGCGATCGTTTCGACATTCACGGCGGCGGTCAGGACCTGCAGTTTCCGCACCATGAGAATGAAATTGCGCAGAGCGAAGCGGCAACGGGCGTTCAGTTCGTGAACTACTGGATGCATAACGGCTTCGTGCAGATCGACAGTGAAAAGATGTCGAAGTCGCTGGGCAACTTCTTTACCATCCGTGAAGTCCTCGAAAAATTCGATGCGGAAGTTGTGCGTTTTTTTATTGCGAGGGCACACTATCGTTCGCCGCTCAATTACAGCGACGTTCATATAGACGATGCACGTGGGGCGCTCACGCGTTTGTATACGGCATTGAAAGACGTGACGCCGGATGCCGGGCCGCTCGACTGGAACGAAACGCATGCGCAACGTTTTCGCGCGGCGATGAACGACGACTTCAACACGCCGGTGGCTATCGCCGTGTTGTTCGAATTGGCGAGCGAAGTGAATCGCTCGCAAGATGCCGTGCTGGCACGTCAATTGAAGACGCTGGCCGCTTTGCTCGGATTGTTGCAACGTGAGCCACGTGCGTTTCTTCAGGACACACCGCGAAGCAATCGCGAAACAGTAGGCAAAGAGGGTGCGGAAAACCTCACGCCTGCCGATATAGACATGATGATCGCCGCTCGCGTTGCTGCGAAGCAGGCAAAGAACTATGCCGAAGCAGACCGGATTCGTGCCGAATTGCTCGAAGCCGGGATTGCACTTGAAGACAAACCGGGTGGGTTGACCGAATGGCGCCGCGCTTAAGCGCCTCTCGTTCCCTTTGATCGACTCGCCAGGTAGGAGGCATGATGGCAACGGCCAGAAAGACGCCGGCTAAACGAGCCGCGTCCGGAAGTATTGCAACGCCGCCGAGCACGGTCGCGCGGCGTACGCAAGTGAAAACGTCGAAGGTATCGGCGCCCGAGGCGAAGCTCGCCAACGGTGCGGGTCACGACGGAGAACGCAAGGCGGTACCAAAGAAACGTGCGATCAATGGCGTGGACCATGACGGCGCTGTGAGATCGAACGCTAAAACGAATGGTCTCGTTCGTGCACGCAAGTCCGTGCGCGCAACTGCGCCGAAAGCGTCACCGAAGAAGGTAAGCAGCAAGCCGAGCGGTGACGGCAATGGCGTGCTCAATGTGAAAGCCGACGAGACCGACGTTAGCACTGGTGCAACGCAGGCGCTCGTGCGCGCACCGCAGACCGACGGTGAGATTGTCCGCAAGTCGCGTGCGATCACGACTGAGAAAACCGTGCCGGTGCAGACCCCCGGCTTGTCGGCTGAAGCGGCTCGTCCAGAGTATTGGGACAAGGCGTGCGCTGATCTCGTCAAGCGCGACCGTATCCTCAAGAAGCTGATTCCGAAGTTCGGGCCGGTGCATCTGATCAATCGCGACGATCCTTTTACGACGCTCGCGCGTTCGGTTGTCGGCCAGCAAATTTCCGTGACAGCGGCGCAGGCTATCTGGAAGCGCGTCGAAGGGGCGTGCCCGACGCTCGCGCCGCAGCAGTTCATCAAGGTGGGGCCGGTGAAGTTGCAGTCGTGCGGGTTATCGAAGCGCAAGTCCGAATATATTCTCGACGTCGCGCAGCATTTCGTGTCGGGCGCACTGCACGTGGATAGCTGGACATCCATGGAAGATGAAGCCGTGATCGCGGAACTCACGCAGATTCGCGGCATCGGACGATGGACGGCGGAAATGTTCCTGATCTTCAACTTGTCGCGCCCGGACGTCCTGCCGCTCGATGACCTCGGCCTGATCCAGGCCATCAGCGTCAACTATTTCAGCGGCGAACCCGTGACCCGGAGCGAAGCGCGCGAAGTCGCGGCCAACTGGGAACCGTGGCGCACCGTCGCGACCTGGTACATGTGGCGCAGCCTTTACCCCGTTCCCGCCGATCACTAAAATTTCCGGTCGCTTCGTCCGGCGCGAGTCGGAAGGCTATTGATATCTTATAATCGATAGTTGCGACCCGAAATTTAGTGAGGCCGGCGCGGTTAGAATACGCGCTGCCCGATGCTTTAGGATTCGAACAATATGAAGACCACGTTTCTGGATTTCGAACAGCCTATTGCTGAACTCGAAGCGAAGATCGAAGAATTGCGCTTCGTTCAGGACGATTCCGCTGTCGATATTTCGGAAGAAATAGAGCGGCTGTCGAAGAAGAGCCAGCAACTCACCAAAGATCTTTATGCAAACCTGACGCCTTGGCAGGTTTCGCAGATCGCGCGCCATCCGCAGCGCCCGTACACGCTCGACTATGTGAACGAGCTTTTCACCGACTTCCACGAACTCCACGGCGACCGCTCGTATGCGGACGATCTGGCTATTGTCGGCGGTCTGGCGCGCTTCAACGGCCAGCCCTGCATGGTGATCGGCCAGCAGAAGGGCCGCGACACGAAAGAGCGCGCAGCGCGGAATTTCGGCATGCCGCGTCCGGAGGGGTATCGCAAGGCTGAGCGGCTCATGCGTCTGGCGGAGAAATTCGGCTTGCCCATTTTTACGTTCATCGATACCCCGGGTGCGTATCCGGGTATTGGGGCAGAGGAGCGTGGGCAATCGGAAGCAATCGGTCGTAACCTGTACGTGATGGCCGAGCTGAAGACGCCGATCGTGGCGACCATTATTGGCGAAGGCGGTTCTGGCGGAGCGCTCGCCATTGCCGTGGCTGACAGCGTGCTGATGCTGCAATTTTCAACCTATTCGGTGATCTCGCCGGAGGGCTGTGCGTCCATTTTGTGGAAGAGCGCGGCGAAGGCGCCGGAAGCGGCCGAAGCGCTGGGTTTGACGGCTCATCGGCTGAAGGCATTGGGACTGATCGACAAGATCGTCAACGAGCCGCTGGGCGGCGCGCATCGCGATCCGAAAGGCATGGCAGCATTGCTGCGCCGTGCATTGGCCGATACGCTGCGCCAGTTCCACGGCATGAATGCGCTTGACGTTCGTGCACGCCGCTTCGACAAGCTGATGGCGTACGGCAAGTTCAAGGAAAACCTGCCGGGTGCGTGAAGCTTGAGCGCGATTGAGCGCGACGCTCATGGTTCGCTCCATGCAGTTTGCCCTGACAAGGGGTGCCTTCAACGCGCCCTGCAGGTGCCTCGAATGTGCGTTGAAGGCAACTTGACAAGCCGACTCCCGTGACATCCTCCGACATTGACACTCCCGCCAGCCGCCTCGTGATCGATGCGGTGCGCGCGGCGTTTGCCGATGTGACAGCCTCTCCTCAATTCTCTATTGCCGTTGCGCTAAGCGGTGGCCTCGACTCGACCGCATTGCTCGATGCCGCGGTTCGATGCGCGGGGCCATCACGCGTGATGGCGCTGCATATTCATCACGGCCTGAGTCCGAATGCCGATGCCTGGGCCGCGCATTGCCACGCATTCGCGCAAGCATTGGGCGTGAGGTTCGCGTCGCGTCAGGTCGACGTGGTACGTGAAGGCGGCGAGAGTCTGGAAGCGGCTGCACGTGACGCGCGTTACCGCGCGCTTGACGAGTTGTGCGCCGAGCACGGCGCAAGCGCGCTTTGGCTCGCGCATCATGCCGACGATCAGGCCGAAACCGTGTTGCTGCAATTGCTGCGCGGCGCGGGCGTGGCCGGCCTTGCCGCGATGGCGCCGCAGCGCGCCGATGGTGCCTCCACGCCGCGCGTGCGGCCGTTATTGCATCTGTTGCGTGCACAACTCGAGCACTACGCGCATGAGCGTGATCTGCGCTGGATCGACGACGAATCCAACGCCGATACCCGCTATGCACGCAACGCGTTGCGTCATGACGTGCTCCCGGCGCTTGCCGTGCATTTCCCCGGTTTCCGCGATGCGCTGGCGCGGACCGCGTCGCATGCGGCATCGGCGCAAAGGTTGCTCGATGAACTCGCGCGCATCGACATGGCATCGGCGCAAGGTGACGAAGAAGGGGCATTAACCTTGTCGGCGGTACTCGCTCTCGACGATGAACGCGCGATCAACTTGCTGCGCTACTGGATGCGCTCGCTCGGGCTGCAAGCCGCGTCGGCGGCGCGTATCGGCGAGGTGCTGCGGCAACTGCGCGATGCTGCGATGTCCCGCGACGGCCACGCGCTTCGCATCGATCACGCGGGGTTTTGCTTGCGGGCGTATCGCGATGCGATCTTCTGGGAAAAGGGCGACAGCGCGGACCCCGCCGATCTCGACGATGGCGCAAACCCGGCGCGCATGGCGAGCGTGCTGAACTGGGATGGCGAAAGCATCTGGCGCCTGCCGCATTGGCGCGGGACGTTTGTGTTCAAACCTGCGGCCCAAGTCGATGAAGATGCCGTTTCCGAAGCCACGCTGCGCGCCGCGCCGCTTTGCGCGCGTTCGCGCGCGGGCGGCGAGCGCTTGCGCTTGAGTGCGGACGGACCTGGCCGGACCCTGAAAAACCTGTTCCAGGAACGCGGCGTGCCGGGATGGAAACGCGATGTCCCGCTCGTGTTTCTCGGCGAGATCCTGCTGTTCGTGCCGTCGATTGGCATTAATCGGGTGTGCACTGAAGTCAGTAATGGGCGTGATGAAGGCGGCGACGCTGCATATAGACGGATCGAATGGCAGCCGGACCTTGTCGTAGCTTGAGCCGCTAGCCGCTGCGCGCAAAAACTCGATCTGCCCCGATTTTCTTTGGCACTTCACGCGCGCGAATAAATCCGGTCAACTTTTCTTGACACATGCCTGCGAACGGCCAATGAACCCGTCGAATCGCCCGTTCCGGCTTGTGTTTTGGGCCTCGATCAGGTACGTTTACCGGTTTCCCGCAACGCTTTTCAAGCAGCTTTTCCGTCCAGAAGACGCGTTTTTAGCCGCCAGAATTGCTTTTTGCGCGCGAGCCAACCTTGCGCGTGCGGCCACCGCGCTTCGTCGTCACGCTTAAGTCGTCGATCGCACCGATCCAGGGCGTTGCTTGTGATTCTTCAAGCCGGCTTCTGATGCAACACGTGAAATACGTGCAGTAGTGCAGTACGCGGCGCATCAAACGGCGCGCCAGCGCGGCTTTTCCTCCTGTTCAAAACGACAATGGCACTCATCGTACATAAATACGGCGGCACTTCGATGGGCTCGGTCGAGCGCATCAAGAACGTCGCCAAGCGCGTCGCGAAATGGCACAAGGCCGGCCACAAGATGGTCGTCGTCCCGTCGGCCATGTCTGGCGAAACGAACCGCCTGCTGGGTCTCGCGCGCGAAATCACCGCCCATCCCGACCCCCGCGAACTCGACATGATTGCCTCCACCGGCGAGCAAGTCAGCGTCGGCCTGCTCGCGATTGCGTTGCAAGCGGAAGGGCTCGAAGCGGTCAGTTACGCCGGCTGGCAAGTGCCGATCAAGACCGACAGCGCGTTCACGAAAGCACGCATTAGCGACATCGACGGCACGCGTGTGCAAGCCGATCTCGATGCAGGCAAGGTCGTGGTGGTCACGGGCTTCCAGGGCGTCGATCCCGACGGGCATATCGCAACGCTTGGACGCGGCGGCTCGGACACGTCGGCCGTTGCGATTGCGGCGGCGTTGAAAGCCGACGAATGCCTGATTTATACGGATGTCGATGGTGTGTACACGACCGATCCGCGCGTGGTCGAAGAAGCGCGCCGGCTGGATCGCGTGACGTTCGAAGAAATGCTGGAAATGGCGAGCCTCGGGTCGAAGGTGCTGCAGATCCGTTCGGTGGAATTCGCCGGCAAATATCAGGTGAAGACGCGTGTGTTGTCGAGCCTGACGGACCCGTTGATTCCGCTCGAAACCGAAATGCACTCGGGCACCCTGATTACTTTTGAAGAAGACGAGACCATGGAAAAAGCTGTTATCTCGGGCATCGCATTTCAGCGCGACGAAGCGCGTATTGCCGTGATGGGCGTGCCCGACAAGCCGGGTATTGCATACCAGATCCTCGGACCGGTGGCCGATGCGAATATCGACATCGACATGATCATCCAGAACACGAGCGTGGACGGTAAGACCGACTTCACGTTCACGGTTGGCCGCGGCGATTACGCGCACGCCATGGAGATCTTGACGAGCCAGGTGAAGGACCACGTGAAAGCAGAGCAGGTACGGGGCGATCCGAAGGTGTCGAAGGTGTCGGTGGTCGGCGTGGGCATGCGCTCGCATGTGGGTATCGCGAGCACGATGTTCCGCACGCTGGCGGAAGAGGGCATCAATATCCAGATGATCTCGACGTCGGAGATCAAGATTTCGGTGCTTATCGACGAAAAATACACCGAGCTTGCCGTGCGTGCGCTGCATAAGGTGTTCGAGCTGGATCGCGGTTGAAACACAGCGGAAGAGGGTGTGACAGCGTGCAGTGGATTGTTGGGCTGTAGCCGAAACACGCTGCGAACCGTTGTTTGATGCAATTCACGAGATGAAAAATTTTGTCTCATGAAATTGACCCGCAGCCGCTAACCCGCTATCATCTTGGCTTCGTCGCGCTGACTCCCGCGTGACAAAAAGTGCAGGAGACGTGGCCGAGAGGTTGAAGGTACTCCCCTGCTAAGGGAGCATCTGGGCTAAAACCTGGATCGAGGGTTCGAATCCCTCCGTCTCCGCCAGAAGAATGCAAAGCCCCGTAGGTCTAACGACTTACGGGGTTTTTGTTTTTTGGGGCATCATATTGTGCCCATGAGCTGATGTGACGGTCGCAATGCCGACGCAGTCCTGTGATCTAGCTTCATCTTAGATTGCTGTCCATAATACGCCGCGCGATTCTGCTACGCCCGAGCCCGAATTCCAATTCCCTACTTACTCAGCTATTCGCGGGGTCTGCGGACGCCGTATCTGGGGCAATCCGTGCCCTTCTTGTTTGTAATTTTTTAGTCAAATGTCGCACCTTCGGATCGGCATCAGTAGAGAGATTCTGCATTGTTAAAAACAATGCGCCGCCTTTTCGCAAGCGCAAAGGATTGCTTCAGACGGCTGATGGGTTTCGACACCGGGCGAACATGGCAACAGAACTGAAAACGGATTCATGGCACTGCTACATGTTGTATCGCAAGAAGGACTATGCGAGTAGCGCCTTTCCGAGTCCCGAAGAAACACAAGCCGTCGAAACGGGCAAAAAATACGCTTTAAATGCGGACTCAAACATTTGGGCAAAGGACGCAGGATTGGTCAAACGCGTGCGCGAGTTTCTTGGCAAGAATTTTCACTAGCATGATTGCCTTGCGAAGAGCGGTTCGGATTCGGATGTTCTCCAGACACTAACGGAGATGGTCCCTGCGAATCGAATCAACGTATTGAGCAATACCCTCTTCGGCAATGACGCGAGTAAAACGCACCTTTGCGATGGAGGCATCGGGTCTGCCGTTAGTATTTTATTGTCATAGATGGTGCTGCCAGTCATTGATGCTCTCAATCCTGAGATCCGTCCGAGCTTGAGCAGTGGGCAACCGGATTCACGCGCTCGATTGGCTGCAGATGCAGGTTAACTAAGACGTGCGGCAACTTCGAGTAAAGGGCATCCGACGGTCGCTCACTCGCTACGGCATGCGCGCCCAAGCCGCTTGCGCGTTCTGGTCATTGCTTGAACGCCGCTACCGTCGCTTCATCCGCTGGAAAGAACAACTCGATCGCCAGCTCCGACAGCGTAATATCGATTGGCGTACCGAATATCATCGTTGTACTGATGAACGACAACTGTCCCGCGGCCGTGTTCAACACAAACGGAATCACGATAGAAGATTCCCCCGCGTCGTCCTGACCCGTTCCGCCCGCATAACTCTTCAACTCATCGCGTAATGCGCCCAACTGCGGATCAGCCGTGAGTGCGATCTGGCGCCCCAGCCGTTCCAGCAAATGCGCGCGCCATTGCCCGAGATTCACAATCCTCGACGCTAACCCTCGCGGATGCAGACTCAGCCGCAACACATTCACGGGCGGTTCAAGCAAGGACGGATCAGCATCGGCGATAAGCGCAGCCACCGCACCATTCGCCGACACCAGATTCCAATGCCGGTCGATAGCCAACGCCGGATAGGGCTCATGCCCCTTCAAGATTTGCTCGACAGCGGTTCGCGCGGGCTGCATCGATTGATCCATGAGCGAGCGTTCCCGGAACACCGGCGCGAAGCCTGCCGCGGTCAATAACTCGTTACGCTCACGCAGCGGCACCTCAAGATAGTCGGCCAGCCGCAGCACCATCGCACGGCTCGGCGCGGCGCGCCCCGTTTCGATAAAACTCAGATGCCGGCTCGAAATCTCCGCCTCGCTGGCCAGGAAAAGCTGGCTCATGCGTCGCCGTTCGCGCCAGTGCTTGATCATCGGGCCTATTCCAACAGTCCCAGCAGCCCCCACAGCCGTTGCAGTCAGTGTGTTCATGCTCATAACCTTATCAAACCGCCGCGTGCCGCTCCATTACCTGTCAGGTAATCGACGCACGACATGCTCGTCCGGATTATTGCTCCCAGGCCGCGCTAATCCAGCGCCGCCATAGCCTCATAGATTATCGAAGGAGAGAATCATGACTGAGCATGACGTTCTGGTGGGCCGCTATATCGATACATGGAACGAGACGGACTCGTCGCGCCGCAGCGCGTTGGCCGAGCGGGTTTTGCTCGACGGCGCTCGCTACACCGACCCGATGATGAGCAGCGCCGGCCCGAAAGAATTCGCCGATATGATCGGCGCGTTTCAGGCACAGATGCCTGGGTTGACATTCGAGCGTGTCGGCGGAATCGATGCAACGGGTGCAATCATCCGCTTCAGTTGGCGTCTGATCGATGCCACCGGCCGGCAAATGGCGAGCGGGACGGACGTAGGCGAATTTTCCATCGATGGACGGTTTGCCGGCATTACCGGTTTCCTCGACAGCACCCTGATGGGCCCGGCATGGTGCGTGGAGAAGTACGCCGCTTTCTGGGCCGCGCCCGACTTCAACCGGCCGAGCGATGAGCTGGCGACGGATATCGAAGGATATTGGCCGGGATTGCATGCGCCGTTAGAGGGCGTGGAAGCCTATGTTCGGCCACTGCATGAACTGCTGCGCCGCGTTCCGGATTTCAGGCTGGAAGTTGCCGACCACGCGAGTCGCGGCGATACGGTCTTCATTCGATGGATTGCGACGGGAACGCATGGCGATGTGCCGCTGCGCTTCGAAGGCGTGGACTGCGTGCGTCACAGCAACGGCCAGGTCTATGAAAACCGGATCTACTGCGATCATCCGTTGATTCAGGCGTTGAACCGCTAGCGGTCGGGCAGGGCGCTTCGCGTAGCCGACATGCCGGCGCGAGCGCCCGAACGCACTTCAGACTTCGTCGTCGTCCAGGTCGTCGGGACTTTGCGGCTCTGTTTGTCCCGTTTCACCCCGTATCGCCCGGCGTTTGCGCTGTACGTGATAGGCAGTCAGCACCGCATGCACGACCATGTCCAGCGCCGGTTTCGCGTTACCTTGCTTGTCGATCCAGGTTTTCGGCGTGAGCGCGCCGGCGAGCGACACGCTGTCGCCGTCATCGAGCGCCTGGAGCGCGTCCTTGACGGTGTCGTCGAAGGCGATCACGTTCACAAACAGACTCTCGCCATCGCCGGCCGAAGCGCGAACCCGGCATGTCACGAAATGCGTGCCGTGCTGACCCGTACGCACTTGCGCCGTGCCGTAGAGACGTCCGGAAACCAGGCCGTCGATCATGATGTGTCTCTCCAAAATTCACCGATTGTCTCACTCGCGAGAGAATGGACGTTTGGCTGAAGAAATGTTGTGTCACACCCTGTTGGCAGTCGTAATTCGGAGTTACCAACTTGAAACATTTAGACCCGGGCGTTCCGCTAAGATTTACTCAACGAACCTACTCCGTTGAGGTGCACTCCAAATGAACAACAAACTCAAGACTTCAATTTTCGCCGGCGCGATTGCAATCGGGGCGCTCGGAATGGCCGGTACGGCAATGGCCCAAGTGCGGGTTGGTATCAACGTCGGCGTGCCCGCGCCGGTGTACGTCGCGCCGCAGCCGGTCTACGCTCCGCCGCCACCGCCTGTCGTGTATGCGCCGCCCCCGCCGGTGTATGCTGCCGCTCCGGTCGTCGTAATCGGCTGGCATGGTGATCGTTACTGGGATGGCCGCCGTTATTGGAACCGTGACGACTGGTACCGCTATCACGGTCACGGCGGTCATTACGATCATCGCGGCTACTAAACCGGCTGCGACAGCGCCCGTCAGGAAGCTGGCCCTAAGGCCATCCGGCGAAAGCCGGGTGGCCTCTGTTTTTCCAGCGCCGCCCGCTTTTCATCCAATGGCGTCCCCGATTCACGGTTTTTCATGATGTAACAAAGAGTAAGCTTTCAGCAGACGATACCCCTTCGCTGAAGAACAACTTACAAAGTTGAAGTACCGGATTGAAGGCGATCCGCTATATTCGCTTCCACCTGAACAATGACGGCTAGAGGCGCGCCTTTACATGAATAAGTTAAAAAGCATCCGGATCCTGACTGGCGTTGCTGGTCTTTGCCTCGTTACCCTATCCGGCATCGCGCACGCTCAAGTGCGGCTGGGGATCAACATCGGGGTTCCTGCGCCCGTCTACGTGGCGCCGCAGCCTTATTACGCGCCACCGCCTCCGCCGGTCGTCTATCAACCGGCTCCTGTCTATGTGCAGCCGGGCATCGTGGTCGGCTGGTATGGAAATCGATACTACGATGGCCGCCGCTATTGGGGCCGTGACGAGTGGTATCGGCACAATGGCGGCCGTGGGAACTACGGTCATGGCGGCCCGGGATACGGCGGCCACGGTGGTGGAAACTATAACCACGGCGGCAATTACAACCACGGCGGGAACGGCGGCCATCGCAACTAAGCACTCTCGTTAGACGCATTAAAAAAGCCGTCCCGCGCAAGCGGGACGGCTTTTGACTTCATATCGGCGGCTAAAGAAGCAGGTGCTTTTATAGAGGCATTACAAATTATTCAGACGCCGCTCGCGCAGCCATCCCGCCGACGACCGCATTAAAGCCGCTATCGACGTGAATGATCTCGGCGCTCACGCCGCCCGCCAGATCCGACAACAGGAAAGCGGCCACATTACCCACCTGGTCGATGGTCACATTGCGGCGCATCGGCGCGTTGTTTTCGACGAACTCGAGAATCTTGCCAAATCCCTTGATACCGCTTGCTGCCAGCGTCTTGATCGGACCCGCCGAAATGCCGTTCACGCGCACGCCCTTGTCGCCAAGCGACACCGCCAGATACCGCACGCTCGCCTCAAGCGAAGCCTTCGCCAAACCCATCGTGTTGTAGTTCGGGATTGCGCGCTCGGCGCCCAGATAGCTCAGCGTGAGTAACGAGGCATCGGGGGAGAGCATGGATTGCGCGGCTTTGGCGAGTGCCGGGAAGCTGTACGCGGAAATATCGTGGGCGATGCGGAAATTCTCGCGCGTCATGCCATCGAGGAAATTTCCAGAAATTGCTTCGCGCGGCGCAAAGCCGATGGAATGCACGAGACCGTCGAGCGTTTCCCAGCGTTCTTTCAGCGAGACGAAGAGGGCATCGATTTCCTCGTCGCTACCCACGTCGCACGGAAAGATGAGATCGCTGCCAAATTCGGTCGCAAACTCGGTAATACGGTCTTTGAAGCGGTCGCCGACATAGGTGAAGGCGAGTTCGGCGCCTTCGCGCTTGCAAGCCGCCGCAATGCCATAGGCGATCGAGCGGTTCGACAACAAGCCCGTCAGCAGAATCCGTTTTCCAGCGAGAAATCCCATGAATGCTCCTTAAGAAGTCGATATCGCACATGCGCCGGACTGCGCGCGCCACGCGTTGCGCACGTCGTTACAATGCCCGGGACAGTGGTTTTAGTAGAATTCTCTCACATCGCCTCATGTCGCTTAATGCTCATAGCGCTTGGGGCCTCGAGCTGTTTTTCCGATTATCGTTTCACTGGTACTTATAAAGGCACTCATGGCGACTGGCTCCCGACGGGTCCTCGGTCTTCTCGTTCTTCTGTCTGGCAGCTTGCTGTTCGGTTTCGGCGGGCTCGCGGTTCCGAAAGCGGCGTTCGCCGCGTACGCCATCGCGCAGTACGGCGAGCCGAAATATCCTGCCGGTTTCAAGCATTTCGACTATGTCAATCCGGATGCGCCACGCGGCGGCACGCTTGTTTTGGCGAATCCGAACCGGCTCACGAGCTTCGATAAATTCAACCCGTTCACCCAGCGCGGCAATCCCGCGCCCGGGCTCGGTTATATGTTCGAGAGCTTGGCAACGGGCAGTCTGGACGAGGTATCGACGGCTTATGGTCTTCTCGCCGACGACATCAGCATTGCGCCCGACGGTCTTTCCGTCACGTTCCATATCAACCCCAAGGCGCATTTTTCGAATGGCGATCAAGTCACCGCCGATGACGTCAAATATTCGTTCGATACGTTGAAAAGCCCGCAAGCCGCGCCGCAATATGCGGTGTATTTCGGCCAGATTTCACGCGCGGTCGTTCTCGATCCGCTCACCATCCGCTTTGACTTCAAGGTGCGCACGCGGGAGATGCCGTTTATCGCCGGCGCGATTCCGGTGTTCTCGCACAAGTGGGGCATGAAGCCCGACGGCAGCCACATTCCCTTCGATCAACTCGCGTTTCAGAAGCCGATAGCTAGCGGTCCGTATCTCATCGAACAATACGACAATGGCCGGACGCTCACGCTAAAGCGCGACCCGGCGTATTGGGGCAATACGCTGCCGGTGCGGGTGGGAACGTTCAACTTCGAGCGCATTACCTACAAGCTCTATTCGGATGGCGTCGCGCGGCTCGAGGCTTTCAAGGCCGGCGAGTATGACGCGCTGGTCGAATATATTGCGCGCAACTGGGTGCGTCGCGACATCGGCAAACGCTTCGACAACGGCGAATTGATCAAGCGTGAATTCCGCAATCACAACGGCACGGGCATGCAGGGTTTTTTCGTCAACCTGCGCCGGCCGATCTTCCAGGATGTGCGCGTGCGTCAAGCGCTCGATCTCGCGTTCGATTTCCAGTGGCTGAACCGGCAACTGTTTTTCAGCCAGTACACGCGCACGGACAGCTTTTTCGCGAATACCGATCTGCAAGCGACGGGCAAGCCGAGTGCGGGCGAACTCGCGATCCTCTCACCGTTACGCGCACAACTCGACCCCGCTGTTTTCGGCGACATGGTGAAGCAGCCGGACACCGATCCGCCCGGTTCGCTGCGCACGAACCTGATCAAGGCGCGCAAGCTGCTCGCCGATGCGGGCTGGACATATAGCAACGGCGCGTTGCGCAACGCGAAGGGTCAGCCGTTCGTATTCGAGATTCTCGACGACACGGGCGGCGGGGGATCGATGGAACCCGTGGTCGCCACGTACCAGCGCAATTTGCAGAAACTCGGGATTGTCGCGAATTTCCGCACGGTGGACTTTGCGCTGATTCAGAAGCGGCTCGACGCGTTCGACTTCGACGTCACCACCTTGCGCATGCCCGACGTGCAGATTCCCGGTACGGAACAAGAGACGCGTTTTGGCAGCAAGTCGGCGGACCAGCAGGGCTCGGATAACATCAACGGGCTGAAGTCGCCGGCCGTGGACTCGATCGTGCATACCTTGCTCGGTGCGCAAACACGCGAACAACTGCTCGATGCCACCCACGCGCTCGACCGGGTCCTGATGCATGGCTACTATGTGATCCCGCAATGGTATTCGGCGACGCACAGGGTGGCGTATCGAAACACGCTCGCGTATCCGTTGACCTTGCCGCTGTATTACACCGCCGAAGACTGGATCACATCGACATGGTGGTTCAAGCCGCCTGCCGCCGCAACAAAGTAACCCACGCACTCAATCACTCAAGCGGACCGCGCCCATGTGGAGCTACATCCTGAAACGCATCTTGCTGATGATCCCGACCTTGCTCGGGGTCCTCACGCTCACGTTCTGCGTGATCCAGTTCGTGCCGGGCGGCCCGGTCGAGCAAGCCGTGCACGAATTGCGGCGCGGCGAGCAAGGTGCGAGCTTCGGCATGCGCCAGCATACGGGCGTGGATGCGCAGCAGATCGCACAGCTTCGCGCGCTTTATGGCTTCGATAAACCGCCGCTCCAGCGCTATGGTCTGATGCTCGGACGCTTCGCCCGTTTCGATCTCGGCGACAGCTATTTTCGTCATCAAAGCGTGTGGTCGCTGATTGTGTCGAAGCTGCCGGTGTCGATCAGCATCGGCGTATGGACGTTCTTTCTGACTTATCTGATATCGGTGCCGCTCGGGATCGCGAAGGCGGTGCGCAACGGTTCCACCTTCGATTTCACCACCAGTTTGCTGGTGCTTATCGGCTTCGCCATTCCGGGTTTCGTGCTCGGCGTGCTGCTCCTCGTGCTATTCGGCGGCGGATCGTTCTGGCAGCTATTTCCGTTGCGCAACCTCACATCGGATAACTGGGCTACGTTGAGCCTCGGCGGCAAGATAGCCGACTATTTGTGGCACATCACGTTGCCCATCACTGCTTCGGTGGTCGGCAGTTTCGCGGTCGTCACCATGCTGACCAAGAACGCGTTTCTCGATGAAATCCGCAAACAGTACGTTCTGACCGCGCGGGCAAAGGGGTTATCGGAGAGAAGGGTGCTGTGGAAGCACGTGTTCCGCAACGCGTTGTTGCCGCTGATCGTGGGTTTTCCGGGCGCGTTCATCGGGGCGTTCTTCACGGGCAGCTTGCTGATCGAAACGCTGTTTTCACTCGATGGCCTCGGCCTGCTTTCCTACGAGTCCGTCGTGCGGCGCGATTATCCGGTCGTGCTCGGCACGCTGTATCTGTTCACGCTGATCGGACTTGCCGCCAAGCTGATCTCCGACCTCTGTTATGTCTGGGTCGATCCGCGCATTCAATTCGAACAACTGGAGCGCTGAGTTGAACCGTTCCCTGCTCCGTACGCCTCGCGACAGCGACGCCCAGCCGCTCAGCGTGCCGGTTTCGATCACGCCGGGACAACGCGTCTGGCAACGTTTCAAAAGCAACCGGCTCGGCTATTGGAGCCTGGTGATTTTCGTGATCGCGTTCGCGATCAGTCTCGCGGGACCGCTGTGGTCGAATGACAAACCGCTGGTCGTCCGTTATCAGGGACATCTTTATTTCCCGCTGGTTAAAACGTACGCCGAGACCACGTTCGGCGGCGATTTTCCGACGCCCGCCGATTACCTCGACCCGTACATTCGCGACCGTTTCAGCGAGGGCAACAACTTCGCCGTTTATCCGCCGAACCACTATTACTACGACACGCTCAACTACTTTTCGAAGGCATCGAATCCGGCGCCGCCATCACGTGAAAACTGGCTCGGCACCGACGATCGCGGCCGCGATGTGTTCGCCCGGTTGCTCTACGGCTTCCGCGTTTCGGTCATCTTCGCGCTGGTCCTGACGGCGATAGGCACCGTGCTCGGTCTGCTCGCCGGCGCGGTGCAAGGTTACTTTGGCGGCCGCACCGACCTGACCGGTCAGCGCCTGATCGAAATCTGGAGTGCGTTGCCCGAGTTGTATCTGCTGATTATTTTCGCGTCCATCTTTGAGCCGAGTCTGATTTTGCTGGTCGTGCTGCTGTCGTTGTTCGGATGGATCGGGTTATCGGACTATGTGCGCGCCGAGTTCCTGCGCAATCGCACGCAGGATTACGTGCGGGCGGCGCGGGCGATGGGCTTGTCCAATGCTCAGATCATCTGGCGTCACATCCTGCCGAACAGCCTCACGCCCGTTATCACCTTCCTGCCCTTTCGCATGAGCGGAGCGATCCTTGCGTTGACCAGCCTCGATTTCCTGGGCCTTGGCGTGCCGCCGCCGACGCCATCGCTGGGTGAATTGCTTGCACAAGGAAAGGCGAATCTCGACGCGTGGTGGATCTCGCTGTCGACTTTCGGCGTGCTGGTCGCCACGTTGTTGCTGCTCACGTTCATGGGCGACGCGCTGCGTAACGCGCTGGACACGCGCATCTCCGACGCCGTCAAAGCCGGAGGCGGTCAATGAGCGCGCCATTGCTGGAAATCACGGATTTGCGAGTGCGCTTTGGCGACACCATGGCTGTCGATGGCGTGAGCCTCAAGATTGAAGCCGGCGAACGCGTGGCGCTGGTCGGCGAATCGGGATCGGGCAAGAGCGTGACGGCGTTGTCCATCCTGCGGCTGTTACGCGATGCCGAGCTGAGCGGCTCGATCCGCCTGGATGGCGAGGAATTGCTCACCAAAAGCGAACCGGCGATGCGCAAGCTGCGCGGTTCGGATATCGCGATGATCTTCCAGGAGCCGATGACCGCGCTCAACCCGCTGTACACCATCGGCGACCAGATCATGGAGACCATTCAACTCCACGATGGTGTGTCCGCTCGCGATGCGCGTCGGCGAGCGATCGATCTGCTCGCGCGCACGGGAATCACGGAGCCGGAAAAGCGCATCGACCGGTACGCGCATCAGCTTTCGGGTGGACAACGGCAGCGCGCGATGATCGCGATGGCGCTCGCATGCCGTCCGCGCCTTCTTCTCGCCGATGAACCCACGACCGCGCTCGACGTGACCATCCGCGCGCAGATCGTGGAATTGTTGCTGGAGTTGCAACGCGACGAAGCCGCGTCGCGCGGCATGGCCGTGTTGCTGATCACGCACGATCTCAACCTCGTGCGGAAATTCGCGCTGCGCGTGGCGGTGATGGAGCAAGGCGTGCTGGTGGAAAGCGGCACCGTTCAGGGCATCTTCGCGTCGCCGCAGCATCCTTATACGGTGCGATTGCTTGAGAGCCGACCGGAGCGCACGGTGTTGCCGGTGCTGCCGCTGTCGCCCATATTGCTCGACGCGTACGAGGTATCCGTGGAATTCGCGACGAAGACGGCGGGCGTAGGCGGCTGGTTCCGGCGCGGCGCGTTCAAGGCGGTCGACCGCGTTTCCGTGACGGTGCGCCAGGGTGAAACGTTGGGTATCGTGGGCGAGTCGGGGTCGGGGAAATCCACTTTGGCGATGGCGTTGCTGGGTTTGCAGCGCACGTCGCACGGCAAGGTGGAATTCCAGGGACGCTTGCTCGGCGATTATCGCGGCCGCGAAAAAACCGTTTTGCGATCAAATATGCAGGTGGTGTTTCAGGACCCGTATAGCTCGCTGTCGCCACGTCAGACCATTGAGCGGATCGTGGGCGAGGGGCTGGCGCTGCATCGTCCGGAACTTAGTGCTGCAGCGCGCCACGCCAAGGTGGTGGCGGTTCTGCGCGAAGTCGGAATAGACCGTACGGCGTTGAATCGATACCCGCACGAGTTCTCCGGCGGTCAGCGGCAACGCATTGCGATCGCCCGAGCGCTGGTGCTCGAACCGCGCATCCTGATCCTCGATGAACCGACCAGTGCACTGGATGTGTCAATTCAGTATCAAGTTTTGCGTCTGCTTGCCGATATACAACGGAAGTACAACCTGGGTTACGTATTCATCAGCCATGACCTGGAGGTCATTGGCGCGATGGCGCACCGGGTCGTGGTGATGCAGGACGGAAGTGTCGTGGAAACCGGCGATGTGGAGAATATTTTTGCCACGCCGTCCCACGAATACACAAGAAAGTTACTGAAAGCCGCGATCGCGGCCTAATTTTCACCAATTAGGTGCGTATCTCAATTGTATTTTTCTATGCCTTTTGACATGTAAATAATATCTGGCTAGTATCAAGCCAACTTTTCCGCATGACTCTGATTTTTCAGACTTTTTCACCCAAAACTACCGACCGATGCAGCAATTAACTTTGACTCAAACATGCGCGCGCGCAGCAGCCAGCATGTTGATCGGCCTGATGATGACAGCAACTTCGGGCGCGTTCGCCGACGAAGTCAACAATTCAAGCCAAAATGCCAGCAATGGCGTTTCCGCATCGACCCGGGCAGCTAACGAGATTTACCCCGTTTCTGGCTCCGGTAATGTGACAGCAAACCCTTCCAGCGGCACGCGTTCTTTCCTTTCCGGCATGGCGAGCAAGGCGGGCGATGTAGTCGTCGGCGCGCTCAATATGATCGGCGTGCGCTATCGCTGGGGCGGCAATACGCCGGATTCCGGTCTCGACTGCAGCGGTTTCGTGCGCTACGTGTTTCAGGACACGCTGGGTATGACGTTGCCGCGGCGTGCGGAAGAGATGAGCCGCGTTGGCGAGAAAGTTCGCGTGAGCGAGCTCAAACCGGGTGACCTCGTGTTTTTCAACACCATGCGCCGCTCGTTCTCGCACGTCGGGATTTATATCGGCGACAACAAGTTTGTTCATTCGCCGTCCACGGGCAGCACGATCCGTGTGGACGACATGGACAACAGCTATTGGGAAAAGCGGTATACGGGCGCTCGGCGTGTTGAAGCGACTTTCCCAATTGACGGCGTCGATCTACGTCAGCGCGTCAGCGCCACGATTGGTAACAACGACAACTAAGTCGTTGCGGCGCATCTAACCCGTCTGACCGGTTGTTAATGACCGGTGCGGTGTACAGAAGCCTGCCTTGAAAAAGGCGGGCTTTTGTCGTGTGCGCCCAGCATGGGCGCAATCTTGGAGGTGCGAGTCCTCCCGTA
>NZ_CAXUPU020000027.1:0-112282 GCF_964252755.1 Caballeronia sp. LjRoot29 | reverse complement strand
GGACCGTGCACCTCGCGAATTCTATTGCGTGCTTCAACGGCTTCGGTATAAGCCTACAAGTTGACGAGGTTGCGTCCGGTGGTCAATCGTCTACCTGGGTGGCAACCACTTCGGCATGATTTGGGTCATGAACCTGCCGATGCTGAACCGACGGGCATAGCTAGAAAGTCAGCATCAATTGCCGGTAGGAGTTATCGAGAGAGGTCGCGGGCTGCTTTGCCAGCATGACGCCCTCGATATTAGCCCCAAAGGTGTACATACCAACGCAGTGCATCCGACCGCACTCAGACGGCTGGCGCACCCACGATGTTTTAATCGTGTATCCCTCTTTGCGGATTTCAACAATTCGGGCGCGAGGGTCGACGATGTCGAGAAACCGCATCGCCTCCAGCGTAGTGACACTGCCGTGCACCTTCAACACTTCAAACAAGCGTGCGCGCTGATGCGCAGCGGTGTTTTCAGGCCAGCTCGAGATAATGCGGGTGAAGGACGCGAGCTCTTTGAGTCCGATGTGCTTGTACATTCGATGCGAGAGTAGTGGCGACAGAGCGTATTCTTCGCTACCTACCTCGAAACGTTGCTACGGAAATTCCGAGCAAATCGGACCGAAAATCGCCCGGCCAAAATTAGGCTAATTTTGAGGCCAATTTCGCCCGCCTTTTATTCCGGGGGGAAGTCGGGCACTACCCCGATGTCTCGGCAGAGCGTTTCCATGCAGTCAACAGCCAAGATTACGGCAGTCTCATCGGGAAGGCGCTTCGCGAGCGCCAGCATCGCTTTGAGAATCTCGTTAATCGTCTGCGGCTCTTGAGGCGATACGAGTATCTTCGGCGGGACACTCGTCCGCTTCAAAAGCAAGTGTGCGGCGTTCTCGCTCTCGGCAGTTTGACGGCGGATTTCCTTTGTCAGCCTGATGATGTCGCTTCGCTCTTTGTCCGTCAGGATTTTCCGAATAGTTCTGTCGTCGGTGTCCTCCCAAACGCGAGCAGCAACCGCGGCAATGAACTTGCCAGGGAACTCGCCGCACATTCCGTAAAGCGCACGAGCCAGATGCGAGACGAAGACGCGCCGTTCGCTAATGGCCGGACGCCCGGCCGAACGAGTCTCGACAGACGATGCCGTTGCTTGGAGATTTCTCAACGGACCGTGAAAGCTTGTCTTCACATCCGACGGCAGCCACGAAGCACTTTCGGCGTTCAACTCAGACTCAAACGCCTTCGCGCTTTTCATCAAACCCCGTACTTCCGAAGAGGTTGGAGCGACGTTGGACGGCTCGTCGTCGACGCAGGCAACATATGCCATTGCAATCTGAGTCACCGCGGTCACTCTTAAGACAGTCCCCTTGGCAAAAATTGACTGGCTGAAGAAGTTGCGAACGGCGGGATAGAGCAAGAAGCTCCTGTACCAGTCGGACTCGGCCCGCTCGGCCACGGTCAATTTCAAGAAATGTCGCGCCTCGCTACGGGTCGAGGCCAGATAATTGTTCTTTTCTAAGACCCTCATATACTTTTTCACCCGTTCGGCGCGTGCGATTTGCTTATTGTAACCGCCTGCCGTAGGGCGATTCTCGCCAAGAACGCAACATACGCAGGCAACACGAGACAGCGCGCCGTGTGAAACCCTGCGCAAATCGCGATTGGGCGGAACGTCGCCCCCACGCCATCGATGCGCTCGCGCCAAGCCACCGTTCACGAGCACGGTCTCGTCTTCTTCGCCAGGGAGCACTGCCACCTCGCGTTCTTGCCCTGTCAGGCCAACCCCGGTCTCAATCGACACGGCGAGCTGCAGTGCCCACTGCGAACTGTCACGGCTACCAGGACGCACTATTGCGCCGACACTGCCGCGGCGATGGCCCGGAAGGGCGTAATTGATGGGTGGGACGCGCGTGCAAGCAATGTGCCGAAGTAGGCAGCCGCCGGCAGCATCGGCTCCGTCAGACGGTAGGCAGGTCATCTCCTGATACGTCGATACCGGGCAGGAGAATCGGACCTCGGTATGGCGCTGACGCAGATGCGTCCTACACTCTCTCTCGTCGAAACTTTTTTCCTTGCAAAATATCTCGAAACATTAGTTAATGTAGACAAATATGTTTACTGGTCCAGTTTAAAGCCTTTCGCGACTATAGACTGGTTATCCTTTTTCTATATTAACTAAATAAAATACATACTTTTGGAAGAAAAAAGTGTCAGAAACCACCCCTTCGAAGACCGCTGAAGAAGCGCTGGCAGAACTACAGGGTCGCGCTAGGTATGTCTTTGACGTGGAAACGTTCGCGAGCATGACAGGGCGTAAGGACAATGCTCACGGAATTCGCATCACCTTGAAAAGACTCGAGACTCGGGGCGTTGTCACATCGGTTCACAAGCGGCCGATGGTTTATCTCATCGTCCCCGCGGAGTACCGTGCGTACGGCGCGCCGCCGCTCTCCTGGTGGTTGCACGATGCGATGCAGTTCCTCGAGCCGCAGTACTACGTCTGCCTACACTCCGCGGCGCGCTACTGGGGCTCGTCGCATTACGCCCTGCAGGCAGACCAGGTGATGGTGAGCGGCTACCGGACGCCCCTGAGGGCCGGCAAGCGTCAGGTCGTGTTCACCGCCCGCACAGACATCTCGGATGCACCCATTGTAAGAACGCGGGGCGAAAAAGGCGCATATCTCGTTTCGACCCGCGAAGCCACGCTCCTCGATTTGATGCGTCATCGCTCAAAGGTGGGCGGACTAGAGTCCATCGCGCGGGTGGCAAGAGATTTCGGGCCACATCTGACCCAATCCGAACTCGTGCGCGCGCTGGACGCCATGGGGCAGGTAGCCGTGGCCCAGCGAATCGGATTTCTCTTCGACGTACTCAAACTCGATGGGATGGCGGAGGTCGTCGAAAAGTGGCTGTCCCCGCGCGCACGAACCGCACGTTCGCTTGCTGAGCCATTGCCCGACACCCTGGCAAGCATGACTACCTCGAAGTGGGGAATTATCTATTCCACGCGGGATATTGACGAAATAAAGGAGGGTCAATGATTGAGGCACAGAAGCTTGCGACCTGGCAACCACACGCTAACTGGTCGCAACAGTGGATGGTCGAGCAGGACTACATCATCAGTCGCGCTGTGAAGCTCATTTTTGCCGACAAGTTTCTTTCCAGTCAGGTGGCCATGCGCGGGGGCACCATCCTGCACAAAGGCCACTTGGCGCCGGCGTCCCGCTACCCGGAAGACATTGACCTCGTCAAGGTCGGTCCGAGGCCGCCCGGCGACATAAAGAAAGCACTCAGGCGCGTGCTGAAGCCCCTATTTCCGGCCGGTCCGTCTGAAAACATCCTGACAACGATGGTGCTTGCTGTCCGGAATGTCACCCAAAGCTCCAAAATCATCCGCCAGACCTACGTGTTCGACCCGGTCGACCAGCAAAGCGCGCTCGGCAAGCTGAAGGTCGAGGTCAACGTGAATGAAGTCGACCCGTTTGCGTCCGTCGTCTCTGTCCCGATGAAAATTCCAGACGATAACGGCGGCGTAATCGTCATGGATGTGCCGTCTTACGACCTCAATGAGATGCTCGGCACGAAACTGCGCGCACTACTACAGCGTGAGCATGGCCGGGACCTCTATGACCTGTGGCGCGCATGGGAAGTCACGCAGGCTGGCGGCGCCGCTGTGAACCCTGTGATAGTTGGAAACGCGTTCAAGTTCTACATGGACCGGGAAGGGTCAACTATTCCACAAGGTTGGGTACCGTTACGCACGGGCCGGTGAAACCGCGGTTATCGCGTTGATGGCGGCTCACCACCGGCTTGCGTGGATTCACCCGTTTCTCGACGGCAATGGACGCACGGCGCGGCTGCATACGCATACCGGACTTTCCGCGTTAGGGCTGACGCAGGGACTATGGTCTCCAATGCGCGGCTTCGCTCGCGACCAGAGTGCTTACTACAAACATCTGATAGCTGCCGATCAACGTCGCAAAGGCGACTACGACGGACGAGGAGTGTTGAGCGAAAGCGGTCTGGTGGAATTTATCGCTTTCTGCATGAATCTCTGCCTTGATCAAATAGGTTTCATGGACGATATGCTCCAAATACCCGCCTTCGAGGCGAGGCTGGCCCAGATGCTGGCGGCTGAGGCGACCAAGAGCGACACGCGCTTCTTAAGAATTGAGGCGGCACAACCGCTCGCCTATCTGGCAACGATCAAGTCGATAGACAGGGCCCGGTTCAAAGCCATGATGGGCCTGCCAAGCCGAACTGCCGATCGCGTGCTGGCGGACCTCTTCAAACTAGGTATCGTTCGTTCGAGAACGCCCAAAGGTCCCATCGAACTCGCGTTGCCAATCACGTTGTTTCGATATCTCTTCCCGAGGCTATGGCCGGAGGCGGAAGTCGACACCGCCTGAGAAGCGAAGGTCAGCGGCATGAGCCGCCCTCCACCCGCCGACAACATCCTGTCCGCACCCCAACCTCGTTAAACTACAAATGTTGTCAACCTAACGAGGCTTGTTCGTGTCGTCCAATTTCGAAGATCTAGTTTCATCGATACGTGCGAAGTTTCCCGAGCTCAGCCCGCAATTCCAGGCCGGCGCGGGTTTCCTGCTTAACTTCCCCGATGAAGTCGCCGTGCTCTCAATGCGGAAGGTCGCCGAGCGAGCCAATGTCCAACCTGCGGCCCTTGTGCGGTTATCGCAGCAACTTGGCTTCCCTGGCTGGAACGAGCTCCGGGAGATATTCGTTGCCCGTATCCGCACCCGGCCGGAAGCGCTCACAACAAAAGCCCGCGCGCTCGTCAAAGGTGGCTCAGGCGAATCGTTAATCCAGGAACTCGCCATCGCGCAAAGCCACAATCTCGAAGTCACGTTCGCGCAGAACGGCACGAAGATCGTCGAGGTCGCGAAGATGCTGCGCAAAGCGCCGCATGTCCACGTGGCGGGATTCCGCTCGTGTTATCCGGTCGCGTTCGGCCTGGTCTATGGGTATCGGCTATTTCGGTCATCGGTGAGTTTGGTTAACGGCGAGGCCGGCACGCTCGAAATGCAACTTCGCGGCATGGCGAAAGGGCACGCAACCGTCGTGACAAGCTTCGCCCCGTATTCGGCCGAAGCTGTGCGCGTCGCGCAAGCGGCGAAGGAGCAGGGCTGCAAGCTTATCGCGATCACCGACAGCGCCGTGTCGCCGCTTGCCCTCAACGCCGACCACGTCCTCATCTTTTCACACGAAAGCCCATCGTTTTTTCCATCGCTCGTTGCTGCGTCGGCAATAGCGGAGTCGCTGGTCGCCCATCTGCTTGCGCTCGAAGGACGATCGGCCGTCGAACTGCTCGAAGAGGCCGAATCCGCGCTGCACGCGAAGGGCGCTTATTCGTCGTAAGCATCGGTGACGTGAGAGGCGGCTTAGCCCCTGCGACTGCATCGCCCGCAGGTTTCTTACGTCTAAACTTCCCTACTGCACAAATCCATCACGGAAAGCTCTCAGCGGTTACGTCAACCTGCGCCAGTTTCTCCAGCTACCCAAAAAAGTCCTCCGGCCGCATAATATCCACATTGACAACATATGTTGTAACGATAGAAAATAAGGCATCGCATGTTACTGAGCGCCCGCTCAGAACCTTATTCTCCAAGTGACGAGCGCACGAACATCGTCACAAACGTCGAGGTCGGAATGACAACGGTTTTTCATCGCACCCCGCAAGCCAAACTCCCTATTGCAGTTTCCGGCGATGGAATCGAGATCATCGACTCCGAAGGCAAACGCTACATCGACGCATCGGGCGGTGCGGCCGTATCGTGTCTGGGGCACGGCAACCAGCGCGTCATCGATGCCATCAAGCGGCAAGCCCAGCAACTTCCCTACGCGCACACCTCTTTCTTCACGACCGCGGTCGCGGAAGAATTGTCCGACCGCCTGATAGCGGACGCGCCCAAAGGCCTGGGCCACGTGTACTTCACGTCCGGCGGTTCCGAAGCCATCGAAGCCGCGCTCAAACTTGCTCGCCAATATTTCGTCGAAAAGGGGCAGGGGCAGCGGCGGCATTTCATCGCGCGTCGACAGAGTTATCACGGCAATACGCTCGGTGCGCTCGCTATCGGCGGAAATGCGTGGCGTCGTGAGCCATTCCTTCCGATCCTCATCGAAACGCACCATGTAAGCCCGTGCTACGCGTATCGCGAGCAACGCGCCGATGAAACCGAGGATGCCTTCGCGCAACGTCTCGCCGACGAACTCGAGTCGAAAATCGTGGACCTCGGCGGCGATACGGTCGCCGCTTTCGTCGCCGAAACGGTCGTGGGCGCAACCGCCGGCGCGGTGCCGCCGGTGCGCGAGTACTTCAAGAAGATACGCGCGGTCTGTAACAAGTACGGCGTTTTGCTGATCCTGGACGAAATCATGTGCGGGATGGGCCGCACGGGCCATCTGTACGCTTGCGCAGAGGACGGGGTAGTTCCAGACCTACTGACCATCGCGAAGGGCCTGGGGGCCGGTTATCAGGCGATCGGAGCGACGCTGGTCAGCGACGAGATCTATGACACCATCGTCAACGGCTCAGGTTTCTTCCAGCACGGGCACACGTACATCGGCCACGCGACCGCGTGTGCGGCAGCGCTCGAAGTCCAGCGCGTGATCGCGGACGACAAGTTGCTGAACAATGTGCAAGCACGCGGCGAGCAGCTTCGTGGTTTGCTCCGCGCGCATTATGCGAGTCATCCGTACATTGGCGATATCCGTGGCCGCGGCCTGTTTGTCGGCGTCGAGCTGGTGCAGGACCGCACGTCGAAGAATCCATTCGATGCCAGCAAAAAATTGCACGCGGTGATAAAAAGTGAAGCGATGAAGCGCGGCCTGATGGTCTATCCGATGGGCGGCACGGTCGATGGCGCAATCGGTGACCATGTGCTGCTGGCGCCGCCGTTCATCACGACGGCATCGCAAATCGATGAAATCGGTGCGCGCCTGACCGATGCCATCGACGGTGCATTGGCCGCAATCGGTGCGCCGGGCGCGCGCTAAGTGACAATCACACTCTGGACAACCCATGACCAATCGCCTGCCGAATTTCGATATCGCTCACGCCACGGACGAACAGAAAACCGTGCTTCAGAACATCCTGAGCGGTCCGCGCGGCAACTTGAACGGTCCGTTCCTCGGATGGATCCATAGCCCGGAATTGGCGGACCATGCACAACGGCTTGGCGCGTTTTGTCGATACAAAACGGGCTTGTCATTGCGTTTGTCGGAGTTGGCAATTCTCGTGACCGCCGCGCGATGGCAGTCGCAGGGCGAGTGGTTCATCCACTATCCGATCGCGCTCAATGCTGGTGTTCCGAAGGCGGTGGCCGATGCGGTTCATCGAGGCGAGCGCCCCACGTTCGATGACGCCGACGACGCGCTCATCTACGAATTTGCCACGGAGTTATACGAGACGAAGCGCGTGTCGGATAAAACGTTCGCAGCAGTCGTGGCGCGCTTCGAGCATGTGGTCGTCATCAATCTGATCGGATTGCTCGGTTACTACGCATTGGTCGCGATGACCCTGAACACGTTCGACATGCGGGCGGAAGGGCAGACCACATTACCGTTCCCTGAATAAAGCGCTTCAAATAAAAAAGCCACCTTCTTCGCAGAAGGTGGCTTTTTGACGTGTCACGGAATTCACTCAAAAGCCGTGTCGTTCGGATTGGCGTACAACTTTTGCAAAGCATCGCTCATCGGAAAATCGAAGTTGATGTTCTTCGGGGGCACCGGTTTCATGAACCACTTCGCGTACATGGTTTTAATCTCCGGTCCCTTCATGACTTCGCTCATGGTGTCATCCACGAGCTTCTTGAAATCCGGATCGTCCTTCCTCAACATAAATCCATACGCTTCAGAAGACTGCGGCGTTCCAACCAGCACATAGTCCGCTGGCTTGGCCGACAGCGAACGCGTTCCCGCCAGAAGCACATCGTCCATCATGTACGCAACGGCACGCCCGGTTTCCAGCGTCAGACGACCCTCGCCATAGTCCTTCGCGCTGATGATCTGCATGTTCATCTTTTTCTCCTCGTTCATCTTGCGGAGAATTCGCTCGGACGTGGTTCCCTGATTCGTCACCACGGTCTTGCCGGCAAGATCCGGGAAGTCCTTGATGCCCGAATCCTTGCGCGTCAAAAGGCGAGTCGTCGCAACAAAGAACGTGTCAGAAAACGCGACCTGAGCCTGGCGCGCTTTCAAGTTTGTCGTGACGCCGCATTCGAGATCGATCGTGCCGTTCTGCACTAACGCAATCCGGTTCTGCGACGTGACCGGGATGAACCGCACCTTGAGATCAGGCTTCTTGATCCTGGCCTTCACCGCATCGATGATCTTGTTGCAGATATCTTGCGAGAAACCGATGACCTCATTGTTGGCATCGACGTAAGAAAAAGGCACTGACGTTTCCCGATGCCCGATCACGATCGTATTGGCGGCCTGGATCTTGGCCAAGGCCGTTTGCGCATCCTGCGCAAAGACGCCCGTGGAGACAGCCGCCATCACGGCGGCTGCGAGCAATGTGGTCCGGTTCATGACATTCCTCAGTCGTTCATAGGGATCGATAGCGCTTCGCAGCATCGATAACCATATGTTGCCATAAAAAAATAAATTACAACATATGTTAACTACTGAAGTTCGACGTGTTGTCAGAAGATGGCGCGGCCGATCGATGCATCCGGATGAGCGCTCACAAAAAAGGCAGCATCAACTCGCTGTGCGCATCCATGTCTTAGGGTTGTTAATGGATTGATATGTATACGTAGTAATAGTTAACAAGCATCGGCTGTTTCTGTGGATAAGCGGTCAATCTCCCTTGGGATCAACGCTCTAGCGAAAAGGTAACTCGCGTACCAAATGGGGAGCGAGCGCTTGGCCGAAGGATAACTTCCTGCGCTTTATGCACGGCGCCCGAGTTATCAAGGTTTCGCCCACAGGGCTTCACTGACTTATGCAGAAGTTATCCAGAGCTTTGCGTGCGGCAAGCTGGAGCGGCCTCGCGACTGTTACCGCAGTTGCCGCGCCGTCGCGGATCGGCGACCATGCGGATAACGACTACCGAACGAGGTGACGCATGAAGGACGAGGTGATTGCATTTCTGGGGACTGGCCTGATGGGCGAGCCGATGGCGCGTAATCTTCTGGCCGCCGGATACGGCGTGCGCGCCTGGAATCGCTCGAAGGAGAAAGCTTCCGCGCTCGCAGAAAAAGGGGCCGTAATCTGCGATTCGCCCGCGGATGCCGCACGAGGCGCGAACGTGCTGATCTGCATGTTGAGCGATGGTCCGACTTGCGACGCGGTTGTCTTCCACGACAAGACCGTGCTGGCCGCATTGGCGCCCGGCGCAACCGTCATCGTGATGAGTTCGATCCCCGTGGAAACGTCCGTCGAACAGGCGCGATTAAGCGCCGAGCGTGGTTTTCGCTATCTCGATGCGCCGGTGTCGGGCGGCCAGCAAGGCGCAATCGATGGCACGCTTGCGATCATGGCGGGCGGCGAACCGGACACCTTCGATGCAGCGCGTGAACTGCTTGGCGCGATGGGCCGTCCGGTGCGCGTCGGCCCTGCCGGAACCGGGCAGCAGACCAAGCTCGCGAATCAGTTGATCGTGGCAAACACGATTGCTGCCGTGGCCGAGGCGTTGTTGTTTGCGGAGCGCGGAGGGGCGGACCCGGCAAAGGTGATTGAAGCGCTGGCGGGCGGATTCGCCGATTCGCCAATCTTGCGTAAGCACGGACAACGCATGATCGACGAATCGTTCGCACCCGGCGGCGCAGTGAAGTATCAGTTGAAAGACACGCGCACCGCGTTGGCGCGGGCGCGGTCCCTCGGGCTGGAGCTACCTGTAGCGCATATTGTGGACGCGTTGTTCGCGGCAATGGTCGATCACGGCGATGGCGATCTCGACCATAGCGCGCTCATCCGCGAGATCCGGCGCGAAAATAACTTGCCGGTCAGCCGGAAAGACCGTTGAGCGCATGCGCGCCCGTCACACTGTTTTCAGCATCCCGCCATCGACGAAATAAGTCGATCCCACGCTATAACTTGCCCGCTCCGAGCACAGGAAAACGATAAAACTTGCCAGCTCGGCGGGCGTAGCGAAGCGGCGAATGGGCGCGTGTTCATCGGCGACATGTTGCAGATGCGCTTCCCAGTCGCCGCCCGAATCGCGTGTCAGTTCCTTCGCCGTCTTGATCCAGTCCGGTGTCAGCACGAGCCCCGGATTGATCGTGTTGACGCGAATGTTGTCCTTGATCAGCTCGTTCGCCAGGTTCTTCGAGAGCATCATCAGCGCTGCTTTTGTCACGTTGTAGATGGGCTCGTAGCCGAGCGGCTGGGTCGCGCATATCGATGCATTGTTGAGGATCGCGCCACCACCGCGCGCTTTCATCAACGGCACGAGACCGCGCGCGAGGCGCACGGCCGCCATCACATGAAGGTCCCAATAGGATTGCCACTTCTCGTCGGGCGCGTCCATGATCGTCTCGTTGCTGCCCGTGCCGGCGTTGTTGAAGAGGATATCGGCGCCGCCGAAATTCGCGCTCGCGGCAGCGACGATCTTGTCGACGCCAGCGGTCGTGGCAACGTCGCAAGCAACCGGTATTGCCGATACACCGAACTCGCGCGCAATACGCGCCGCTGCCTCCGTCAACCGCTCTTCCCGTCGCGCCGCGAGCAGAAGGTTTGCCCCTTCCGCTGCGAACGCCTCGGCTACCGCAAGCCCGATGCCCACGCTCGCGCCCGTCAACACAACAACCTTACCGCGTAGATTCAGATCCATTTTTTATCGTCTCCGTTATTGATCGTTCAAGCCTGATTGTTCAGCGCGCTTCGGATCGATGCAAGCCAGAGTCCGACCGCGTGCGCGCCTGGATCGGCAAAACCCAGCGCACGGTCGCCAACGTAACTGGAGCGTCCGAGCCGCGGGGTCATCGACGCTGTTTGCGCCGCGCCTGATGTCGCTGCATCGACGGCTGCTTTTAGTGCTTCGTCCGTGCTGATACCGCCTGATTTCGCGAGTGCGTTTTGTAGTGCAACGGCGGCTGGATGCAGCGCATCGACCATCGTCCGGTCGCCGGGATGCGCGCCACCCAGCGCCGTCACGCCATCGACGGCCGCAGTAAATGCTTCTGACCATTCCTTCGCCGCGGACTTGCCGGACTGCTCGATAACCGCCGCTGCACGTAACAACATCACGGCGTAGAGCGGTCCCGATGTGCCGCCGACCACGCGTCTTATGGTGGCGGACAAGGTTCGCAGCACGGCGCCCGGTGTGGTCTCCGAGGGATAAGTATCGATCTCGCCAAGGATGCTCCGCGCCGCCCGTGACATGCTGATGCCGAGATCGCCATCGCCCACGCGCTGATCCATTTCAGTCAGGACGGGTTCCGCTTCAAGAAGACACGCGCATACCGCCTCGATAACCCGCCGCAACGACGAGTCGCGCGAGAGCCGTGCACCGCTCGCTGCAACCGGCGCGACAGGTGCCGGCTTGACAGATGCCTCTGCAACGCGACCGCTCAACGCGGGCCATGCAGTGGTTTGCGTGGCAGCATCGAGCCATGTGAGCCGTTGATCGTCCACGCGCAATAACGTGAGGGAAATGCCGGCCATTTCGAGCGCGCTCAGTAACGTGCCCGACCATGCACGATCGACGTGGATCTTATGTTCGCGAAGGTAGCGCAGCGCCGATCCCGCCACAATGCTCAGTTCGCTCGACGGCGTGCCGCCCAGATTGTTCACGAGCAACGCGACGCGTTCATCGGGCTTCAATGCCAGATCGTCGATGATCTTCGCGAGCAGGTGCCCGACAATCTGCTCCGCCGGTTCGAGCGCGCCGCGTTCGACGCCGGGCTCGCCGTGAATGCCGAGACCCCATTCGATTTCATCGTCGGCGAGTTGGAAGCCCGGCTTGCCTGCGGCCGGCACCGTGCATGGCGTAAGGGCCACGCCCATCGTGCCAAGCGATGCCGCCGTATCACGCGCAATCTGCGCTACTTGGCCAAGCGGCCGTCCCTCGGCAGCAGCGGCGCCCGCTATCTTGTGCACGAACACGGTCCCTGCGAGACCGCGCCGGCCAGCGTGTTCGCCGTGTGCCGAGAGCGCGACATCGTCGGCGACGATCACCATCTCCACCGCAATGCCCTCAGCTCGCGCGATCTCCGCAGCAAGCCCGAAATTGAAGCGGTCGCCCGTGTAATTCTTGACGATGAGAAGCACGCCCGCAGGGCCGGCAACGGCGCGGATGGCATCGAGGACGGCATCGGTCGAGGGCGACGTGAAGACCTCGCCGGCCACCGCCGCGCTGAGCATGCCAGGACCAACGTAACCGCCATGCGCCGGCTCGTGCCCCGAGCCGCCGCCCGAGATCAGCGCCACTTCGCCACGCGCTGCAGCGCCTTCCGCATCGGCACGCACGATGATCGTGCTGCCCTGCAGCAACGACAGGCCGGGATTGAGCGCGGCGAGTCCATCGAGCATGTCGGGCACGACCGTGGAGACGTCGTTGATGAGCTTCTTCATATCAGCCATCCTCCTTGGAAGCCGCTGGCTTTTCAGTGCGAGTCCAGCGCAGTTGTGCAGACATGATAGATGGCCCGAGCAGGTCGCGCTTTCGCGCTCTTCAATCGAGATACTCGGTCGCGCGCTGCTGAAGCATGGCCCTGAAGTCATCGAGCCAGCCGATAGACAGCCGCCAGCTCTGCCAATACAAATCGACATCGATATGCGCGCCCGGCATCACTTCAACCAGCTCGCCCGACGCAAGCGCCGGCCCGATCATCTGCGTCGGACACATGCCCCACGCCATCCCGGACAGGCACGCGCGCAGATAACCGGCAACGTGAGGAATCAGGTGTCGCGGCGGATCGAGATCCGCCCGCGTGATCCGCCGCATGAAGCGCTTTTGCATCTGATCTTTTTGGTTGAAGTCGACACGCGGCGCGTGGCGCAACGCATCGCGCGTGACCCCTGCCGCGAAGTGCCGGTCAAAGTACGCGGGCGAGCAAACGGGCAGGTAGGGCATGCGCCCCAGCTTTGTCGAGCGGCATCCCTGCACCGGCTCGGCCTGCGTGGTCACCGCCCCTTGCACACTGCCATCGCGAAGTTGTTGCGCGGTGTAATCCTGGTCATCGATCACCAGGTCCAGCAGCATTTCCCGTTCGGCGAAGAAGCCCGAAATGGCATCGATAAACCAGGTGCCCACGCTGTCGTCGTTGACCGCCATGCGAAACGTCGGCCACTTTCCGGGAAGCATGCCCGGCAACGCCGGCATTTGCCCGCCCAGTTCTGTTTCCAGACGCTGCACGCGTTCGATATGACGGCAAAGCAGCGCGCCCGGCGGTGTGGCAACGCACGGTTGACCCCGCTTCACCAGAACGCTTCCAACTCTTTCCTCCAGCAGCTTCACCCGCTGTGAAACGGCCGATGGCGTGACGTTCAGTTCCCGGGCGGCGCGCTCGAACGAACCGAGCCGGACAACCGCGCCGAGTGCGTCAAGTAAGGCGTAATCCAGCATTAGTAGAATTAATCTCGCATTAGGAGAGTTAGCTTTTGTTAATCGACGGCGGAGAGCAGACTACGCCTGTTGGTATTGCCCGTCCACCCGCTTTTCGGCCGCACCAAGGCTCTGGCTGCCGAACGTGCGCGCCTCGCTACCGCTACAAAGCCAGCTACTTCTCCCGGAAAATCATGACTCCATCGCCGTTTCAACTCGAGCGTTATTTTGCTGTTCACGAATTCACCGCACGCTATTTGCTGTGCAGTTCCGACCCGGAATCCATGTCTATAACGGACCTGCTTGCATTCGAGCCGGGATCGACAGAAGGTCTTGGCACTCTGCGCCTGGGCTATACCGAATACCCCGGCGCGCCTGAACTTCGTCGAGAAATTGCGACGCTGTACGAATCAATTAGTGCCGATAACCTGATCGTGCATACAGGCGCTCAGGAAGCCATTTTCTCGTTCGTCCATTCCATGCTCAAGGCAGGCGATCACATGATCGTCCACATGCCGGGTTATCAGTCGCATTATTCGATCGCTGAAGCGGCAGGGGTTTCGGTGTCGCCGTGGTTTGCACGCGAATCGGAAAATTGGGCGCTGGACCCCGACGAGCTGGAGAAGCTCGTCAGGCCGCAAACGAAGGCGCTGCTGATCTGCGCGCCGCACAATCCGACCGGGTATTTGCCTGAGCGCGAGCGGTTTGACGCTATCGTCGATTTCTGCCGGCAGCGTGGTCTCTGGTTATTCAGCGACGAGGTTTATCGAGGGCTGGAGCATGATCCCGCGGCACGTTTGCCCGCAGCGTGCGATGTCTACGAGAAAGCGATATCGCTCGGGGCTTTATCGAAGTCGCATGGTTTGGCGGGGCTGCGCGTTGGCTGGATCACCACGCGGGATCGCGACGTGCTCGCGGCCATGAGCACGTTCAAGGACTACCTGACCATCTGCAATAGCGCGCCGAGCGAGTATCTCGGGGCCATTGCGGTGCGCAACACCAGCGCGTTGATCGAACGCAATATGTCGATTGTCAGAAATAACCTGGCCATTCTAGATGCGTTCTTCGAACGTCATCACGAGATGCTGGAGTGGCGCCGGCCATCGGCCGGAACGGTCGCTTTCCCGCGCCTGAAGCACGGCGGAGCCGAGCGTTTTTGTGCAGAAGTCCTTGAGCACACCGGCGTGCTTCTGCTGCCCAGCACGCTGCTAGATCACGGCAATGAGCATTTCCGAATTGGCTTCGGACGAAAGAACATGGCCGAAGTCCTGAAAATACTTGAGAACTATTTGCGCGAGCGCGGTACGAAGTAGAACCACCGGGGGAGAACCGCCACGCCAGGAGTTTCTCCCTTCCTCGAGCCAGTGCCAAAGCGCATTGGCCCATTACCACGTTCCCTTTGTCGATTCACTCGTACACTAAGGTGCTATATCGCTAAGACTCACAGAACTGCACATCACGGAGTCCAGAATATGAAGTGGCTACTTGTATCGCTTGCAGCATTGGTTGCATACAGCGCACATGCCGAGAACGCTGAACCGAAGCAGGCCAGCGGGGCTTATGCATCGCCCCGGTTCACTCGCGATACCACGGAGGACATCAACATTCAGATGGAAACGGATCACGAAACAGGTTGCCGTTATCTGATTGCGGAAGGCCAGGGCATTACGCCGCTTTTAAAGAGCAACGGCACGCCCGACTGCAACGCGCCGAAACTCGGGCAGTAATAGGCATTAGCAAATAGGCACTAGCCATTGCGCAGCGTGGAAGTGCCTACCACTTCCATCGGACGCCCGCATTGCCGCCGATTGTCCGTTGATGTGAACCACCCAAGTTCGTGAGATAGCTCGCCGTGACGAACGCGCTGCCTGAACGCGTGACCTGCGCGACCAGCCCCAAGTTAAATTGCCCGGCCGTCTGCCCGATACCCCCAAGGATGACAGTTGTTCCGCCGAAGGTCGTGCTGTCGCCCTCGCCGAATGCGCGCAGTACGCTCACGCGCGCGTACGGTTGCCATGTCACTCCCGCGCTGCTGAAGGTTCGCTGCACCCGTACGCCCAAGCGACCGGTGTATGTGTTGCCATTGTTGAACGACACGGACGACACGCCATCGTTGAAGTCATTGAGGGACACGTTTTGCCAGATGACCTGCGCCTGGGGTTCGACGACAAAAGCCCCGCCCAGCGCAATAGGAAAACCACCTTCGGCGGAACCCGTCACCGCCGTGCCGTGCGTTCCGGCGCCTGTCCCTTGACTCGATAACGGGTCCACCGTGATCGACGATCCCATCAGCACCGCATCCGTGTACCAGCCCGACGGGCCGACATGCGTCCAATATCCGCCTAGGCTGTACGCGTTCACCGCCAGATGGCCGACATCGACGTTGGGAAAACCTAGCGCAAAGCCATTGACATCGCCGGTCGCGCGGACGACGCCGACGAACAAACCATAGTGGTTCCGATGACCCGACGCCGTCACGTCCGAATAGAGGTCGTGGCCGACTTGCGCGCCGAAGACGGAGCCATCGAATTCGGGATTCGCCGCGCCATCCTGGCTGCTGGCCGAATGGCCGCCCCAGACGCGTCCCCACGCGGCCGGCAGCGCGCCGGTCTCGGTGAGCAATGACTGGTCACCTTGCCGGTCGTGGAAGTTATCGATTTGCTGGATGCCGATCTGCCTTGCGACCATCGGAATGGCGGCGTACAAGGCCACTTCCGGGCGATACAAGGGAATCGGAGCGGAACCGGGCGGCGGCGGGGCAGGCAAGGGCGGAGAGCGGGGGGCAGCGATCGGGCCGGTCTCAGCCGTGGTGTCGGGCGGCGTGCCGGTGGGCGTCCCTGGCGACGTACAGGTCGGTGTCCCGGGCGACGTGCCCGTCGGGGAACCAGACGACGTTCCCGTCGGCGTTCCTGGCGTATTCGGACCCGATGGCGTGCCCGGTTGCGTCGGCGGAGCCGCGGGTGCCGCAGCCACGGTGTTGCGCAAATACCAGCTCTCGCTGGTCCCGGCTGTCACGCCGCCTTTCGCCAGATAGTACGAATAGGCGCCCGCCTTGATGGACGCTGGGAGCGAAAACGCGTTCAGCGCCGACGTCGCGCCATTGGCGGCCTGAACCACTTGTATGCCGTCGGCGGCCGTCGCGGCGCCCGTGCCGCCCATGTTCGTGATTAGCAGCGTGCTGGAACCGCTGGCATGGCCACCGTTGATCACGAGGCGATCCGACGCGGAATTATCGGGGCCAACGACCGTGTTGAGCGCAATCCGCGCGTTCTGCCCGACGTAATTGCCCGTGACGACCAGCTGATTGCCCACGCCCGCACCGGCAATCTGGGCGAGTCCGTTATTGGTGAGCTGGCCGTGGACGTTAAACGCCCCCGATGCCGACGATGCAAAGCCAGGCAGCGCATTGGCCGCAAAAATAGTCCCATTGTTCGTTACATTGCCGACCACGCTTCCATATCCGCCAAGGTTTGCGCCGGCGGCCACCGTAACGGGTCCGCCACCGCCGAGTGACGCGCTCGAATGCGATATATCACCGACAGCGAGCGTGCCTTCGCTGATCATCGTTCCACCGGTGAACGTAGTGGGCGCCTGAAGAAGCAGTTGGCCGGTGCCGAGCTTCGTCAGCGATCCTGCGCCTGAGATGTCCTGCGCTACGGTGGTATCGAAACCTTGTGTATCGATGACCCCACCCGCCGCGCCCAGCGCGATCGGACGCGTCGCCGCCAGATCGAGTGCGTTGTTCAAGCGCAACGTGCCGCCATCGAGCGTGAGGCCGCCTGTTGAGGCGCCGAGCGCGTTATCGGCGCCGATCGCGAGCGTCCCGGCATTGACCGTCGTCCCGCCGGAGTAACTATTACCGCCAGCGGCAGCCGGGGCGAGCGTCAGCGTGCCCGCGCCATCTTTTTCTACCGCGCCCGTACCCGACAAAGTGCCGGTGTAGCCGCCATCGGTGGCTTGCGCGAACTGGACGAGCCCGTTGTCGGTGACCGACGATGGCATGTTTTGCGCCGTCGCCCGGAGCGTGCCGGGGGCGTCGACCAGAGCGACGGTAGTGGGCGCGAACAGGCCAGTCAGGTTGAGTGTGCCGGTCTGCACTTCGGCCAGATTGAAATCGCCTGTGCCGCTGAAAGTCCAGGCATCGCCTGACATGCGCAAGGTCTGGAACCGGGTGAACGCGTTCGATGCCGTTCCCGTTCCCTGGAGAATGACCGTGCTCGCGCCCGGGCCGCCACCGCCATCGGCCGCGCCGATGATCTGCGAGCCCGTCTGGAGAATCAGCGTGTTGGCGCCGTTGCCCATGGAAATGGCTGTCGTGCCGCCCGTTTGCAAAAGCCCCGCATTAACGACCGTGCTGGCGCCATTCAGGGTTCTGACCGCCGCACCGCTTTGACTGAAAATCTGCCCGCCAGCGCGGTTTTCAATGGTCGCTGTAAAGCTGGATCCAGCGGTGTTCGAGAAGACCGCGTCCGAGTCCGTGCCGGTCGCGGTGACGGTGCCGGTGTTGACCAGCGAGTCGTTGTTGCCTTGCAGGTAGGCCGTGGGGCTGTTGGCCCCTGACGTCGATAAACTCCCGCTGTTGTTGATCGTGCCGCTGCCGCCAATGATGGACGCCGCGCGGGCGTTGCTTCCCGAGGTTGTAACGGAGCCGGTGTTGACCAAGGTGTTGTTTAATTGCCCAACGTTGGTCTGCCCCCAGGCCGCCGTCATCCCGTAGGCATTCGGCCCGGATGTGGCGATGCTGCCGTTATTGATCAGCGTATTGCCGCTGCCGTTGGCGCCCATTCCGTCGCTGAAGGCGCCAGTCGTGATGATTTTGCCAATCGATGTATTCGTGAGCTGATTTGTATCGCCTGTGCCGAGCAGCACGGCGCCGCGGTTGGTTCCGGACCCGCCGCCGCCCGAGAACGTCAACGCGCCGCTATTGGCGATGGTGCTCGCGCGCCCGACGCTAAACGCAACCGGCGAACTTGCGCGGGTCAGTCCTGCGGCGACTGTGGAGTCAATCCCGATAGTGACCGCGCTGGAGCCGGCACCGCAGCGACCGGGAGAATGCCGGTGCCGGTGCACACGCCGCCGGTCCCTGTCGACGGTGCTGTGGAGCTGCATGCCGCATGGCCAGTCCCTGAAAGCGCTTCCGATACCACAACGGCGCTGCAAATGCAGATATCCAGCACTTTTTTCATTGATTGGCGCTCTTAGGACCGTCGATGCCGCATAAAATAGACTTTTTTCTTTGTCTTACCAAATGTTTTATTTATTATCTGACTTCCGGATTGTGGGCGCGAAACATCTCCGGACTGCGTACGTGACGGTTTTTGGAGCTTTGTTTTGGAAACATCGGGCAGAATCCAATTGCAGACTGTCATTTTCGCGTGGTAAAAGGAGTCTGCAACGCTTGGCCGATTGACGGCCGGTGGCGCTACCAAACGGAATTACGTCTCTTTTAGGAAAATCAGCAAATGGCAACAGGTATTGTGAAGTGGTTTAATGATGCGAAGGGTTTTGGCTTCATCACGCCGGACGGCGGTGGCGATGACCTCTTTGCGCATTTCTCTGAGATCCGCTCGGAAGGCTTCAAGACACTCCAGGAAAATCAGAAAGTAAGCTACGAAGCGAAGCAAGGCCCGAAGGGTCTGCAAGCATCGAACATCCAGCCGCTGTAATTCGTTACAGCCCGGCTTGATTGCATGAACCGAATGGCCCGCTTAGGCGGGCCATTTGTTTTTTACGGCGCAAGCACAGGCCGTGGACGCCATGAGCGTCCCTTGACCTTGAGCCAGTCCCGCAGTCCCGTATCAAGGTGCGTCGATAGCCAAAGGTGCCGGTGCGACTGCCGTGACCTTCTCGGGGAAGAGCCGCGGATATCACGCGCCCGCAATGCATGCCCCAATAATGGGCGCAACCCAGAAAAGCCAGAGTTGTCCCAGCGCGGCGGCGCCGGCAAACAGCGCGGGTCCGGTCGAGCGTGCGGGATTGACCGACGTATTGGTCACCGGAATGGATATCAGGTGAATGAGCGTCAGGCAGAGTCCAATGGCCAGCGGCGCGAAACCATTGATGGCGCGTCCGTCGGTGGTGCCGAGAATGACCATCAGGAAGAAAAACGTCATCAAGACTTCGCAGATCAGCGCGGCCATCATCGAATAACCGCCGGGTGAACGCGCGCCGTATCCATTCGATGCAAATCCACTCGCGGCTGCATCGAATCCCGGGACGCCGGACGCAATTAGATACAACGCGAATGCGCCAATGGTCGCCCCAACGACTTGCGCAACAATATAAGGCGCAAGGTCGCGGACAGGAAAGCGCCCTGCAACGGCGAGGCCCACGCTGACAGCCGGATTCAAGTGGCAACCCGATATATGCCCGAGTGCGTAAGCCATCGTCAGGACGGTTAATCCGAACGCGAGTGCGACGCCTGCAAATCCAATTCCGGTACCGGGAAACTTGGCCGCGAGAACGGCACTGCCACAACCGCCAAGCACTAGCCAAAACGTGCCAAACATTTCCGCAGCAAGACGTTGTTGTAATCGCATGATGTGTCATCCAGGATGGTTAACGGTTTCAATACGAAGTAACCAGACCGCGCTAACTGACAATTACGCCTTGTGAAATGCTTGGCTTTTTTATAGTCGATTCTGTTTGCGATTCTGCTTTGAGTTATGTGTCTGGCCGGGCCATTGCAGCAAGACTCGCCCGCGCGCCTGCCACGCGTGCGTTGCGGCAGGTGCGGACGTCGTCCGTGTAAAAGTGCGTGGTGCAGTGCATTCACTGCAGCGCTTTTTTAGTGATTGTGCCCGGAATGAGGTCGTCAGGACACGAATTCAGTGTAGGTCAAAGTTTGTGAAAATCGATGTCATCAGCGTATTTTGCGCTACGCGCTTTGTCCTCGGAATACGGACCCCGCGCACCCTGTTTTATTGCTTGAGCAATTGCCATTTGCTGTCTGCGCCAGCGCCCTTGCAAGCAGTCGGCGCCCAGGTTTGCGTCTGGCCTTTTGCCTTGGCAACAATGGCGAGCGTCCTGCAACTCCGCTCGCCTTCCTTTCGCGTATTGAGCGGCGTAATGGTGCCTCCTACATGAACTGGATTTCCGGTGCCGTCGTTGTTCCAGTCAACCGATTCACCGTCCTGCTTCGAATCCAGCGCAGTGCGTGCGGCATGGTTAAGTTGCTGCAGATCGCGCTCTTTCATGTAACTGATCGGCGTGTCCATCAGGAAGCCGAGGTTGGCTGCGTAGGAGCCCTCTGCATAAATTAGAAACGCACTGCAAACCGCTAACTGAAGCCAGTGTTGACGGCCGAACGGGAATGATCGAGCGTGCATAAAGCCTCCTAAAAGTACGCGTTGCCGCCGGACTTGCCCGGGCGTCAAAAATGTTCGACGGCGTTCAAACTTGAAAATCCGCCGCCATGTCTTCCTCGGTCCGGGCGACTAGCCGACCGCTTCTCACGGCTTGCGTGAATACGTCGAAATCGCGTTCAACCTGATCCGCATAGTTTTTCGAATAGGCGACCATCGCTTCGGCGAATTGAGTTCCTTGTCCCAGATAAGCGCCAATTTCAATCGCCTTGCCGCTCGCTTTTGCATGAGCGCGCGCGAGTATCCAGCCGCACAGGCGCGCGTAACCTTCCAGCAAGTCGATATCGAATAATTCGATGTTCGCCGACAGTTTCATGTCCCGCAATTGCCGGAAATAGAAATGGCGTCCCGATGGCCCGGTCGCCCAGCCAAGGAAGATGTCGCTGGCGGCCTGCATTGCCCGCTGGCCGCGCACCACGCGCTCGCCGCCATGCTCCAGGCGTTCGGCATCGAAATGCAGATCGATTACCGAATGCCGTGCCTCCTTGATCTGCAGGAACATGGGTTTTCCCAGTTCATCCATCATCAGCAAAACCAGGCAGCGAGTTCCAACGCTGCCCACGCCCACTACCTTGAAGGCCAGGTCCTGTGCGGTGAAATGTTTAAGCAGCGCGCGGCGGTCGTGAGTCAGCGTTTTCACGTATTGCGGGAACATGCCTTTGATCAGCGCTTGCCAGTTTCCGAGCTTGATCCAGTCATCATCGGCTTCGAACAGCGTGTTGGCGCCGTGCACGTGGAACATCCCCGGCGGCATGTCGCGAAGAGTCCAGGCATCGGTCTCAGCGTTAAATTCCGCGACCTTTTCAAGCATGCTGTCGTGCGTGCGGCTAGCAGCCTTTTCCATGCCTTTACGCAGCGCCCGCCTGCGCTCCGGCGTCACGGCGGTCTCGAGCATCCGGTCGAACGTAATGCGCTCGTACCAAAGCTCCAGCGCGCTGAATTGCGCGTATTCCTGCATGCGTGTCTGGTACTGCGTCACCAGGGACTGGATGAGACTCTCGCCCGTCAGGCGGCTTAAGCGCATGTGGCGCGCGGCTACCATGAAGCTTGCTGCCAGTCGCTTGATATCCCATTCCCACGGGCCGAGCGCGACTTCATCGAAGTCGTTGAGGTCGAACACGAGCTGGCGTTCCGGTGTTGCGAACCCGCCAAAATTCATCAGGTGCGCGTCGCCGCATATAGGCGTGACGATGCCCGTATTCGATATCTTGCCAAGGTCGTCAGCCTGCAAAATCGCGCCGCCCCTGAAGAACGTAAAAGGCGACACCATCATTCGGCCATATCTGAGCGGGATCAGGCGTTCGACACGCCCCTTGCTGTTTTGCTCGAGCAGCTCGATTGGGTCGCGGTCGATCGTTCCAATCCGCGCATGCGCGGAACGGGCCATGTGCTCGCGGCACGCCTTGCCCGCGGCCATACGCGACGCTATTTTGTTTTCGGTCGCCATTGACTCTCCCTTATGCTGCGCGCCGGCCCCACCGTCTCTCTCGAGCGCGGGGCCGCGCCACGACTTTTTGCCCGCCAGCCGGTTACTTGATTGGAGCGCCGTTGCGTGTCACGAGTACGGCAGTCGCTTCAATAAATTCGGCGTGTACGCTGTCGCCAACTTTTATTCCCTTTAGCGAAACGTCTGGGCCCGCTTGCAACGTTTCTGTTTTATTCGGACCGCGAATCGTAATGGTCCGCTTCGCATGGTCGATCTTCTGAACCGTCGCGAGCACTTGCACTCGACGTGCGGTCGCCGTCGATCCGCCGGATGCCGGGATGGTCGCGGTCTCGTCCACACGCTCGCGAATTCCGTTCGACGCGACCTTCGTGGCGCGGATCAGTACCGCGCTCTCGTACTTGATGTGGACGGTGTCGCCGATCTGCAACTTGCTGACATCGCCTACTTCCGGATTCACGGCGATATTGACGACTCGCCCGCTTTGCCCCTGCAGCGAGACGCTATTCGACGCTGTATCGATGCCGACTACGCGTGCCTGGACTTCCGCGACGGCGGCGGCGCCCACTCCGCCCGGACCGGCGGCCGAGGCCGCATTCTGTGAAAACGCCGGAGCGGCGAACAGAGTGGAAACAACCATCGCCATCCTAAGCGTGTTGATGCGAAAAAGTCGCGAGGTGTGTTTTCGAATCATTAGGGAATCCTCTCGTTCGTTGCAATGTTGATCAATGCGCATGACCGGAAAAAACACCGGGGTGATGATGCCTCGGTTACCTTCGCGACTTGGACAGCAAGTGGCCCAGGCCAAGGTTGGTCGCTATTTGCCAGATGTACACGCGGGAATAACGAACGCCGTATTTCGATTCAATCAGCGCCCGCAGCCGCGCGTTGGTCCACGCCTCACTGTCGAAGCCGTGATCCCTGGCTGACCCCTGGAGCGCCGCGGAGATCCACTCAAGCGCTCGCTGATCCAGCACCGAAGAACGCCCACCCACGCCCAGTTGTTTCAGCGCGTCCAGGCCGCCGGCGTCGATCAGCGCCTTGTAGCGTTTCACCGTCGCGGTCGCCAGATGAAGCTGCTCGGCAACGTCGTCGACCGACGCTCCGTCGAGCAGCATCTGTCCCGCCGTCATGCGGCGTACGACGCTGGGAAGGTCTCGGGCTGAGAAAGCATCTGTGCACTCGTCCTTGTGTCATCAGGAATGCACGGCAGTCCGTCGCCGCTCGTTGCTCAACTCCAGCTCGCCAAGCGGCCAGATCTCCGTTTTGAAACGCTTTAGTGCTCCGTTTCGATTTGCAAAAGAAAATGGATGTACTGAAGCCAATCCGGCAGGCGGCTAACTATTAATTCAGTTAATTACACTGCTGCGCAAGCCGTTGAAATAGTTCTCTTCGAAGGTCGAGTTCATTACCAATATCCGTTTTTTTAGATTTGGGTTCAATTTTGAGCAAAATTTCTTACTTGAAGTTTCCCTGAATTTTGTATAACGGACGTTTCGACCGATGTGGACGCTCACGAACGTTTGCTAACGTTTTTTGAAACGAATTAGCCGATTGGGTTTGGGGTTTGGTCGGTTACAAAATAATATTGGCAAACATTAAAACGTTTGCTAGCATCCGAAACAAATGTAATGCTGCATCGTGCATAGCGTAAAGCATACCCGCACGGGACACACGTGCCCTGTTATGTCTCTGAGAGGACTAACGCATGGCTATTTCTCGTTCCACGCAGTTCACTTAGTTCACATCGACCTTCCGCCTATATCGCGGAAATCCGATTTATAGAAATAGGAAAAGCCTTTTGCCCGCTCGCCGGGAAAGGTTGCGCTCGCGCGCCTGAAAAGCGTTATTCAATTAACGTCGAAGGGATTTCTGCATTTTATGAAATTAACACCAGGGAAAATTATGCGTGGCCATAAGCGGCTTCCTGTCCAAATTTTGTTCGCCGGCTTGATTATGGCGGCTTGCGCGGATCTGGCGTTTGGGCAAAGCGCAGCGGATGAAGCCAATAAGAGCAATAATCCGCTGAATCTGGCTGCTTCATTCAATATTCAAAATTACTACGCCCAGCGTATTTGGTGCGAGTTCGCATACCAATGATGTATTGCTGCGCCCGGCTATTCCGATCGGCCCCAATGGACTGATAGGCGTGCCGCAGATCTTTCGCGCAACCTTGCCCGTTAGTACGCGTCCCGATCCCAGTGGCGGATACAACACAGGGTTAGGCGATATCAACCTTTTCGATATCTTCCTGCTCTCTCAAGAGGGCGTCCAGATTGGCGTAGGACCGTTGATTACCATGCCGACCGCAACGGACCCAAGCCTGGGGACGGGTAAATGGCAAGCCGGTCTTGCAGCGGTCGCGGTCAGTGCGACCACGGAACGCTTGCTCGGCGCGCTGGTCCAGTGGCAACACTCATTTGCCGGGCAGGATAGCCGCCCGGCTGTGCAGTCGCTGACGGCGCAGCCTTTCGGAATTTTCAACTTGCCCGGTGGATGGTATGTGCGCTCGACCGGTATCTGGACGTTCGATCTGCAGCAGGGAAACTATTACATCCCCGTTGGCCTGGGCGGCGGCAAGGCATGGAAAAGCGGCTCGACTATCTACAACGCGTATATAGAGCCGCAATATTCGGTCGCTCATTCAGGGCGAGGCGTTCCGCAATTCACCATTTTTGCCGGCCTGAACATGACTTTCGGTAAATAAGCGACGGTGCCTACATGAAACTTAGATATCTCGTTAAATTCGGAATACTAGTGATCGCACTCATGCTGAGAGGGATTCCCTCCGCGAGCGCGCAGCAGGAGCCGGACCGTGCAACGCCCAAGGAAACGGAGGCTATTGCGAAGGAAGCTTTCATCTATGCGTACCCCATGCTGTTCAACTACAAGACGCTTTATCAGCAGACGCAGGACCGGAATTCAAAAGCTTATATAGGCGGATTCGGGAAATTTCGCCACTACTCTCAAGTTTATGGGCCCGACAACAAGGAAATAGTCACGCCGAACAACGACACCCCGTATTCGTGGGCATGGCTGGATTTGCGCCGTGAGCCCTGGGTGCTGTCAGTTCCGAAGCTTCCTGAAGACCGCTACTACGTGTTTCAGTGGATCGACCTGTACACCTACAACTTTGCTTACGTCGGCTCGCGCGCGACTGGCAATGGCGCTGGTCATTACTTGCTGGCGGGCCCGGATTGGAAGGGGCCCACGCCACCGGGTATTGACCGGGTCTTCAAGTCGGAGACCGATCTGATTCTGACGCTTGGCCGTACAGCGCTGAATGGGCCCTCGGATGTCGGTCACGTCGTTCGCATACAGGAACAATACGGACTAACGCCGCTCTCCAGCTTTGAACACACCACGCCACCGCCCGCTGTCGCAAGCGTGAGCTTTCCCAAGTGGGACGAGACCACGGCGACATCGGTCGACTTCATTTCCTACTTGAATTTTCTATTGCAGTTCACGCTGCCGCCCAACCCGGCCGAGACGGAACTGATGCAGCGTTTTGCCAAAATCGGGATTGCACCGGGCAAGCCATTCGACGTCAGCAAGCTGGATCCGGCAACGCGTGACGCATTGGAACGCGGCGTGGACGATGGCAAGCGGGCGTTGGCCGCTGCCGAGAAATCGACAACGGGTTCTTTCGGCCTGTTCGGTTCGCGCGATGACCTCAAGAACGACTACACGACACGCGCGGTCGCGGCAGCAATGGGTATTTATGGCAATACGAAGGAAGAGGCGGTGTATGTCGGGTATCACGTCGATGCGGACAACAAGCAACTCACAGGCACGCAGCCGTACGTTTTGCACTTCGACAAGAAAGATCTGCCGCCCGCGAAATTTTTCTGGTCAATGACGCTGTATGACCTTCCGGGACGCCATCTTGTCGCAAATCCGATTGATCGCTATTCGATCGGCGACCGCACGAAACACCTGAAATATGGCGCCGATGGATCGCTTGATCTTTATGTCCAGCATGAGTCGCCGGGCAAGGGAAAAGAAGCGAACTGGCTGCCGGCGCCGACAGGTGCCTACACGCTGATCATGCGCATCTACGGACCGAATGCCACGGTGCTGGATGGATCGTGGCAACTCGTGAAGCCGAAGAAAGCCGGGGAAGGCTGACATCGAATCAATCTGAACTCGGCAGAAGGTAAGTTTTACTAATCGATATTGAGGCTGGTATGAAAGCAATTTTATTGACGGCAGCGCTTGCCGTGGCAAGCGCTGCTGCCTTCGCAGCCAAGCCCGCAGTGTATCCGGCGCATGGGCAGAGCCCCAGCAAGCAATCGCAGGATGACGGCGCGTGTTACGCCTGGGCGAAGCAGAACACGGGGATTGACCCAGCAGTGGCTGCAGGCACTCCGCCACCGCCTCAGGGACCTACCGGTGCGCGAGTGGGCGGCGCGGCTCGCGGCGCAGCGGCCGGCGCGCTCATTGGCGACGTGAACCACAACGACCCGGGGCACGGCGCGGCCGTGGGTGCGACAGCAGGGGCAGTGGCGGGTGGCGTACGTAGCCGCCGGCAACACGCGGCCCAGGCACAGAACGCACAAGCTAACCAGCAAGTCGAGATGAACACGTACTGGCGTGCCTACGGCGCGTGCATGCAAGGGCGCGGTTACACCGTCCAGTGAGACGGACGCCGCTAAATCCAATGAGCGAAGGAACCAGAATGGTCACGTACAACAAGCGGCCTGCCACGCACATGAACTGGCAGCGAGGGCGGATGGTTGTCGCGCTCGCCACTGTCGTGCTCGGCATTCCGACCGCCGCCCGCGCGACCGAAAGTGGTCTGGGCCGACCCATAACAGGCATGCAGATCGCTCCTTATGCGGGCGTCATACCGACCACCTCGGACTGGATCTTTTCCGTCTCCACGATCTACTACGAAGGATCGCTCGGGAAATCCAAGACGATACCTATCGCCGGGACAGTGTCCGCCGGCCTCAACTATCACATCTCATACACCATTATCAATGCAGTGAAGACGTGGGGCATCACTGCGGGCGGGTGGAATTTCGTGTCGTCGTTTGGCGTGCCGTTTCAATACACATCCATCTCGTCGTTCAACAGCCGGCTGCCGAACGACAGCGGCACGCAGTTCACCGACATCTTCTTCACGCCGGTCGTCGCCGGATATCACCTCACGAAAACCGATCACATTGCCTTGAGCGTTCAGATGTACGCGCCCACCGGGGCTTATAACGTGAACCGTCTCGCTAATCCCGGGCTGAACACGTGGACGTTCATTCCGACGGTCGCTTACACGAAGCTCCTGCCGGAGCACAACGTCGAGCTGTCGGCGAACTACGGCGTCGAGTTCTATACCGTCAACAACGAGACGCACTATCACAACGCTCCGGTCAGCGTGCTCGATCTGCTTGCGCTCAAGCGTTTCACGGGAGGATGGGGTGTTGGTGTGGTCGGCGGCTGGATTCAGCAGCTCGGCGACGACACCGGCGGTCTCGCCGATGTGACCGGTGGCACCAGCGGCCATTCCGTGGGGATCGGCCCGATGGCGACCTGGTCAGGAAAGCTAAGTAGTACACCGGTGTCTGCATCGTTGCGATGGGTCAATGAATTTGCAGTGCGTAACCGCCCGAAAGGAAATGCGGTCGAACTTTCAATCAGTGCCACTTTTCAATAGGGGGGCGACGTGCCAAGAAACTATCCTCGACCAATATGCAGTGTGCTTATTGCGGCGAGCATCAGCGCGGTCAATGCGTTCGGACAGACAAGCCCTGAGCCCGCGAGCGCTGCAACGGCCACACCGGCGTCCACGCCGGCAGCCGCCGCGCAGCCTGAGCGGCAGAAGCAGGCTATCGATGCGTTGTCGTCCATGGGGCGATATCTGCGTTCGTTGAGCCGCTTCGACGTGACCACGACATCTGCTACCGATGCCGTTCTCGACAGCGGCCAGACGGTTGCGTTTCTTCATGAGACGGATGTGAAGGTGGAGCGGCCGAATCGCATGCGAGCGGACATCACAGGGAACCGCGGTTCGAAGGGACTGATCTACGACGGCAGAACTTTCACCATCTTCAATACGGCGGAGGGCTACTACTCGAAGAACCCCGCGCCACCCACGATCGACCTGCTAGTGCGCGAGTTATCGACGACCTACAACATCGATACCCCGCTGGCGGACTTGTTCTACTGGGGCAACGGCAAGGTCGATGACGTCACCTTGACGTCAGCGCTTTTCATCGGGCTTGAGCGCGTGGATACGCGCTGGTGCAACCACTACGTGTATCAGCAGAAGGGCGCCGACTGGGAGCTCTGGATCCAAAGTGGAACACGCCAGTTGCCGTGCCGCATGGAGATTATCGATACAACCCAGGACGCACGTCCACGGCACGTCGTGACTTATCACTGGAAACTCAACCCCGATTTTCCAGCGTCGACCTTTACTTTCCGGCCCGCAGCGAATGCGAAAGCGATTGAGCTGAAGCCTGCTACGCATACGCCGTATGAGGAGAGCGAATGATGTCACGCGCCAAACAACTTGCAGTTGCCGGCATTGCCGGGGTCTTTCTCACGACGTCGCTGAGCGTTCAGGCGTTTGGTTTCCGCGGCGGCGCGCGCACGAGTGTTCACGCGCCACCCGGCGGCGGTTTTCATGGCGGCGGAGGTGGAGGATCCCATCCTGGTGGCCCGGGCGGCGCTCCGCAGATGGGCGCGCATACGGGCAGCGTGGGCCATACCAGTAACGGAGGCGGTGGCAGCAGTCATAGCGGCGGCGGCGGTGGTGGTGGCGGTCACAGCGGTGGCAGCAATGGCGGTGGTAGTCACAACGGCGGCGGCGATCATAACGGTGGCGGTGGCGGTGGCGGTGGCGGTGGAGGCAGTCACAACGGCGGCGGTGGCGATGACCACCACGATGACGGTCACCACAACGGCGGCGGCGACGACCACTATGACGACGGTCATCACGACGACGATCACCACGATGATGATCACCACCACGATGATGAGCACCACGACGATCACTATCACGACGATGGCTGGTATGCGAACCCGGTCGCCGTGGGCGTAGCGGTTGGCGTAACGACGGCGGTGGTAGTTGGCGCGACGGTCGCAGCGTTGCCGCCGAGCTGCTCGAGCATCGTGGTGAACGGTCTTGCCTACCAGCATTGCGGCCCGAACTGGTATCAGCCGCAATACGTTGGAACTCAGGTGCAGTACGTCGTTGTTTCGGCGCCCAGATGATAGGCATTGCTGGTCCAGCTGGTTCATTCAGTAGCAGTTACCGGCTGGGCCCGCCTCGTTCGAGGCAGGCATTGGAAAGAACGGGAAAGGTGATTCCTGATCGTTTGTAGTCCGATTCTTTCCATGGAGCACGCTGATGACGCACGCAATTCAGCGTGATGGCCTCTGACGGCACGTTGATTTTCTCCACTGGAACAGCGGGTGGAAACAAGATAACGCGATCGTCGACCAGCAGATACACGTCAAGTTTTACTTCAATCGCACGAGTCGCTCTGGACGCAATTCGTGTTCAGGCCGGCAGTGCATGGCAATGAATGTTGTTCAACCGGAGACTCGTATGGAACCGAATCCGCTGCCCCTTGTCATCCGAGCACTTGAACGGGCCGCGCTGCAAAGTGCGGTATTGCCGTACAAACGTTTCCATGTCCTGTTTGAGCGGACGGTCCCGCTGACCCGTCGATACGAGGTGCTCGACGCCGCTCTGCGGGAACTGAACGATGACGCCGATATCGACTACGGTGTGCTGCTTGCATGCGACAACGGCCTGCCCGGGCCGGATTTCTTTCGTCGCTATCAGAAGTATCGATGGGACAAGTACGTTGCTGCGATGGGCGACCCGCGGTTCAAAAGCGCGACCTTGAAAGGCAAGCGCGAACTGGTTGCTGCCGAGCGCGTGAAGGTCCATTTACATGCGTTGCGTGCGCGTCATCAGGAGCGAGATCGGGAGTGCGCGTGACGGGCATCTTGAAGCGAGCGAACATGAACGCGCTCGCTCGTAAGCCCGCTCGGGCAGTATCTGCACGCGGGCTTTCGCCTATTCAACTGACGCCGGGACGTAAGACTTATCCGGGAATCTCTCGATCACGGTGTGCTCCTTTGCCATCGTACTAACCGCCTGCGCCGACGAACCATCGGTAGTACGGGTTGCTTTCATCGTCGCGCATGACCCGGCGGATATTTCCTTGCCACGCGTCACGATCCCCGCGATACGCCGCTAGCCCGGCATCGTAGAAAGCCTGCAACGTGCCGCGTTCAGCTTGCATGGTTTCCACGAAGGCGTTATCCGCGCCCTGCAACTGAGGCTCGCTGCGCATTGCCAACAACTGCGTCAATACCTTGGGGAAGTCAGCACTGCGCACCCATGCAGCGTATTCGATTCCCGGGCGATCATCGGTGACAGGTTGTGCATCGGCGGCGTAGTACTCAAGGCCGGCGCGGTCCGTGATCCATGTGGCAAGCAACGCCGCTGGCGACGCAATACCCACCTCGCGCAGCGCTGCTGCAACGCCCGGATGTGCGAAGCGTTCGCGGATACGCGGCACGCTGAGTTCAATCGGTTCCATTGAACCGACCAGCATCATCTCGTACAGCTCGGTGGTCCACATGGTCGCGTAGGGAAAGACTTGTACGAAGCTCTTGATCAACGCACGCGTGTCTTCCTCGTTTTGCGTCGGCAGGGGCAACCATTGTGCGACGAGGCCACCCGGTTGCAGACGTGACGCCGCCAGCCGATAAAAATCTGACGAGTACAAGTTGACGATACCCGCGGCCGAAGGCGGCGGTTCCAGCGTGATCAGGTCATAGCGTTGCGAATTGCGCAGTAATTCGCGTCGGCCATCGTGCAGCCGGATCTCCATGCGAGGGTCCGTGCTCACGCCATAATTTTCCTTGAATTGCGGCACCGCCTGCACCACAGCCGGAAGTAATTCGGCCACCACCCGATGTTCGAGACCGGGATAAGGTAACAACGCGCCACCCGTGATGCTGGTCCCCAAGCCGATCACGAGCGCGGAGCGCGGGGTGCCGCGATGAATGATCAGCGGCAGCATGGCTTGCAAGCGCATGTATCGAAGCGACGTCATGGCATCACCGGAATTCGATACGCCCTGAATATAGAGGCGCTTAAAGCGATTCTCGCCCGACCGCTGGGCGACGACTGCGACCGTTCCCCCTTCGCTTTCCGCATAGAAGGTCAGGTCGCCGCCACGGGATTGAGTGAGCATCGTGGCAAGCCGGTCGGAAGGCGTGAACACTGCGGCGCATAGCGCGCACACGGCGAGCGCAAGGACGCCCCCGCGAGCAAAACAACGGGCACCCGAACCGCGAAAGACCGCGATCAGTCCGACGACACTTGCCGCGAGGGCTAGTGCAGCAAGTGCATGAACGATGCCCAACTTCGGTACCAGGACGAAGCCGGCGAGCATCGTGCCTGCTATGCCGCCTGCTGTGTTCGTCGCCATGACAATGCCGACGTCGCGTCCCACGTGCTTGCTGTTCACACCAAGACGTACCGCAAACGGGAACGCAGCACCCAGCAACAGGGTGGGGACAAAGACAATGCACAGACCCGCAAGCGCGAAGCGCGCGCACATCGCGGCGAACATGTTTCCCGTTGCGGCGAAGACCGCACTGGCTACGTGCGCTTGAAGCAAATACCACGAGCCCGGTTCGCGCGCCCTTGCGCGCCGCGGCCAGATCCAGCACTTTCTGTTTGGCGCGCTCGAGACGCGTAGGCGCGACGTCGGTTGCGTCCATCGAATGCGCAAGTTCCAGGACGATCACTAGCGGCGCCTTGTCCTGGTTAAACGGCGGGCGCTCCTGTTGCCAAGTCGGACCTGCAACAGCGATCGCCCCGATGGCAATCAGCAATGCCAGTGTATGAACCGGTTGAATGCGGCGCCGGGCGGTATTGCCGACTATGAGATGTTCGAGCAGCAGAGGGTCAATGATATTGCGCCAGCGAGCGCGAACGTCGTTGCGTCGAAACCAGAATACGGGCAACAGGATGGCTGGAACGAGCAACCACAACCATTGAGGCCGCAGGAAATGAAAGGCGGTCAGATCAATTTCCATGGCCCGCTACGTTCATGTCCATGGGCTTCGACGCTTGCTTTCGACCCGATGTACGCAGCACGGCAATCAGCAATGCAAGGCAGTGATACAGCGTCAGGATCGACAGCGCGGCGGCAAGCGGGATCCAGAAAAAATCACGTTGCGGCCGATAGATTTCGCGCTTCACTTTCTCGGGCGTCATCTTGTCGAGTGTCGTGTAGACATCGGCAAGCTCTTGCGGGTTGCCAAGCGCGTGGAATGAGCGGCCGCCGGTGATTTCGGAAATGTGTTGCAACGCGTCCAGGTCGACCATATCCTCACCCGTCGCATTCGGATCGCCAATACCCACCGTGTGGATCACCACTTTGTTGTTCTTCGCTATGTCGGCGGCACGGTCGGGTGGAATGGCGCTGGCGGTGTCGTTGCCATCGGTCAGAAGGATTAATACCTTCTCCTGAGCCGGCGAATTCTCCATCAGCTTCACCGTCAGTCCGATAGCGTCGCCTATCGCCGTACGTGGACCCGCCATGCCGATCTGCATCTGATTCAGCAGCAGCAACACGCTGTCGTGATCGAGTGTCAGCGGCGCTTGCGGGTACGCCGCTTCGCCAAACACCACCACGCCAATGCGGTCGCCTTTGCGCTTCGCCACGAAGTCCCTGACCACCTGCTTCACCGCGGTCAGCCGGTCCATGCGCTCACCGGTTTGCGGATTCACGAAGTCGCGCGTGCTCACCGATTGAGAGAGGTCGATCGCCAGCATGAGGTCGCGGGCGGGTTCATCGTGCATCACAGGCGGTTCGACGAACACGGGTTTCGCCGAGGCGGTGACGAGCAAGATCCACAGGACGGGCATCATCGCGCGTTGCAATACGTTGCGACGCAAACGCACGCCGCCCGGCGCAGGTTGCTCGCCCGCCGCTTGCGCCATCTCATGAAAAAATGGCATGCGGATCGCCGACGTGGTTGCGCGCCACGCAGGCGCTAGCCACCACACGATGGCCGGCAACGGCAACACCAGGAACATCCACGGGAGGTCAAATTTCCACATGATGACACTGGATCCAGTCGCGAGTGGCGCTCACCAAAGTCTCGGCTTCGAGCGGTGTTATCGAGGCGATCTGTTCAGCGGGCGCATAGCTCACGAGCGTGAGGAGCGCACCACTGCGGGCATCGAATCGTCCTCGGGTGCGCTTGAGAAATGCGAGCCATTCATCACCGGAAAGCGCGGCGACGCGTTCGCGCGGAGCGGCGGCAAGCGAAGTGCGTTTGATGAGCGGCGGGATAGCGGCGAGCGCGGCGGTTCGACGCTGCGCATCGCTCAACGCCACCTCGATTTGTGCCAACTCAGCCAACGCCGCTCGCCGGTAACGCCCGCGCTTGTAGCGACGCCAGGCCATCCATGCGATGCAAAGCACAGCCACGATCAGCACGACTGCAACCACAATCCATCCGATGGTTTGCGGCGCCCACGACACCGGCTCGGGCAACGGCAACTCTTGCAGCGGCTTGAGCGCCGACGGAGTATCGGCTGGCGTTAGCGCAGTTGTGAGCGAGGCATTCATAGTCCGCTGCCCATCGTCGGCCTGACGCGTTCACCGAACAGACGTCGAACCTGATCGACGGTAGGCTCACCGGTCGATAACGCCATCAGCGGCACGCCACTCGATCGCAACAGGTCCGCCACCTCCGCCGTGCGGCCTTTGAACATGCTCGCAAGCGGCGCGCGCACTTTCTCCTGCTCAATGCGCAGTTCCACCTGAAGATGCCCTTCGCTTACCACCAGCGCACGATGCTCGGGCATGTGCTGCCAGAGAGGATCGAAGACCATCGCGGCAATGACGTCGTTGTGTTTTGATAGCTGGCGCAACAGCTTGCGAGTGCGTTCGGTCGCGCCCGCAAAATCGCTCACGATACAAATAAGGTAGTCGTGTCCTGCGAGCTGCAGCACGCCTTGAAGCGCGGTATCGAGCTGACCGTAGTTCGTTCTGGACGCGCTCTCGGCATGTAACGCTCTGTTCATTTCCGCGATCGCGCTGAACAGCACCTTGATCCGGCTGCGGCTGCGTAGTGGCCTCACCCGGACGACGTGGTCGTCATCGAAGATCACGCCGCCCACGCGATCGCCCGCGGCAAATCCCATCCATACCGCGAGCGCCGCGGCCTCAGCTGCCACCACTGACTTGAACGCGCGACTCGATCCAAAGAACATGCTCATACGCTGATCGACGACGACAAGAAGCGGCCGGTCCCGTTCTTCGGTGTACGCACGAATTTGCGGCTTGCCAAGACGCAACGTAACCTTCCAGTCGATGTGACGAATATTGTCGCCGGGAAGGTAGCCGCGAATCTCTTCGAAGTTAAGGCCGCGGCCGCGCAAACGCGACGCATGGTTGCCCGACAAGATGCTCGATACCGGCGCGGGCGCGACGAAGCTCAACCCCCGCGCACGAAATTCGAGCTTCGCGAGATGGGCCGCGTCGACATACACGCGGCCAATAGCAGCTTCCGGCACGCACGTGTCATCTACTTACTCTGGAGAAGTGAAATGAAAAAACTGACTTATATCGCGTTGGCAGCAAGTGAGGAGCTTGGTGCATTTGCTTTTCAGCAGTCCGCATTCGCCGACGATATGGCTGGGATGAAGATGAGCGCCGGCGCAATGAGTCCTGCGGCGTCATCGTCGTCGAAATCCGCTTTGACCGATGCGGAAATCAGGAAGGTCGATCCGGCGTCCGGCATGGTGACGCTCAAACACGGTGCGCTGGAAAACGTGGGCATGCCGCCGATGACCATGGCGTTCAAAGCTCGCGACGCCGCGATGCTGAAACAGGCGCACGAAGGGGATAAAGTGAAAGTGCGCGTTGAAAACGTGGGCGGCACGATGACTATCGTGACAATGCAAAAGCAATAAGCCCGACAGGCAGCGCTTGGTTAAGCGCTGCCTGTCAATCGCAGCTAGCGGAGCCACACAAAAATATAATCATTTTGCTCGTGGACAACACCCCGGCGCCAGGAGGTTAAAGCGCGCGTACAAAGTCGCACAACTTTCTTTAGAATCATAGTTAAACGCAAGTCGGGAACATCCATGCCTGTACGCCACAACGCTGCGTTCACAGCGCTTCTCGCGGCCGCGCTCTTTGGGGCGACGACCCCGCTTGCCAAGACCCTTCTTGGCACACTTTCGCCGTTCATGGTCGCAGGTTTGTTTTATCTAGGCAGCGGCGTTGGTTTGGCTGTCGCTATCGCTTTCCAGCGCATCACACGGACCAAAAACGAGCGCGCTAACGAAAGCCGGATTCAGTTGGCAGAAGTACCCTGGTTGCTTGGCGCCATTGCCGCTGGTGGTATCGCTGGGCCGGTGCTGCTGATGTTCGGACTAAGCCTCACGCCAGCGGCGACGAGTTCGCTCTTGCTGAATCTTGAGGGCGTCTTCACGGCGGTGATCGCGTGGGTCGTATTCCGTGAGAATGTGAACAGGCAGATTTTTCTCGGCATGGTGGCAATAGTCGCGGGCGGCGTGGCGCTCTCATGGCACCCGGGCGCGGCCGGACTATCCGCCGGCGCGCTGCTGGTTGCCGCCGCTTGCGCGTGCTGGGCGATCGATAACAATCTGACGCGCAAGGTATCGACGAATGACGCCATGGTCATCGCCTGCTTGAAGGGGCTGATCGCCGGATCGGTCAATCTTTGCATCGCCCTTGTGCTCGGCGCGCACCTTCCCGGTTTGGCGAAAACGGCGGCAGCCATGTTCACCGGCTTGGCCGGATACGGCGTCAGCCTGGTCTTGTTCGTCGTCGCGTTGCGCAACCTCGGCACCGCACGCACGGGCGCGTATTTTTCAGTTGCGCCGCTGTTCGGCGTGACGCTTTCGCTGATCCTGTGGCCGGATATTCCTGACCCGCTGTTTTGGGTCGCCGCCGCGCTGATGGTGCTCGGCGTGTGGCTGCATATTCGCGAACGCCACGAGCACGCGCATACGCATGTGTCGATGGACCACAACCACCGGCATCGCCATGACGAGCATCACCGACACACACACGATTTCATATGGGACGGAAAGGAGCCGCACACGCACCCGCACCAACATGCGCCAATGACGCACACCCATGAACATTTCCCGGATATTCATCATCGCCACATTCATTAAGCCGCGGATTTCCTCGATCAGTCCCGCGTTGCATCCAGTGTCCAGTCGGCTCCGTATATAGCATTGACGTGAGGCAATCCTGCACTTGCGGCCTAAGGAGAAAAACCATGAACAAGGCAATGCGGAAAGCGATGTCGGCAGGCGTGTCGGTGGCGTTCTTGTGCGGCTCGGCGGCAGTATTCGCGCAGGGTGGCGGCAACGGGAACGGCGGCACGGGCGGCGGTAATGCGCACAGCGCGGCAACGGCTGGAATGACGCATTGGGGCGATCCGGTTGCCATGCCAACGAGTAACACGCCCGGCAATATGCAGAACCCCGGCATGGATAGCAGCGCTGGAATGAGCGCGATGCCGTCGAACGGCGCCAAGGGTGCTGGTGTTGCAAAGAACGTGCAGTGAGCAATGGCATGCGCAGCGTGCGCCGGACGCCGGGAATGGTGGTCAGTTGTCCTTGGCCTAGTTGCGCATCGACATCGCTATGGATTCGCTTGGTCTAGCCGCCGCGAAAGGCTTTGGCCGAATACGAAAGTTGAATCCGGCGCATGACCAAGACGCTAAGCATCATTAGCAATTGCAGCATTACTGGTGCGCGAATTTAGTCGACCCTATATGCCTTTGCCACGAGCATGGATTCTGTAATCCAGAGACACAATTGCGCTTGAACTAAGCAAGATTCTTCGGCTCCTACTTAAGAGGCGAGGGAGACGATCACATGCTTAAACCAGTTGCATTATTCGCGCTTGTTGCTTGTCTGGGCGGTTGTGTTGTCCCGCCGGGACCGGGCTACGGCTATGGATACGACGGATACGGATACGGCGACCCATACGCAACGGATTATTCGGGGCCTTATTACTCGGGTTATCCGGCTGTCTACGGCGGCGGAATCTACGTCGGTGGCGGCGGAGGCTGGTACGGTGGGCACTACTACAACCATGGATGGAACCATGGGTACGGCGGTGGCTTTCACAGTGGCGGCCATGGCGGCTGGGGCCACGGCGGTGGTTACGGCCACGGCGGCGGCGGTGGACAGTGGCAGGGCGGCGGTGGCGGCCATAGCGGCGGCGGGCACGGTGGCGGTCGCGGCTAGGACGGCTTCGTCTTAATTGCGCTGACTTAGCCTGACTAGGCGGCTTCTAAAGCAAGGCATCGATTTCGCCGGACGGTTTATCCATTATCAACTGTCCGGTGAAACTCTCCGCCGGTGCTAAGAGCTTGCGCTAAAGCACGGCTAGCAGAGCAAACGGCCAGGTGACTATACGCGCTGATTCCGGTAAAGCTTCTCTAACGTTCTCGTCCACCGGTCAAATTTCCCAGACCCTGTTTCGACCTCTTCGCAGTGTTGCGACCGAGAGAAACAGACGCGGATCATTTCCTCGATATCAAAACTCAGAGCGCCCTCAGTTATCGATAAAGGACGCTCTTTGCTTGTCTTTAAACCTCAGGCGTTACCGCAACCGCCGATGCGGAATCCTGGCTAGCCGCTGGCGTTGTCTTGCTAGCCGCGGTTGCAGATTTCTTGGCCGACACACGTTTCACAGCCGGTTTCCTGACTGCTGCTTTCTTCGCGGGAACATTCGCTACAGTCACGTTTTTGATCGACGCTTTTTTAGCAGCAGCTTTTTTTGCCGGCGCCTTTGCGCTTAGCGCTTTCGCTGTCGATTTTTTAGCCGTCGTTTTCTTTGCTGCCTTCTTGCTCGCAGGTTTTGTACTGCTAGCTGCAACGGCATGACTATCGTCGTGGCCATCGATCAGGAATTTCGTGCGGTCCTTGACGTCCTTGATCCAAAGCGGCGGACGGGCCCAGCCGCTCCACGTTTCACCCGTCTTGGGATTGCGATACTTGGCAGGCAGCTTTGGCTTAGCCGCTGCTTTTGCCTTGACGTCAGACTTGGTTGATTTTCCTGCAGGCCGGCCGCGTCGCTTCTTCGTGGATGAATGCGCTTCAATATCAGCCGTGGTCAGGCCATGCTTTTCCATTAGCTTGCGGATGTCGTCGAGCACGGATTGCGCGCGCTTTGCGATCATTGCTTCCGCTTGAGCCTGCAGCTTTTTCAGCTTGGCTTGAATCTGTTCCAGAGTAGGCATTATGGTTTCCTTAAGAGTGTTTGCCCGCACTATGCCATGCGTTCTCTGATTTCGGAAGCGGCCAGTAGCGCCCTGTATTAAAGGTACGCACCTCCTAATACAGTTTGTTTCAATCTATGACAAAAAGACTCAGCTTTAGGCAGCGCACGTTGAACGACAAGCGTTAGATTCGGCTTGCTTGTGGACTATTAAAAGGGACGAAGCGCAGATCTTCGCCACTCGCGCTGCGTTATTCAGCCGCACGATTTTTGCATCGTTTGGATCTGGAAGTAAATGCGCAGGATATCGATGCAGTTTTGCGAAACGCTGGGGACGACGCCGACTCGAAGAGAGGTGTAGAGGTGCGGGTGAGCGGCCCCGATCTGTTCGACCGGCAAGCCGCTGATGCTGCTGTGTCATGCACTAGGATCGTGAAGACGCCCGCTAGCGATCTTTAATACCGGTGAGGCGGCGGCCGGTGCCGTGGCGGCGGGCGATGATGATGGTGTCTCGGCGGCGGCAACGGACGGCAGCGCCGCACATAATGACCATGAACCCAGACGCGCCTGCATTCCTGCCGGGGCCGAGCCTCGGCTACCGTGGGAATGGCGGCGCCCGCTGCAGCGGTCAACAAGATGACCGCGAGAAATCTTCGCATAGGTGCTCCACAAAATCTGAACAGAATAGAGACTCCCCGATGCAATCATCCGGCGATAAAAACTAGCGCGCGATTTTCACCCTGAGGCGAGTTTCCTCAAGAGCTAAACGAACTACTTCTTCGAGGTCTTGGAAACCTTTGCTGCAGCTTTGACGACTGTTTTCTTAGCAGGTTTCTCTCCGGCCTCAGCGAGTACCTTAGGCTTGGCAGCGGACTTAGCCGCGGCCTTTTGCTTTTTCGGCGCTATGTCGTTGTCGGCAGCTTTGGGTTTGGCAGCCGTCTTGCGCGCGACTTTGCCTTCAGTTTTTGCGTCAGCCTTGGCGGTGGTTTTCCCTTCAGCTTTAGGCTTGACCTTCGGTGCTTCGACGTTGTCGTCGCCCGTAAGCGTTGCTTTTGATTTCGTCTTGACCGGCTTCTTTACGGCTGCCGCGGCAACTGCGTCCGCTTCGTGTTCTTCCTGGGGCGGTATCAAGGAAGCGAGCTCCTGTTCCAGCAAGGCGCGTGCTTTTTCCCAATACTCCGTGGAGCGTCCTTCTGGACGACCGTCTGCTTCCCATAGATGGTATGCCTGCAAACGAAGCTTTTCTTCCAAGGATTTGTTGTGCATTCCATTAGCCATTTTGCGTATTTGAGGGTTCATGTTACAGGAGCGTCGCTCCGCTTGTGAACGCGCGGCTAGTTCTTGTCGCGCTATAAAAATGTCTTTTTTCCCATGCTAGGATGTCTCGCGGATAAGCTTGAGGTATTGCGATGACAACCTTGTATGACACCTTGTCCGTCCTGGAAAATGCGACGGCCGAAGAAATAAAACGTGCTTATCGGAAAGCGGTTATGCGTTGGCATCCAGATCGCAATGTCGGTCAGGAGCAGGTCGCACGAGCCGCATTTCTCGACATTCGAAATGCTTACGCCATTCTCTCCGATCCCGCGCAAAGACAAGTCTACGACTCCGTATTTGCTGAGGAAATGAAGCGGCAGGAAGCTCAGCGACTGCGTGAGGAACAGGAGCAGGCAGAACGCGAAGCCGAGTTGCGTGCCGCGCAGGAAGCGGAATATGCCAGCCGCGTAGGGTTGGCCATGCGCTTCGCGACGCAGGGTTATAACCGCGACGTCGTCCGCGGCGTGTTGCTGGCCCACCATTGCGACGACGAACTTGCGTGCCGCATCGCCGATAGCGTCCTTGCACTACACGCATCGAGGCAGTCCGAGGTTGCATCGATGGAACCCGAAGCGGCCGCTTCTCCCAAGCAAGACGCGCACGATACGTCCAACGCACAGCAAGAAAAGGGCCCGGCGCCTGCGGACCGCGTCCGGTCGTTTTCCGATCTCTGGATGCCCTTCTGGAACGTGCTGCGCTCGTGACCGCGCGCCATGGCAGGTCGCAGTCTTGCTACTCTCTCTGAATCCGAGCCCTCGCGGCTGTCAGACTTTGTCTCGAGTTCAAGCGACATGCGCCGGCATATGTCTGGCGCTGGTCGCCGCAATAACAGCGTTGCAGGAACATACTGGCCGTTCAAACCAGCACCAAGCAGGCAATAAGCGAGATTCAACGAGCTAAAAAGGGCAATAAACCCAACAAAAGCCACGCCGCTTCAAGCCTCGCGAGAACAGAATTAAAATCTGCTGAAAGGACAGAGCGGTCCGGAGACATCGATGGAGCATTCCTATTTCAAATTGCTGCATCTGCTGTCGGGGCATCCCGGATGGGCGCTCACAGTCGTATTACTTGCCGCGTTTTTTGAATCCATCGCTTTTATCGGTACATTCGTTCCCGGCAGCACCGCCATGTTCGTGGCTGGCGCGCTGGTCGGTACCGGTACGCTTAATCTCGGCTGGGTGTTCGTCTGCGCCCTCGTGGGCGCCGTAGCCGGCGATGCCGCAAGCTACTGGTTCGGCTGCAGCCACAAGGACACCATCGCGAAGTTGTGGCCCTTCCGCTCGCACCCCGGCATGCTGACGGCGGGCAAGCGCTACTTCGAAGCGCACGGCGCAAAAAGCGTGATCTTTGCGCGTTTCATCGCGCCGCTGCGCGCGGTTGTTCCCGTCGTCGCCGGGATGATGGGCATGCAGCCCTTGCGCTTCCTCGTCATCAACATCGTCTCGGCGCTCGTCTGGGCGCCCGTGCATATTCTTCCTGGCGTAGTCTTCGGCGCATCGATCGAACTGGCGGGCGCCGTGTCCTTCCGGCTCGTTGCGGTGATTGCCATCCTGGTTGCCGTGACCTGGCTGACGTTCAAGCTGACGAGCCTCCTCGTGTCCCACGCGCGGGCGTGGACGGATTCCTCGCGCCGAAGCCTGCTGCTTTGGGCGCGTCATCATCCTGGCCCAGCTGGACGAGTAGTGCTCGGTATCCTGGACCCCAAGCATCAGGCCGCCGCGCTTATCGCCGTGATCTCTGTGTTGCTGCTGGCATCGGCTACCGTGTTCTTTTCGACGCTGCACGGCGTCTCGCACGGCGATCCGCTGGTTCAAGTCGATGTATCGGTTTATCGCTTCCTGCAATCGTTCCGATCCTCATGGGGCGACTCGGTCCTGGCTGTGCTCGGCACGCTGGGCAGCGTGCAGACACTCGCCACGGTGACGTTGCTGGTCGTCGTATGGATGATGTTTGAACGCCGTTGGCGCACCGTCGCGTACTGGCTGACCGCGGTCGCGTTTTCCCAGCTGTTGATCCTCGCAATCCAGATCACGATCCAGCGTCCGCTACCGGGCGCGGTAGCGTCCAGCTTGCGCGCGTTCCCGAGCAATCACGTCGCGGCCAGCGTGGTGATCTACGGCTTTCTCTCGTTCTTGCTGGCGCGCCGCGTGGGGCCGGTGGCGAGGGTATTCGTCGCGATGGCGACCATCGCCATCTTGGTGTCGGTCGCGTTCTCGGGGCTGTATTTCGGCCACTTCACTTTCTCCGATGCTATCGGCGGCGCGGCACTTGCCGCCACCTGGGTCTTTCTCGTGGCGCTCACCGCCGTGTGGCGATACCCCGCGAAACCGGTACCTCGCGTCATGATGCCGCTCACCGTCCTGGTGGTGATTTGCGCGAGCGTCGTGTCGCAGTTCAAGACGAGTCTTGACGCGATGGCGGTCGAGCCCACGCGACCGCTTGTGTTGATCTCGCCAATGCAATGGATGGACACTGTGTGGCGGACCTTTTCTTGCTATCGGTCGAGCATGGACGGTGACCGCCTTGAACCCATCACCATTCAGTGGACCGCGACGGCAGTGGAGATCAGGACTCAATTAGAGAGCCGAGGGTGGACGGAAGGATCGCATTTATCGGCGCATAGCATCTTGTCGCTCGTTTCCCCGGATGTGGCGGCTACGGCGCTTCCGGTGTTGCCAAGGTTGAACAATGGCGAACCATCGGCGTTCGTATTTACGCGCGCTCACATGAGTGCGGACGAGCGCGACGTCTTGCGATTCTGGCCGACGCAATATGCAGTGACGCGTCGCGGCGGACAGCCGCCCACTCCGATCTGGCTCGGCTCGCTCGTTCACGAGCGGTTGCTGCGGCCGTCGTGGCCGTTCAACGTGTTGCGTCCGGACAAGCGGCTCGAGCCGATGATCGAAACCCACGGCGACGCATCGCCTTGGCGCGGCCTGGAAGTAGCGAACAGCGCGGGCTGCGGGGGTATTCCGGTGACGCTCGTGGTATCTGGGGAGCAATGAGTCGGCTAGTCTGCAAACGAGCGGTGAAACGCACTATGAATTGAAGCAACGGCTACGCAATGCCGAACGCTTCAGGAGGCGAGTACTTGATACAGATTCCACCCTCGGCAATCGAGAACTGGGGAAGTGCCGCAGTCTTCGGCAACGTGCTGCTCACGCGGCTGGGCGTGCCGCTGCCGGCAATCCCCGTGCTTGTCTTCGCGGGCTCCGCGATCGCCGGCGGGAACCTCGTTTTTTCTCACGTGCTGTGCGCCGCGGTGGTCGCTGCGTTGATCGGCGATGGCGTGTGGTTTTCCGCAGGACGTATCTACGGTCGCCGGTTGACCGATATGTTCGGGCGCCTGTCGCTATCACTTGATGCAAGCATGCGCACCACACGCGCATTATTCGAAAGGTTTGGCGTGGCGATCGTGGCAGTGTCGAAGTTCGTTCCAGGGCTTGCGCTCATCACGCCGCCGCTGATGGGCACCACGCTTATCGCGCCGGCCGCATTCGTTGCGTGGGACGCGCTCGGTACGGTGGCTTGGGCTTCGTTCTGGTTGCTCGGCGGCGCGCTGTTCGAGCGGCAACTTGGGTTGCTGCTGAGCGTGCTTCGGCCACACGGAGCATCGATACTCGACGTGCTGTTCGCCGCCGCCGTTCTCTACATGACGTATCGATACCTGCTGCGCTGGCGTTTCAGGAAGTGGCTGAGCCGCAGGATCGTATCGCCCGAACGGCTCGACCGGATGATGCGTTCCAGCACGCCGCCCTTGATTCTCGATGCGCGTCCAATGTCGGTTCGGCGTGACGAGTCGTATCGAATCCCGGGGGCGGTGCTGCTTGATATTGAATCGCTGGAGTCCACGGACGCGAGTCTGTCGGCGAGCAACATTGTGGTGTACGGCAAGTATTCAAACGATGCGGCCGTGAGGAAGGTTCGCAAGCAGTTGCTCGGCAAGCACGTTGTGAATGTTCGTATCTTATATGGCGGCCTGGACGAGTGGGTGCGCCATGGTTATGCGGTGGAACCGCTACCACCGGAGCTAAATGTATTCACTGCATCAATGGCACGTTTATAGTGCGACACTCGATTGCCTTGATTCGTACCTCACTTCCTCGATCACCCATACGCACATTTGTATGCCTGCTTTAGTAGGGATGCGCCCCGCGCAATCTCGTGGCTAAATGAGCCTAACGATTCGAGCGAAAAAGTCCTAAGCTAACCGAAACAAATAAAGCAACGGACGGTGTCGAACACAAACGTTTGCGCGGCGTATACGAGAATTCAAAAAGACCCAGACGGGGGACAAGCTGACATTGAAGTTCAGCGAGAGGCTACCGGCGACAACGCAACGGGGATGGAATAAAAACGGCGTTCAACCGGTAAGTAAAAAAGCAGTCAGTGAAAACGAAGCGAATTAAATAGTTAACGAGGGGAGAGGTAGCGTGCCGGCGGCTGGGCGTGGCGAGACGCCCGGTCGCCGGACTCGCTGCATGTTTTAGTTCCGGTTCAGCCAAGACACTTGAGCCGGGATGCTTGTTTATCAATCAGCTTATCAATTCAATTCAATTCAATTCAATTCCCGCCCGGACCTGGTTCCCAGTAAACATTTAACCCCATCAACTCGGTCAGGGTCTGCGCCGCCGTTTTCATCCTTTCTCCCACCTCGTTCATCGCAGGCACAGGTGCCTGATCGATGCGTTCTATGAACGGTGTGGTCAGCGAAGCAATGGCATGTCCGTTTCGTCCAAACACGGGATAAGCAAGATTCTTGACGCCCTTGACCTGACGGCTAGGCATGCGCGCGTGTCCGCGTTCCTTGATCCGTGCGAGATCCGCGGCAAGCTGTTTTGCATCGACCGGAAGTTCGCCATCAACGGGGACGTGAAGCTTCAGCATCCGCTTGCGTTCCAGCTCTTCCTGGAATGCCATCAGCACTTGTCCCGACGCGGTGTCGGTCATGCCGATCAACGTGCCCACCTTCAACGAAAAGCCCCAACGCTCCGGACTTTCCACGCCCGCCACGATCAGCACGCGGCCGTCTTGATACACGCATAGGTGGAACGATTGCCTGACATCGTTGGCCAGTTGCGTCATCAACGGCAGCGCGGTGGTCACCAGCGAGCGCACCGGTTGATGTCGATGCGCAAGCTGGAACAACAACAACGACAACACATAACGGTCGCCTATTGCGAGCAGATATCCGCGCGTCTCCAGCGTAACGACCATGCGAAAGATCTCTGCTGTCGTACGACCAAGCGTCTTCCCCAGGTCAGCGAGTGACAAGCCCTCTGGATGACTCGCCAGCAGTTCGATGATGTCCAGCCCCTTCTCGAGCGCCGGCGCTGAGTATCGCGTGTTGTCCAAAATTTCTCCTTGCCCAAAGCCACATGTCCACTCTCAACCGGTCTCAGCGTAGTGAGATCCGGCTGTTGCATGGCGTGATTGTAGACTCGCCAACCCCTTGCGTTCGACGCGATCGTCGATGAAAAACGCGTGAATGTGGACATCGGGAAAACACCGATAAAAATTCATGTATGAAATGACGTTTTATCTTTAAAATGATTTGCATCGGTGGAAAAGTGGTCCGCAGGACGTGCGAGACACGCGATCCGCAACGCGGAGTGATTCGCCGCAACACGCAGCATGGGACCAGAGAAGGGAACGTAGATGGCTGAAGTGGCATTCAAACAGGTGCAGAAATCGTTCGGCGCCGTACAGGTGTTGAAGCAGATCGACCTGACTGTTGCGGACGGCGAGTTCCTTGTGCTCGTGGGTCCCAGCGGCTGCGGCAAGTCGACATTGCTGCGCGCGCTGGCGGGACTGGAAGGCGTGACGCACGGACGCATCCTGATCGATGGCCGCGTGGTCAACGACCTGCCGCCGAAAGACCGGGACATCGCGATGGTGTTCCAGAACTATGCGTTGTATCCGCATATGAGCGTGCTCGAGAACCTCACGTTCGCGCTAAAGCTGCGCGATTTGAAGCCTGAGGAAATCACGGCCCGCGCAAATCAGGCGGCAACTATTCTTGGCCTTCAGGATTTGCTCGGCCGATATCCGCGCCACTTGTCCGGCGGCCAGCGTCAACGCGTCGCAATGGGACGTGCAATCGTACGTGATCCTAAGGTGTTCCTCTTCGACGAACCGCTGTCGAACCTCGACGCGAAGCTACGCGTTCAAATGCGCGCGGAGATCAAGGCGCTGCATCAGCGCTTGCGCGCAACGACGGTCTACGTGACGCACGACCAGATTGAAGCGATGACGATGGCGGACCGCATCGTCGTGTTGAATGCCGGGGCGATCGAGCAGATTGGCGCACCGCTCGAACTCTACGATGACCCCGACAACCTGTTTGTCGCGAGTTTTATCGGCTCGCCTTCCATGAATCTTTTTACGGGCCGCTACGAGTCGCTAAACGATGGCGCGCGGGTACGCATTGGCGATTTCTCGATCCAAGTGCCCGTGGTCAACGCTCGCGATGGCCAGGATGTAACGGTGGGCGTGCGGCCCGAGCATCTGGTGGTGGCGGAGACGGGCGGCATTCCATTCAACGTGGATGTAGTCGAACCAACCGGCGCATCCACTGAGTTATTCGGCACGGTCGCGGGACAGCGCTGTTGCGTGATCGTGAACGGACGTTTGTCGTTGCGCCCGGACCAGGGCATCCGGCTTGATGCCGATCTGTATAACACCCGCGTCTTCGACACCGGCACCGGCCGCCGGTTGCGCTAAAAAGCTAGAGAAAACCACACGCAAGCCGTACCGCTCGACGTCACGGCACATAACAAAGGAGATGAATCATGGTTAGGGATTCGATGAAAACCGGCCTCAAGATCGCTGTGTCGGTACTGGCTTTAGCGGGTCTGGTCGCCACCACCGCTGCGCGCGCCGACAACGAATACAAAGGCTATACGCTGCGCGTCAAGCTGATCGGCGGGATGCAATATGAAGCACTCTACACGCGCATTCCGCTGTGGGAAAAAGAGACCGGCGCGAAGGTTGAGATTGTCTCGCGCAAGAGTCACTTCGAACTGGATCGTGAGTTGAAGCAGGACATTGCTTCGCAGCATATCGACTATTGCGTGTCGTCGAATCATACGAATTTCTCGGCGCAATATCCTATCTTCCGTGACCTCAAGGGTCTGTTCCCCGCAAGTTATCTTGCGGCGTTCGCGCCTGCGTTGCTGAAGCAGTCCGAGGTAAAGGGACAGTTGGTGCAGATCCCACGATCAACGGATATTGAAGCCCTGTATTACAACAAGGTCGCTTACGCCGATCCGGCGAATCGCGATGCATACAAGAAGAAGTTTGGCACCGACCTGACGCCACCGAAAAACTTCGCGGAGTTCACGCAACAGGCGACGTTCTTTACGAAGGCGCCGAACTTCTACGGCACGCAATTCCCGGGCAAGGATGAAGCGCTGACGGGCACGTTCTACTCGCTGTTGGTGGCGAACGGCGGTCAGTTACTCGATGCCAAGATGCAGCCGAAGTTCAATTCGCCAGTGGGCGTGAAGACGCTCGACTGGTTTGTGAACCTGTACAAAGCAGGCGTGGTGCCGAAGGGTGTTCCAAGCTACGTCTGGGACGATCTCGGCAATAACTTCGCGTCGGGTAAGGTCGCGCTCGATCTCGATTGGCCAGGTTTTGCATCGTTCTATAACGACCCGAAAACGTCGAAGCTGGCCGGTAATGTGGGGGTGGTACGTGCGCCGCTGGGCGCGGCCAACAAGCGGCCGGGCTGGTCGGGTTCGCATAGCTTCTCGATCACGAAAGTATGTGCGCGTCCGGAAGTGGCCGCGAGTTTCATCCAGTTCCTGACGAGCAAGGATTCGCAAATGGTTGAAGCGCGCCTTGGCTCGATTCCCTCGCGTATCGATGCACAGCAGGCTATCGTCCAGGAGTTCAAGACGAAGGACGATCACTTCATGGCGGACGCGGTAGCAACCTTCAGCCAGGCCGCGAAGGAAGACTCGTTCACCCCGCCGCGCGTCGCGCAATGGAATGAGATTTCCAATGCGTTGTGGCCGGAATTGCAGAAGGCGATCATCGGCGACGAGACCTCGCAGCAAGCGCTCGACAACGCGGCGAAGAAGGTCGCGGACATCATGCAAGACGCGGCGGATAACCAGTAACCAGCGATCAACATGCAATCCAATACGCCTTACTCGATCGGCGGCGAGCCTGTTCTTGCCACACGCGCCAAGCGCATCCCGCTGCCGGTCAAACTGCTGATGCCGGCGTTCCTGGCGGTCGGGATCGTGGTGATCCTGCCGCTGTTGTTCTCGTTTTATACGAGCTTCACGGCGTATCGCCTGACCGATCCCGACACGCTTTCGCACTGGATCGGCTGGCGCAACTACGAGCGCGCATTTGCGAATGGCGACTTCTGGGCCGCGTTCGGCCGCACGATTTTGTTCCTCACCATTGCGCTGAACCTCGAACTGTTGCTGGGCCTTGGCGTGGCGCTGTTGCTCAATCAGGTGACGAAAGGCCAGCGCGCGTTACGCACGGTGATGATGTTCCCCATGATGTTTTCGCCCGTGCTCGTCGGCTTCCAGTTCAAGTTCATGCTCAACGACAGCACGGGCATTGTGAACAACCTGATGCAGACGCTGTTCGGTGCGAAGTCGGCGTTTCCGTTTCTTGTCGATGCGAAATCCGCGCTTGCATCGCTGATTGCGGCCGAGGTATGGAACTCGACGCCCATCTTCGCGGTGATCCTGCTGGCGGGTTTGATGGCGTTGCCGAAGGATCCGATAGAAGCATCGAAGGTGGATGGCTGTACTTCCTGGCAGACGTTCCGCTATGTGACGCTGCCGTACCTGATGCCGTTCATTTATATCTCCATGACGATCCGTTCGCTCGATGTTGGCCGCGCCTACGACATCGTGCGCATCATGACGAACGGCGGTCCGGGCGGACGTACGGAATTGCTTTGGACGATGGTCGGACGCATTGCCTACGACGACTCGCGCATGGGTTACGCCAACGCGATTGCGTATGTCTCGGTGCTGGTGTCGATTCTCTTCACGCTCTATTTCTTCCGCAAATTAAGCGGCGCGCGCAAACACATGGGGCCAGCCTGAGATCATGAGCGATATGGCAATCAAGGGCGCATTCGTGCGCAAGTCGGCGATGTGGTTTGGCGTGTTCATCGTGATGGCAATCATCTGCTTGCCGGGTCTGTGGGTCGTTCTTAATGCGTTTCGATCGAACGTGGCGATTTTGTCGAATCAATCGCCGCTTGTTGGTGCGAGTTACACGCTCGATAACTTCAAGAGCATGTTTGGTTATGGGCAAATGGCGTCGTTGCCGATCAGTCAGTATTTTTTGAACTCGCTGATTATTTCTTGTGTGAGCACGGTTGCCGCGTTGGCTGTTGGTGTGCTTGGCGGTTATGCGTTCGCGCGCTTCGAGTTCAGGCACAAGAAGGTCATGTTCGTGGCGCTGATGTTGACGCGTGCAATTCCTGGCATTGCTTTGTCGTTGCCTATCTTTATGTTGTGGGCGTGGACTGGGCTGCTTGATACGCGCATTGGCGTGATCCTCGTTTATCTCGCAATGAATGTGCCGTTCACTGTGTGGCTTATCGATGGGTTTTTTCGCGAGGTGCCTATCGAGTTGTCGCAAGCGGCGCAGATTGATGGGTGTAATCGCTGGCAAGCGTTTTGGCGTATTGAATTGCCGTTGGCAAAAAGTGGGATTGCGTCGGCAGGGATCTTTGCGTTTCTTACTAGCTGGAATGAGTTCGCGCTTGCGACGCAGTTGTGCAGGAGCCCCGATACAAAGACATTGCCGGTGGGGTTGATGGATTTTACTGCGCAGTTTTCAGTCGACTGGGCCGGGATGTGCGCGATGGCCGTGATTATTATTATTCCCGCGATCGTGCTGACGTTTATTGTGCAGAAGCATTTGATCGCAGGGTTGACGTTGGGTGGGGTGAAGGGATGAATGAGGGGTTTTCGTTCGCACTCTGTTCAAGGTTTTTGGGCGGTTGGGTCGTAGGTCGTAGGTTAGTGGTTTGGGGTCAATGCCGGGTTGCTGCTTTCCAGGTCTTCGCGCGTTTAGTGTTGGATGTTCTCTTTATCACTATTAGCCACTGCGCGTGGCAGCGCGTCATTTCTTGGTCCTTAGCGACAAAGAAACGAAGCAAAGAAAACGCTTTCACCGCTCTACCCTAAGTGTCCACAGCGTGCAGTTTCTATTCATGGGTGCCCCAAAAGCACGGTGCTCGCAAGAGCTTAGGATGTGTGAAACCCTCCTTCTCGCGAATCCTGACATTAACACGCTTCGCCCCGTACGCTCTGGGGCAAGCACCATTGCCATGCAACCCGCACGGCCTCACGCGTTTCGGTGGTCTCGTTTGGAGGAGCGTTGGCGGTATGGTTCAGCATGCATACTAATTTGGTGATCGGTTCTCCGCGGGTAGCGCGGGGTGCTCTTCGGGCAGGTTCACTCACTGGTGGCGAAGCGTGGGGTATCCGTGTTCGGAGAAAGAGGGGTTCACACATCCGTGGCTCTGGCGAGCACCGTGCTTTTGGGGTACCAATGAATGAAAACTGCACGCTGTGGACACTTAGGGTAGTGCTGTTAAAAGCGCTTTCTTTGCTTCGTTTCTTTGTCGCTAAGGACCAGGAAATGACGCGCCGCCACGCGCAGTGGCTAATAGTGCAAAAGAAATCAGCTAACACTAAACGCGCGACGACCTGGAAAGCAGCAACCCGGCATTGACTCCGACCGCTAACGCAGAACCCGTGCAACCCGGCATTGACTCCGACCGCTAACGCAGAACCCGTGCAACCCGGCATTGACTCCGACCGCTAACGCAGAACCCGTGCAACCCGGCATTGACTCCGACCGCTAACCCCAAAACCTAACAGTCCAACCGCCCCCTCGACCACCGTACAACCAAAAAAAATTCCGCAACAGCATCAAAAAAGGAACCCCAATGACCACAATCGAGACCGTCGACATCCGCCAAGTCGATCTCCAACCCAAAGTCAAACGCACTGACGCGATCCAATCCTTCGTAGTGCAGGAGACCATCCTGGTCACGCTCAAATGCAGCGACGGTAGCGCGGGCACTGGCTACACCTACACCATCGGCACCGGCGGTTCGTCCATCGTCGCATTGCTCCACGATCACCTGGCGCCGCTGCTGATCGGCCGTGACCCCGCCGAGTACGAGGCCATTTGGCGCGACCTGTTTTTCCACACGCACGCAACCGCCGTCGGCGCAATAACGAGCCTCGCGCTCGCTGCAATCGATACCGCCCTATGGGACCGCAACACGCGCGTAGCGAATCTGCCGTTGTGGATAGCGGCCGGCGGATCGAAACCGCGCACACGCACGTATTCCACCGAAGGCGGCTGGTTGCATCTATCGGAGGCAGAACTCGTCGATCAAACCTTGCAAGCGCGCAATGCCGGTTTTCACGGCGCAAAGATCAAGGTCGGCCGCCCGCATCTGGCCGAAGACACGCGTCGACTCACCGCTGTTCGCAACGCCATGGGCGATGACTTCGAGATCATGGCCGACGCGAATCAGGGCTTCACGTTATCCGAAGCCATCCGCCGCGCGCATGCGTTCGAACCGTTGCAACTCGCGTGGCTCGAAGAGCCGATGCCCGCTGAAAATATCGCGGCGCATAAGCGGCTTTGCGCAGCGACGCCGGTGCCCATCGCGGTGGGAGAGTCGATGTATCACCCGGCGCAATTCGCCGAGTATTTGAAGGCAGATGCCTGCTCGATCGTGCAAGCCGATGTCGCGCGCGTAGGCGGAATCACGCCATGGTTGAAAGTGGCGCATCTGGCTGAAACCATGAATGTGTCCATCTGTCCGCACTTTTTGATGGAACTGCACGTGAGTTTGTGCGCGGCCGTCCCGAACGCAACATGGCTCGAATACATTCCGCAACTGGACGCATTGACCGGCAAGCAGGTTCAGATCGAACAGGGTTACGCAGTTGCGCCGATGGAACCGGGGATCGGTATCGACTGGGATTGGGATGCGATTAATGCGACGCAGCGCACGCATGTTTCTATCAACGCCCGCGCGGCAGCTTAAGCCATGAGCACGAATGTGATGCGCCATTGCCTGTCGCTCGATCTCCGCGATGACCCTGCGCTCATCGCTCAATACGATCGTTATCACGAGGCGGTGTGGCCTGAAGTGCTGGATGCGCTGCGAGCGTCAGGCATCATCGACATGACGATCTGGCGGCGCGAAACGCGCCTGGTGATGCTGATTGAAACGGAGCCTGATTTCAGCTTCGATAAACTCGTCGCTGGAGTTGACGCTCATCCGCGCGTGACGGAGTGGAATGCGTTGATGGCAAGTTTTCAGCGTCCGCTGCCGGGTGCGACGAGCGCCGAGTGGCAACCGATGAAACTTGCATTCAACATGCGGACGCAAATGAAGGGCGGATGAAAAGGTCTGCCGCGTGATGCAGGTCAGACAATTCGAACGATCAAGGAAAACAGCCATACCGCAATACCGACACCGCCGACCAGGCATACCGCTACCGTGCACAAACGCCAAAGGGTCTTCATCGGTCGTACCTAAAAAAGAAGGCCGCAAAGCGGCCTGAAGAGGGGTACTACAGGGGGATCAATGAGATGCATCGTAAAGACCCAGACTTAAGAGAAGATTAAGCCGCGCTGAGCGCATCCTGATCGAGACTTGATCGTCTCCCTCTTGCAGATCGAAAAAAGCTGAAGCCCGGAAAAACTTGCGTTCTTCCGGGCTTCAGCTTTTGCACGTCAACCCCTCGTGAGGGTTTTCCGTACAGCTTTGCTATCAAATCAGTTATGCGAGTACAGCGACTTTTCCTGGCTCAGGTTAACGCGGCTGCCTGATTGCGATTGCGTGTCTTGCACGCCACCGTAAGACGTTGCATTCGCGTTAGCTTGCGCTTGTTCAGCTGCAACCGTTTGTGCGCTTTGGCCGCGTTGCGATGCCGGTGCGCCAACGCTCGGGTTGTACGACGGTGCCGGGCCGTAGCCGCTGCTCGCAAATGCGGGGGCAGCCAAGGCTGCGGAAGTGGCGACCAACAATGCGGCGATAAGATTCTTGTTCATGATGTGCTCCGATTTGCATGAGTTTTAAGGGGCGCAGTGGCTTAGTTTTTCTGCTCACTGCGTCGATGAAATGCAGTGTATACCCTTACTATCAATTTATTGTATCGATAGTATGCAATAGACTTTTCGCAATTTGCCAATAATGAGATGGGGATCTGCGGGCCGCCGAGCGCGCATAAATCTAGTCGTGGAGTGTCTCGATAATCGCCGCCGTGATGGCGCTGCGCCCGTAGGAAGCCCTCTCGACCATCCCCACCGTGCGCAGAATGGGCGGCTGCGCGATCGAAATCAGACGCAACGACGGGTCCGTCTGCCATCCGGCCCTATGCAGTTGCGGCAGCACGGTTACGCCAACGTTCTTCCTCACCAGCGCCAAAATCGTTTCGATGGAATTCAGCTCCAGATATTCGATCACCTCCAGTCCGAGCGTGGTCAGTGCCTGATCGACGACCACGCCGGTGCGCACGCGGCGGTCGAAACGCAAGAATCCATGCGATGCCAGAATCCGGCGCGGGTCGGTATCGGTGATCTCGCGGCTTACGATCAACATCAACGGCTCCGTGTAGAGCGGCGTCCACTTCAAGGTGTCCGGCAAGGTCTGGTCGGGACGCGCCACGACGGCCGCAATGTCCACCTCGCCTTGCTCCACCATGACCGTGAGCTCGTCCGAACGCGCGGACAACAACCTCACGTCGAGCCCCGGGTGGGCAGTTTTCAGCTGCGCAACCCCCAGCGACAGCGCCTGAATCACAGACACAACGGCTCCAATCGCGACCGGCCCCTGCATGGATCCAGCAGGCGTAGCTTCCAGCTCATCAAGCAGATCCAATATCTGCTCGACCTTCGGACGGATCTCGTGCCCCTGCCGGTTCAGCGTGATCTGCCGCGCGCTGCGGTCAAACAGTTGCCGCCCCAGCGCTTGCTCCAGCCCACGCATCTGCAAGCTGACCGCGGCTTGCGTCAGCGCGACCTTATCGGCGGCAGCGGCAAACGAGCCCGTCCGCGCAACCGCGCGGAATGTCTTCAGCATTCGGATTGTCGCCATGGCTTATTCGAGTGAAACTCATTCAAGTAAAAATTAAGTATCGAAAAGAAAGTTTAATATTTCCTGATGCATTTAGGCCGACATAATTACTTCATCGAAAATGTTGGCCGCATGTAATGTGTAATGCCCCGCAGCGGAGTATTGAATTTGTCGACGTTAAGCAAGCTGCCACTGAACCAGCCCGATTACCAGCCTGATCTCCCCGCTCAGGTCAATCCGGCTGCCCGGCATCCCGCACTCGAAGTCAGCGGTTTCTCGCTGAAATTCTCGCGCGCCGCACATGTTCCGAATCTCGTCGAGGACGTCTCGTTCTCCGTGAACGCGGGCGAGACGCTGTGCATCGTCGGGGAATCGGGGTGCGGAAAAAGCGTGACATCGCTGGCGATGATGGGTTTGCTGCCCAGTCCGCCGGCGAATATTGTCGCGGGGAAAGCGATGTTCGACGGCCGCGATCTCTTCAAGCTGAGCGAACGCGAACTCGCTGATATCCGCGGCAACCGGATGTCGATGATCTTCCAGGAGCCGATGACCTCGCTGAATCCCGCGTTCACCGTCGGGCATCAAATAGCGGAATGCGTGCAGCGGCATCGCGGTTTGAGCGGCGCGGCGGCGCGCAAGGAAGCGCTGGACATGCTGCGCCTCGTGCGCATTCCCGCGCCGGAAACGCGGCTTGACGCGTATCCGCACGAGCTGTCCGGCGGCATGCGCCAGCGCGTGATGATCGCGATGGCGCTGGCGAATCGCCCGCAGCTGGTGATCGCCGATGAACCCACGACCGCACTCGATGTCACCATCCAGGCGCAGGTTTTATTGCTGGTGCGCAGCCTGCAGGCCGAAACCGGCACGGCGATGGTGTTGATCACGCACGACCTCGGCGTAGTGGCTGAAGTCGCCGATTACGTCGCGGTGATGTATGCGGGACGGATCGTGGAATATGGCTCGGTAGATGAAATCTTCGACGACCCGCAGCACCCGTACACCATCGGCTTGATGGGCGCGATTCCATCGGTGGGAAAACGCGAAGGCGCGCTCGCGACCATTCGCGGTTCCGTGCCGTCGCCGGAACACATGCCTAAAGGTTGCAGGTTTGCGCCGCGTTGTCCGTTCGTGGAGCAACGGTGCATTGATGCGGTGCCTCCCGATAAACAGCTGGATGGAACGCATCGAGTCGCGTGCTGGGTCGCGCCGGTCGAGCACGCGCTTAGCGGGGCCGTGGCATGAACTTCAACGCTCCCATTATTGAAGCCAGGGACCTGACCAAGCACTTCGGCGGGACCCACAATTTGTTCACGCGTACGCCGACGGTCTACGCAGTGAACGGCGTTTCGTTTTCCGTGCAGAAGGGCGAGACGTTTGCGATCGTCGGGGAATCGGGTTGCGGCAAGTCGACGCTCGGACGCCTGTTGCTGCGTCTTATCGATAGCACCGAAGGCCGGGTGATCTACGAAGGTAAGGACATCACGCATCTGGGCACCGAGCCCATGCGCCGTCTGCGTCGCGAGATGCAGATCATCTTCCAGGATCCGTTCGCGTCGTTGAATCCGGGCATGACGGTCGGGCAGATCATTGGTGAACCGATCGCGCTACATGGTCTCGCGAAAGGCGCGGAACTTCGGCAACGCGTGTCGGACTTGCTGCATACGGTTGGATTGCAACCCGGTTACGCCGAACGTTATCCGCACGAGTTTTCGGGCGGGCAGCGGCAGCGCATTGGCATTGCGCGAGCGCTGGCGGGTGAACCCAAGCTGATCGTCGGCGATGAACCCGTCTCCGCACTCGATGTCTCCGTTCAAGCTCAAGTCATCAACTTGCTTGAGTCGCTGAAGCAGAAGCTTGGCCTGACGCTGATCATGATCGCGCACGACCTCGCGGTGATCCGCCATATGAGCGATCGCGTGGCGGTGATGTATCTCGGCGAGATCGTGGAAATGGCGGATGTGAACGATCTGTTCGATCAACCGCTTCACCCCTATACGCAAGCGTTATTGCAAGCGATCCCGGCGAGCAGTCCGCGTCAGCGCCGCAGCAAACCTTCATTGACCGGCGATCTTCCGAGCCCCACCGCACCGCCTTCAGGATGCCGTTTTCATCCGCGATGTCCGCATGCGCGCTCACGTTGCGCCGACGAACAACCGGTCAGCGAAACGCTCGCAAACGGCCACCGGGTTGCGTGTCATTTCTGGCGTGAGATCCAAAACGCGGGTGGCGGCGCGCCTCTTGTTTCCATCGTCAGCCCGAAGCTTACCGAGCGTCTGGCGGTGTATCGACAACGTCAGGCTACGGTCGACGGCGCTGCGCAAGAACAATCGAACTAAACGTACACGGGGAAGTCCAGATGCGAAAGATTTTGTTGGCCGCGGCGCTCGCCGCGGGTTTTTCAGGCACTAGCGTTGTGATGGCTCAGTCGAACTCTACGATCCGCATCGGTTTGCAAGACGACATTGGCACGCTTGATCCGGCGCGCAGCAGTCAGGTGGTCGATCGCATCGTGTTCAGTTCGCTCTGCAATTCGCTGGTCGATATTGGCCCGGACCTGAAGATCGTGCCCATGCTCGCGACCTCGTGGAGCATGAGCGCAGACAACAAAACGCTCACATTCAAGCTGCGCCACGGCGTGAAATTCCACGACGACGAGCCGTTCAACGCCGCCGCCGTGAAGGCAAATCTCGACCGCGCGCGTTCCATGCCGGCGAGCAATCGCAAGAGCGAGCTGGCTTCCATCGATCACGTGGATGTAGTCGATGAGTTCACCGTCGCGATCGTGTTGAAAGCGCCCGATGCCGCGTTGCTCGCCACGCTTACCGATCGCGCCGGCATGATGCTCGCGCCGAAAACGCTCACCGATGACGCGGGCGTTTCCACGCATCCTGTGTGCTCGGGTCCGTACAAGTTTGTCGAGCGCGTGCAGAACGACCGCGTGGTGCTGCAGAAATTCGCGGGTTACTGGGACGCCGATAAATACCCGATCCAGAAAGTGATTTTCCAGCCGATTCCTGACAGCACGGTGCGCCTCGCGAACCTGCGCTCGGGTTCGCTCGACATGCTGGAACGCCTCGCGCCTTCCGATGTGGCTTCGGTGAAAAGCGACAAGAATCTCAACTTCATTTCGATGAGCGGTTTGGGCTTCTATGACCTCACGTTCAACGTCTCGAATGGAGCGCGTGCGCCGAAGGCGTTCAAGGACAAACGCGTGCGCCAGGCGTTCGAACTTGCCATCGATCGCGACGCGATCAACCAGGTGATCGGCGGCGGGATTTTCTCGCCGATCAACCAGGCGATACCATCGAACAGCCCGTACTTCGACGCATCGATCAAGACGACCAAGCGCGATATTCCGAAGGCAAAAGCGTTGCTCAAGGCGGCGGGTTTCGAGCAGCTGAATGTGGAGCTGACCTTCGGCAACAACACGGTTTCGAACCAGATGGCGCAGATGCTGCAAGCCATGCTGTCGGAAGCCGGCATCAACCTGAAGCTGCGCCCGACTGACTATGCCGCCGCGCTGAATGCATCGACGAAAGGCGACTTCGAATTGCTGTATCTCGGCTGGTCGGGCCGCACGGATCCGGACGGCAACCTGCATCAGTTCGTGACCTGCAAGGGCAACCTGAACTACGGGCGCTATTGCAATCCGGACGTGGACAAACTCCTCGACGACGCACGCGTTAAACCGACCGTCGCCGAGCGCAAGCCTATCTACGATGCCGCGCAGAAGTTGCTCGCCGACGAAGACCCGATCATCTATCTCTACGCGCAACCTTGGCCTTATGCGTTGTCGAAGAAAGTGCAGGGTTTCACGCCCTATCCTGACGGGCTGATCCGTCTGCGTGGCGTGAGCATCAAGGGATAACCGTTCATGTTGCGAATCATCGCCAACCGCGCGCTTGTCGCCATCCCGACACTCATCCTCGTGTCGATGATGATCTTCGGCCTGCAAAAAATGCTGCCCGGCGATCCGGTTCTGGCGATGGCCGGTGAAGACCAGAACCCGCAAGTCATAGCAACGCTACGGCTGAAGTATCACCTCGATGAACCCGTGCCCGTGCAGTACGCGCTGTGGGTGAAGGACATTCTGCACGGCGATTTGGGCGCATCGCTCAGAACCGATGTGCCGGTGACCAAACTCATCGCGCAGAAGTTGCCGGTGACGTTGCAACTGGCCGTGATGGCGATGATCTTCGCGATTGGCATTGGCGTGCCGCTGGGGGTTTTATCGGCGGCGAACAAGGGAAAAGCGCTGGACTATGGCGCGAATATCCTCGCGCTCACCGGCATGTCGATACCCAATTTCTGGCTCGGGATCATCCTCATCTTTTTGGTGTCGGTGAAATGGCAGTTGTTGCCATCGTCCGGGTACGTGTCGCCGACCGAGGACTTCTGGCTGAGCATCAAGACCATGTTGATGCCCGCGTTTGTGCTTGGCGCGGCGCTCGGCGCGCAGTTGATGCGGCATACGCGTAGCGCCATGCTGAGCGTTCTGCGCAGCGACTACATTCGAACGGCGCGCGCTAAAGGGTTGCTACGCGGCACGGTCGTGGTCAAACATGGCTTTCGCAACGCGCTGATTCCGATCGTCACGGTGCTCGCTTTGTTGTTCGGCGAATTGCTTGCGGGCGCGGTGCTGACCGAGCAAGTGTTCACTATTCCAGGCTTTGGCAAGCTGGTCGTCGACGCGGTTTTTAATCGCGATTACGCCGTCGTTCAAGGTGTCGTGCTGGTCACGGCGGTAGGGTTTATCGTGGTGAATCTTTTCGCCGATGTCTTATACGTCCTGCTCAATCCGCGCCTGAGGAAAAGCTGATGGCGACTATTGTTGAAACTTTGGAAACAGCAGCGCTACCGCGCAAACGCAATCGCGCATTGGGTCGCTTCATGCGCAACCGCGCGGCGGTGGCGGGCGCGGTGATCGTGCTGCTGGTGATTCTGGTCGCCCTATTCGCGCCGTGGCTCTCGCCCTACGATCCCATTCAGGCGAGCTTCATGACGGTGCGGCAAGCGCCATCGGCGAGTCATTGGTTTGGAACCGATGAACTCGGCCGCGATGTGCTCACGCGCTTGCTGTGGGGCGCACGCGCTTCGCTGCTGGCGGGCGTTGTCTCGGTGGGAATCGCCGTGGTGATTGGCGTTCCGCTTGGTTTGCTCGCGGGCTACTTCGGCAAGCTCGTCGATGGCGTGATCTCGCGCTTTACCGACGCGTTGCTGTCCATCCCGTTCCTGATCCTCGCCATTGCACTTGCTGCGTTCCTCGGTCCGAGCCTCACCAACGCGATGATCGCTATCGGCGTCTCAGCCATGCCGCGCTTCGTGCGTCTCACGCGCGGTCAGGCGATCAGCGTCAAAGCCGAGGATTATGTGGAAGGTGCACGCGCTATCGGGCTTGGGCACTTTCGCATTATCGTCCGTTATATTTTTCCCAACGTGCTGCCGCCGATCATCGTGCAGGCGAGCCTCACGGTTGCGATGGCGATCATCGCGGAAGCCAGCTTGTCGTTCCTCGGCCTTGGGCAATTGCCGCCCGCGCCATCGTGGGGATCGATGCTAAATACTGCGAAGGATTTCGTCAGCCAGGCGCCGTGGATGTCGATCTTCCCGGGCATTGCCATCTTCCTGGCTGTGCTCGCCTTCAATCTCCTCGGCGATGGACTGCGCGACGCGCTCGATCCGCGCGAGCTTTGATTTGTGCCCCAACAACTTTCATCACATAAGAGACGAGTTTCTCATGACCCGCTTCAACTGGCAGAACCCCTATCCCACGCCGCGCTTGCCCGTGTTTGCGCGCAATATTGTTTCCACATCGCATCCGCTCGCCGCGCAAGCCGGCTTGCGGATGTTGTGGAAGGGCGGCAACGCCGTCGATGCAGCTATCGCGGCGGCAGCGGCCATCACGCTGGTCGAGCCCGTCTCGTGCGGCCTTGGCGGCGATGCGTTCGCACTCGTGTGGGACGGCGCGAAGTTGCATGGTTTGAACGCGTCGGGGGTATCGCCGGCGGCGTGGAATGTCGATTACTTCAAGAACAAATACGGCGAGCAAAACGGCTTGGCGAACCAGCCCAAGCGCGGCTGGGATGCGGTCACCGTGCCCGGCGTCATCGCGGGATGGGAAGCGTTGCACGCGAAGTTCGGCTCGTTGCCGTTCGGCGACCTGATGGAACCGGCCATTGAAATTGCCGAGCGCGGTCACGCGGTGGCGAGCATCGTTGCGTATAAATGGGCTGCGGCTATCCCCGAGTTGAAGGACCAGCCCGGTTTCGCCGATACCTTCATGCCACGCGGCCGCGCGCCGGAGATCAGTGAGTTGATGCGTTATCCCGGTCATGCAAAGACCTTGCGCATACTTGCCGAGCACGGACCGCGTGCGTACTACGAAGGCGAGATCGCGGAGAAGATCGCGGCGTTTTCAAAGCAGGGTGGCGGCGCGATGACCGCTGCTGATCTGCGTAACTACAAGGCTGACTGGGTCGAACCGATATCGAAGGATTATCGCGGTCATACGGTCCATGAGATTCCGCCGAACGGACAGGGCATTGCCGCGCTGATCGCACTTGGCATCCTCGATAAATTCGATGTGAAGTCGCTGACCGTCGACAAGATCGAGTCGCAGCATTTGCAGATCGAAGCCATGAAGCTCGCTTTCGCCGATGTCTATCAGTACGTCGCCGATCCCCGTTCCATGGACGTCACCCCGGAGCAGATGCTCGACGATGCGTATCTCACCGAACGCGCCAAGCTGATTGATCCGAACAAGGCGAAGCACTTCGACTTTGGCATGCCGCCGGCGGGCGGGACGATCTATATGTCCGTGGCGGACGAGCGCGGCATGATGGTGAGTTTCATCCAGTCGAACTACATGGGATTTGGCTCAGGCGTGGTTGTGCCGGATACGGGTATCGCGATGCAGAACCGCGGGTTTGGTTTCTCGATGGATCCCAAATCGGCGAACGTGGTGGAAGGCGGCAAGCGGCCGTTCCATACCATCATTCCGGCGTTCCTCACGCAGGACGTGAACGGCACGCAGGAAGCGGTGATGAGCTTCGGCGTGATGGGCGGCGACATGCAACCGCAAGGCCATCTGCAATCCATCGTGCGTTTGCTTGATTACGGGCAACAACCGCAAGCTGCTTGCGACGCACCACGCTGGAAAGTGAATCGCGATTTCACCATCGATGTGGAATCGACGTTGGATCGCGAAACGGTCAAGGCGCTTGAGGCGATGGGCCACACGATTAAATCCGTCGATGATCCGTATATGGACTTCGGGTCGGGGCAGTACATCTGGAAGCTGGATCGTAACGATCCCGAGCGCGGGTATGTGGCGGCTAGCGATAGCCGTAGGGATGGGCTGGCGGCGGGGTTTTAAACCGAGATACGTCCAGTTACCTTTATCGCATTCCGGTAGCACTTGTATCTGACCGCTCTCCCTACACTTGGTTACGTAAACCACACGTTTGCACATCAAGTGCACGGAGAGATGCAATGAACAAGAAGATCCTGGGTGCGGTACTGGGCTTGAGTGTATTGATGGTGTCGGCGGCAGCGTCCGCTCACGTTAATGTCGACGTGGGGATCGGTGTACCGGGTTATTACGCGCCCCAGCCGGTGTATGTTGCGCCGCCTGTTGTCGTAGGGTACGGATACGGCGGTTATCGCGACGAAGGATGGCGCGAACGCGAATGGCATCGCCGCGAATGGCGCCATGAGCAATGGCGCGAGAATCATTGGCGTGAACGCCGCGGCTATGGTTATTGAGTGTTGACGGGCTGTTCAGGAGATCGCCAAACCAGGCATCAAGTCAGTCTGTACGAAGAAGGCCCGTTCCAACGTTGGTTGGAACGGGCCTTCTTTTTAGTTGGTCGATGAACGCAGGTTCCGTTACGACGCCGACCCCAGCGCATATCGACGGCAATGTTCGAGATAGCCCGCCTCGTGACTGCTAACCAACTCCACGATGCTTTTCCACAACCACGACGGCGCATCCAGCGACTTCGATTTCGCGCGACGCAACTCCGATAACCACGCGCGCCGCTGCGCCGCATCCATCTGCCGCGCGTGCGCTTTGCCAACAACCATCGCGAGATAGCTCGCCGCCTTGATCGCTTCTTCCTGCGTTAATTGCTCGACCGTCAGTTTCATGTCCTGCGGCAACAACTCGCGGATCACCACCGACCGGTCGTTCAACCGCGCCGAGCGCATCCGTTCACCGAGCCACGGCGTCAGATGCCGCGCGCCTTCCACGATGCGTTCGGCGTTATCGCGCGGCATGCGCTTGGTCACATCTGCATCCGTGTAACGCGGGGCCGCGGCCTTCACGCCTTCCTTGATATCGATCAGGCAAAGATCGTCGCCTTCTACCGCGCCGCCGTCGATATCCAGCAACACCGCATATCGCAAGCGGCCGAGCGAGCTGCAGCCCTTCACCCAGTACGCAGCATCGATCACGGTGACGTTTTCTTCGTCGGCATCCTTGCGCAAGGCGGTTGCTATATCCGCAATCTCGCGCTGCCGGAACAACGTGTCTATTGCAATGCGCTCGGTTTTATCTAGCGGCCAGAAACGCTTGCCGAGAGGAATGCTCGGCTCAATGTCTTCAATGCGTTCGATCGCCAGTTGCTGCCACGTGCGTCGGACCGCTTCTTTCATCATCACCCGCACCTCTTCGGGTTTCGTATCCCTGACGGAGCGGTGACTGGAACGATCGAACGCATGCTCGTAGCCTTGCGCGACAGCTTCCATCATGCGTGCTGTCGTCACGCCGGGCAGGTCCGAGCCGCGCGCGGCCGTCGCCAGCGATAACCCTAGCCGGATGATGTCGTGCGCCGGATTGCCGATTACGGTCTGGTCGAGATCGCGGATCTGGATTTCCACGCGGCCGTCGGCGTTGGCGATAGGTCCGAGATTGCCGGTGTGGCAATCTCCGCAGATCCAGATAGCCGGGCCTTCGGGGAGCGTGTGACCTTCAATGCCGTCGAGCCATTCATAGAACTTGGTTGTACTTCCACGCACGTAGGCATGCGCGGATTCGGCCATTTTCATGTTGCGGCGCTCGAACAGGAGCGCTTGACGATCATTGGGGCGGGGAAGCTTGAATTTCTTTTTCTTGGGCATGGGATCGTCCTGTGGTGCTCAATTGGAGCAAAGCGCATGCCGTCGCAATGTAATGCAATTGAAGGTTTATTAGGCGACGCTTGTCGCTGGCGCTGATAGTGCCGCAATCTGATGGAGCGTTGTGATCATCGGGCGCGGCGGCTGGATTTTTGATCCGGTACGGTATCGGCCTGATCTTTCGAAGGAGACACAATGACGTTGCCCATATTTTCCATGGTCGATACCGCGCCCGCCCCGGTCGGTCCTTTCTCTCACGCGGCCGAAGCGGACGGCTGGGTGTTTCTCACCGGCCAAATGCCGACCGATCCCGCCGATGACGCTAAGCCCTTGCCCGAAGGCGTTGAAGCGCAAACGCGGCGCGTGATGGATAACCTGATTCTCGTGCTGGAGGGGATTGGACTATCGCTTGATAACGTGGTCAGCGTGAGGATTTTCCTGACCGAATTCAAACGCGATTACGCCGCGATGAACATTGTTTATAAGGCCTACTTTCTGCCTAAGCCGTTGCCGGCGAGGACGTGTATCGGCGTGACGGGATTGGCGCGCGATGCGCTCGTCGAGATTGATTTCGTCGCCAGGCGCTGAGTTGATCTATGGGCGCTTGGGCGCTGCCGATGCGTCCACGTATCGGAACGTCAGGTTGATGCGTTCACCGCGCGCCTCGGGTTCTTTCGGCACCCTGTGCGCCCAGTCGAGTTGAGTGCGCCCCTGCATGATGAGCAGGCTGCCGTGCGTGAGTTGAAGCGTATGTGTTTGCCGGATCTTCGTATGCCGGAAGTCAAACGTCCGCGTCGTGCCCAGACTCACCGACGCAATCACCGGTTGCGGCCCGAGTTCGCGCTCCTTGTCGGCGTGCCAGCCCATGCTGTCCATGCCTGTGCGGTAGCGGTTGATCAATACGCTGTTGAACGCAGTTTGAGCGGCGGCTTCGGCTTTTGTTTTCAACGATAAAACCGTTGGCGTCCACGGTTTCGGGACGTTGCGGATGCCGGAGTACACATACACCGCGCCAGGATCGCCCTGCCACGCGGTCAAGCGCGGGAAGGGGATTTTGCCCGCGGGCGTGTTCATCGAGTCCTGCTGCCAGGTGATTTCATCGAGCAAGGTGGCTAGCGTGTCCGACGCAGTGGCTGCGTCCAGCCACTCAGGCAGCCAGTCGATGTCAGGCTTGGGGATGTCGTCGAAGAGATCGAACATGGAGGGTAGGTCTGCTAAGCCGGTATCTGTCGATATCTATAACTTAGCAGATTCCTTTTCCCGAAACTTGCGCACTCTTTCAACGCGCCAGCTTCGTCACCGTCACCCGCTTCTTCAGCACGCGCGCTTGCAGCACGATCACCAGCAGCAGGAACACGCCGCGAATCACCGATTGCCAGTACGCCGACAGGCTGATAAAGCCCAATCCATTCTCGAAGTTCAAGAGGTTGAACACCAAACCCAGCAGCGCGACGCCGGCTATCGTCATCGCGATCGATCCTTGTCCGCCCGTCAATAACGTCCCGCCCAGCACCACCGCCGATATCGCGAACAACTCCCAGCCCACGCCTTCATTCGGCTGCCCTGCACCAAACTGCGCCGCCAAAATCGCGCCCGCTATGCCGGCCAGCAAGCCGCTCAACGCATAGACCATGACCAGCGTCCGGTCCACGTTCAAGCCCATCAAACGCGATGCCTCTTCACTGCCGCCGATAGCCAGCGCATGTCGCCCGAAGCGTGTGCTTCGCAATGCCAGCCAGCCCAAAACAGCCGCCACCGCCGCAACGATTCCCGGAATCGGCAGACCCAAAACATCGCCTTGTCCAAAGTTGCCGAAACTGGAGGTGGGTGCAATCGATACAGCATCGTTATGGCCCAGCAACAACGCCAAGCCATGCGCCCCCAGGCTCGTCGCCAACGTGACGATAAACGGCAAGATCCGCATATGCGTGATGACGAGGCCGTTCAACACGCCGATAGCGAGCCCCGCGCCCGCGCCCGCGAGTACCGCGACCAGACCGCCATGCGGACTCGCCAGCGCGGCCACCACGCTCGCCAGCGCCGCCACCGTTCCCACGGACAGGTCTATCCCTCCCGTGATGATCACAAACGCCATGCCCACCGATATCAACGCGAACATCGAGTTGTATCGCCAGAAAGAATTGATGTTGTAGGCCGATGCAAAGTGGTCGTATCGAAGCACACCGAGCAGCAGTAGCGCCGCTAACGCCAACAGAATGGGAAGGTTCTTTCTCATGTCGATGTCTTCCTATCGCTGACGCCGCTGGACATACACCGCGACAATGATGATGCCGGCCTTGACCACGAGCGCAGCAGCATCGGGAATGCCGTGGGCGAGCAGCGTGTATCGCAGCAACTGGATAATGAGCGCGCCTATCAGCGTGCCCACGATGTACGCCCTGCCGCCCGTCAATGCCGTGCCGCCCACGGCGACCGCGGCAATGGCATCGAGCTCGGAGCCGAGGCCGATCACGTTGGCGTCCGACGACGAATTAACCGAGATCGAAATCAACCCCGCCAATCCTGCCAGCGCCGCGCACAAGGTGTACGCGATCATCTTCACGCGCGCCGTCGGAATGCCGCTCAGATACGCAGCCTGTTCGTTGCCGCCCGTCACGAGCAAGTACTGCCCGAACAAGGTCTTGCGCACGACCCAGGCGAACAACGCCACGAGCGCGAGCATCAGGAACACTTGCGCCGGCACGCCCGCTACGCGGCCCAATGCGATCCACTGGAACGCGGGGTTATCGAAAGCTTGCAGGCTGCCGTCGGTGAACACTTGCGCAATGCCGCGCCCCGCGATGAACAGCACCAGCGTCGCGACAATCGGTTGCACAGCAAGCCTTGTAACGAGGAAGCCGTTGAACACACCGCAGAGCGCGGCGGCCAGCACGGGCAACACAAACGCCAGCGCAATGCCGAAGGGTCCGGCCACGTTCATGAAGATCATCGGCGCGAGCGAACCGGCAATCGCCATGGAAGCGCCCACCGATAAATCGATACCGCCCGTCGCCACGACCAGCGTCATCCCAATGCCGACGATCACGATCGTCACCACTTGCGTCAGGTTGACGTTGAACGTCTGCAACGACCAGAAGTGCTGCGTGAACAGGAGGTTGAAGACAATCATCGCGAGCAGCACGGCGATTTCGCGCTGAATCGTGATTCGATGTTTTTTCTTCTGCGCAGCCTGTGCGATTGGCGCAGCGGTCGCCGGTTGAGTTTTCTGATTCATGACTGACCTTCTTTGGCATCGACCGAATCGACCGCTTCCGCCAGCGAGGATTCTTCACCCGAGCCGTACGCAATCGCATCCATGATCGATGCTTCGCTCATGCGCGCACCGTCGAGCTCGGCGACGGTCTTGCCGTCGCGGATCACGACAGCGCGATCGGCCACCGCGGTGAGTTCTTCCAGCTCGGACGCCGACAGCAACACGGCTAATCCCGAGTCGCGGAGTTCGCGGATGATCTTGGCGACATCGGCTTTAGCGCCGACATCGATCCCTCTTGTGGGTTCATCGAGAAGCAACAACGTCGGGTTCGTCGCCAGCCAGCGCGCGAGCAAAACCTTCTGCTGATTGCCGCCCGAGAGTTCCCGTATCGGCTGGTCGGGCGAACGCAGCTTGATCCCCAACGATTCGATAAACCGGTCCACGATCTCGCGTTGCTTCGCGACATCGACCGCGCCGCGTTTGGTCAGCGTACGCAGGCACACGAGCGTGAGGTTATCGCGCACGGAAAGCTCCGGCACAATGCCTTCGCCCTTGCGGTCCTCGGTGAGATACGCAATGCCGCGCGCAATGGCGTCTTGCGGCGACTTCAGCGTGACCGTCTTGCCATCGATGGAAAGCGACCCACGCTCGGTCGAATCCGCGCCGAACATCAACCGCATGGTTTCCGTGCGGCCCGAGCCGAGCAGCCCGGCAAGACCGACGGCTTCGCCAGAGTGGACATCGAGCGATACGTCCGACACCTTCAACCCCGCGCCAAGGTTCGTCGCGCTGATCGCCGTCGACCCGCGCTTGGCGAGATTCGCTTCCTTGACCGCGCTGTCCTCCTGCACGACGGCGGCAAGCGTGCGGCCGAGCATGGTGGTGACGAGCTGCAGCTTGTCGAGCGAAGCCATCGGGCTTTCCGCGACCGTCTGCCCGTCGCGCATGACCGTGACGCGATCGCACAGCGCGTACAGTTCATCCAGCCGATGCGAAACGAAAATCACCGCGCGGCCGTCGTCTCTCAAGCGACGCACGACGGTGAACAGCAACTCCACTTCGCGTTCATCGAGCGACGAGGTGGACTCATCCATGATGACCATCTTCGCGTCCGACGATACCGCCCGCGCCAACGCCACCATCTGTTGAATCGCGGTTGAAAACTCGCGCACGGGCTTGCTGACATCGATCTGTAATCCGAACGAATCGAGCAGTTCCTGAGCGCGGCGATGAATCGTCTTCCAGTCAATCATCCCAAACCGGCGCGGCTCGCGGCCGAGAAAAATGTTCTCGGCAATCGAGCGGAACGGGACGAGATTGATCTCCTGATAGATCGTGCTGATACCGGCTTCGCGCGCTTCTTTCGGGCTGCGGAAATCGGCTTCGCGGCCATCGAAACGAATCGTGCCCGACGTGCGCCGGTATGCGCCCGTCAGGATCTTGATCAGCGTCGATTTACCCGCGCCGTTCTGCCCAATCAGCGCATGCACTTCTCCCGCCGACACCGAGAGCCGCGCGTGCCGCAACGCGGCGACACCGCCAAAGCTGATGTCGATGTCCTGCATCTCTAGCAGGGGTGTTCCGGAATTTAGCGTGTTCATCTAGTGCGTCTCCCTGGCGGCTGGTGTTACGCACTGAATGCGTTCCGTCCGCCGGATACAAAAGAAGCGACGGCCCGCGAAAGACGGGGCGCGCCGCTTCGAACACCTTCGTTGCTCATTAGCTCAAGCTTGGTACGTTCGCTTCAACGTTCAATGAACGCATTCGCTCAATAACCGTACTGCATGCTCTCTTTAACGTTGCTCTTATCGTAAAAGCGGTCGGAGACTTTCACCCACGGCGGAACGGTTTCACCCTTCGCGAACTTCTGCGCCACGTCGCAAGCGAGCGGCCCGAAGAACGGGCTCGACTGCACGCTCGCGCCGAGTTCGCCGGCAGCGATAGCGTCCATGCCGCCCTTCGTCCCGTCGATCGTCACAAGGGTGATGTCCTTGCCTGGCTGCTTCCCGGCTGCCTTGATAGCGGCAATTGCGCCGAGCGCCATTTCGTCATTGTGTGCATAAACGGCGGTCACGTCGGGATGCGCCTGAAGCAGCGTTTCCATGACCTGGCGACCCTTGTCACGCGCGAAGTCACCGCTTTGCGACGCGATGATCTGCATGCCTGGATTCTTTGCGATCACATCGTCAAAACCCTTCTTGCGATCGTTCGCAGCGGACGCGCCCGTGGAGCCTTCCAATTCGATGATTTTGGCCTTGCCGCCGGTCGATTTGACCAGCCAGTCAGCCGCACGTTGTCCCTGGTTGATAAAGTCCGAGCCGATGAACGTGATGTAGTCCTTACCCGCTTTCGCCACCGATTGATCGACGTCGCGGTCGACCAGGATCACCGGAATGCCGGCTTTCTTCGCTTGCAACACGATAGGCGCGAGCGGCTTTTCTTCACGCGGCGGGAACACGATCAGGTCGACGTGCTGCGCGATCATGCTTTGGATGTCGGCGACTTGTTTCGATGCCGAGCTGTTCGCGTCGGTCATGACCATCTGCCAGCCGCATTTCGCCGCGACGTCCTTGAAGCTCTTGGTTTCGGCGAGACGCCACGGGTTGTTGCTTTCGGTCTGGGCGAAGCCGACGCGCAAGGGTTTCTTGGTCGCGAGCTTGGGCAGCGGAGAGTCGTCGGCGTGGGCAATGCTGACGCCTGCCACCATCGACAGCGCGAGCACTGATGAAGCCAGCACGCGCAACGGGAATTTGCGTTTGTTGAAGTTTTCAAGCGACAGCATGTCTTCCTCCGGTATGGATGGTCCTGCTTTTTTAAGTACGTCGGTCCAGCTGAGTTTTCCGTCTTTTTGCTCTATCTCAATAAGTCGGCGTGCGATGATTATTCCACCGTATTTTATTATTGGTCAATCGCTAATATTATTAATTACGAGTTGTTTTGCCACGGTGATTACCCTTACCGACGCGCGTTCGACGAGCGGCCCATCAAGCTTCACCGTACGTCGGCGCACGGGTGCACCGGCGGCGCGGTTGTGTTCTTCCTGGAGCAGCGTTTCGACCGCCCATCGGCCCAATTCGTAGTTCGGAAGGACGACGGTGGAGAGCGGCGGATGCGTGTGGCGGGCGATTTCCTGGTCGTCGTAACCGAGTACGGAGACGTCTTCGGGCACGCGTAATCCAAGCTGCTTCAAAGCTTCGATCGCGCCGAGCGCCATCAAATCGTTCGCGCAGAAAATGGCCGTGGGCGGATTGGTCTCGCGCATCAGTGAGAGCGTTTGTTCGAAGCCCGAACCCGAGCTCCAGTCGCCTTCACGCACCAGCTCAGCGGCGAACGGGAGGTCCGCAGTTGACAGCGCAGTTCGATACCCTTTCAGGCGATCGCGCGCCGCGTCTTGCCAAGGTTCACCGTTCACATATCCGATCCTTCGATGCCCCGCGTTCAGCAGATATTCCGTTGCGGCATGTCCTCCAGCAACTTCGGCCGGCACCACCGAAGAAAGCTCGGAATCGCTTGTGTAGCAGTTCAGGAGGACTGTTGGGACCTTTGAAAGCGCCGAGGGCAACATCACCTTGCGCGTATAAACCGTCGCGTAAATCACGCCGAGCACGTTGGGATTAGTCAGTGTGGCGTCGAGTACTTGCTGCTCGATTTCCGCGTTGCCGTGCGTCGAGTAAACCGCCAGCATCCGGCCATTTGCGAACGCTGCATCACGGGCGCCGTCGATGTTCACAACGGGATGCGGGCTCGTCGAAATTTCATCGGCGAGATACACAATCAGGTTCTTCTCGTTCGGCGCGATTGCTGCGGCCAGCGGCTCGCGAGCCGTCATCCGATAGCCCAGATCCTGCGCTGCCTTCAGTACCTTATTGCGCGTAGAGTCGGAGAATTTTGCGCTAGTCGCGTTGTTCAGCACCAAGGACACGGTGGATTGCGAAACGCCGGTCAGTTTCGCGATGTCGGTCATCGTTGGACGGCGTTGCGTGGATTTTTTCATTGTCTCAGGCCGCGAAAAGGCGGCGGCGGTGTGGTTGTTGCGTGGCGCTAAAGCGTTCTACGGATGCCGCCGACGGTAACACTAATATTTCCAGTCGACAACGCTCGCAAACCATTGTCTGCATTACTTTCGCGGCGAATAAAGCGGCCCTAAGTGTTATTACTAATAATATTGACTACTCCATGGTGATCGTGCGATTCTCGGGGCGCGCGCCGGGCTGTCGGATGAGTGAAAGCCAGGCGCGCCGACCGCGCCCGACTCGCGTGGCGCAACCAAGGAGACGATGATGGCCCGCTATGACGAGCGCGCTCGCGATGCGCTTGCAAAGGATTTCGAGCGTGACAGCTTTGTCCTGTTGCCCAACCATTTTCCGCGCGCAACGCTTGAGGCCTGGCGCGCGGCTTTCGCGCCGCTTTTCGAGCCGCACGAAACGGCGGCGCGCGAGCAGGGTGGCAGTGGCAATCGCGGGCCGGGGCGCTATTACGTCACGTTGCCGTTCGAGCGCGAGTTCGCCGATCCCGCCATTTTCTGCGATGACGATGTCTTGGGGATCGTCGAGCGCATCGCCGGACCAGACCCCGTGATGTGCCAGCTCGCCACCGATACCCCTGTGCGCGGTTCCGACTTTCAGGACTGGCATCGCGACACGCCGCCTTTATTCGATAACTTCCCGGAAACGCCATCGTTCCAGCTGGCGGTGAATTTTCCGCTTATCGATGTGAATGACGAAAACGGCTCGCTGGAAACGACGCGCGGAACGCACCGGATATCGCGTGAGGAAGCGCTCGCTGGTTTGGCCGATGGACGATATCCGGCGGAACGCGTTCCCATGCAACTCGGCGACGTGATGATCCGCGATGTGCGCGGGTTGCATCGCGGAACGCCGAATCTCACCGATACCCCGCGTCCGATGGTCGTGATCGGTTACAGCCGTTCGTGGTATTTCCGGCCGGAAGTGCAGGTGCAAGTGCCGCGCGACGTGTTCGCCGCGCTGCCCGCCCGCGCAAAACGGTTGCTGCGCTATAGCCCGCAAGTCGACAAGACAGCGCGGACCTTCGACGAAAGTTATCAGCGGTTCGCATATTGAACACCGATCAACGGACCCGCGCCGATGAAAGCGCCGCCGATCAAACTACTGAATTCATTCAGCTCGCGCCGGCCGCTGACGACGGGTTTCGCGTCGCGTTGAATGACGCCGCGCTGATTGAGCTGCGCTTTGAGAATCGGCGCGCGTTGCTGGCGCCGCACGTCGGCGGCGCGATCGCGGCGTTTTACGATTTGCGGGACAGCAGCAACATGCTGCATTGGTTACGCCCTGCATCGGCCGATGCGCTCGCGGCGCGCAACCCGCTCGGCATGGCGAGCTTTCCGTTGCTGCCGTACTGCAACCGGCTGCGCGATGGACGTTTTGCCTTCGATGGCCGTGAAGTCGATCTATCCGCCGATGGCAACGCGTTCGATCACGCGCTGCATGGACACGCGTGGCGTCGGTCCTGGCGCGTGGGATTGGTTTCACCCACCGCGGTGGAATTGCATCTGAATCACGAACCCAGTGACGAACCGGCGCACCACTGGCCGTATCGATACGAAGCGACCCAGCGTATTGAACTCGATGACACAGGCTTGTTCGTCACCCTGTCGATACGCAGTCTTGACGATCAGCCTATGCCGTTCGGCATGGGTCATCATCCTTATTACCCTCGCACGCCGGCCACGCGCATCCACACCAACATTCGCGCGATGTGGCACGCCACGCCGGATCTCCTGCCGACGTTTCTCGGCGCGCATCCGTGCGTTGATGCGTTGGCATCGCCGGAAGGGTTGTCCGCCGATGCCTTCGATCTCGATAACAATTTTGCTGGCTGGTCGAGGTCGGCGACCATTGACTGGCCTGACGAAAATCGCAGCGTGACGCTAACCGCCGATGCGCCGTTCGACCACATGGTCCTGTTCGCGCCCTCGTCGCATCCGGACCAACTGTGCGTGGAACCGGTCACGAACACGGTCGATTTCCTGAATCTCGACGCGCCCCGCAAGGACATCGGCGGTGGAGTGTTAATGCCGGGAGAAATAATCGAAGCGCGATTTGGCTGGATTCCGCGCACCCGTGCCATCGGCTGAACGGAGCGAATCCACTTTCCCGGTATCATCTTGAAATTATCCGCACGCTTGTTGCGCTCGGCGTGCGAGCACCTTCAGCACTCTCAAAATTTCAGGAAAGTACCATGACGATGATCGACAGCACGCCGGGCGAATCGACCCAACCGCGCCGGGTCTTGCTCGTCGATGACAGCGTCGATGCCGCCGAAGCCATGTCGATGCTGCTCGAAACGCTCGGCCACGAAATTCGCGTGATGCACGATGGCCCGAGCGCACTTGCCATGGTCGATGACTTCGCGCCCGATGTCGTGATCCTGGATATTGGTTTGCCGGGCATGGACGGCTTCGAGGTCGCGCGGCAGATGCGCACGCGGGCGGTGACCAAAACCGCATTGCTGATAGCGCTGACGGGCTACGGCGCGGAAAGCGACAAGCAGAAAGCACGCGATGCCGGCTTCGACCACCACTTGGTCAAGCCCGTCTCTTTCACCGCGATAGAAACCGTGATTGCCGCGTCATTCGCCGGCGACGCACAATAAAAAGCGGCTTTATTCCACCCGCAGCTTCGCCATATAGGGCAGATGGTCGGACAGCCATGCGGTGTCCTGCGTCGGTGTGATCCACTCGACTGGCTTCATTCCGCGCACGAACATCTTGTCGAGCGCGAGCGCGGGTGAAAACGCCGGATAAGTCCGCCCCGATTCACCGAGCATGGTCGCCACTTCGCTCATCCCCAGCTCGCCGAAGACACCCACGGAGTCATTGCGCCAGTCGTTGAAATCGCCTGCCAAAACGAGCGGCCCTTCAGGCGCTTCTTTCGAAATCCACAACGCGATCCAGTTCATTTGCCGCAACCGCGCCGCCCGCGTCAGCGCGAGATGCGCGCACAGTAACGTGACCGAGCGCCCGGCAAACGTGGCGCGCGCGACCAGCAAGCCACGCCGCTCGAATCGATGCGCCGAGATATCCCAACGTCCGCCCAGATCCAGCGGATGGGGTGAAAGAATCGCGTTGCCATGCCGCCACGATGGCTTGAACACGTTCTGCCCAAGCGCGATCTGCAGGTCAAGCGACGTCGCGATTTCCGTCGCCTGGCAATGCCAGATGTCATCGACGGGCGCATCGAGCGGATTGCCGAAACTCGCCGCCAGCACCGGCTGGGGCATCCGGCGCGCCATGGCTTCCTGCAGGAAATAGGCATCGGCTTTGGTCGACTGCACCCAGCGCTGCATTGCGCTCCACGCCTGGAGACCAAGCGGTGAGCGCCCCTTGTGCAGGTTCCAGCTCACGGCCACGAAATCAGGTGTGTCGCGAACGGAGGGAATGCCGGAGGTGAAATGTTCTGGATTTCGCATGCGATGAATGAGGTGTGGGACGCGGCTGCGTCGAGTGTGATCGACGCGCGGCGCGCTATTGCGCAGCCGTTGCCAGCGTCGCACGAACCTTATAGGTGATCGACGGATTTTTATCGACGATTTGCCACGTCGACCATTCGCCCGGCTTCAGCACAAGCCCGGGATGCGTGGCGCTGACCTGACGCGGTTGCGGCGGCAGCTTGCAACCCGCCACCGTCACCGGTGCGTCATTGCTTTGCAAGGTTTCCTGCGCGTCGATCTGCAACGTGATGTCGTCGCCGTTGGCGTGGATAGGGGAAATGGTGAGCGTGCGCTGCAGGTCGATGTCGCCGGCGGGTTTATCGGCACAACCTACGTTGTTTTTTATCACGTGATGATGGGTATCGGTGCGGGCCTGGCCGACGCTCGTCGTGCCGGTGAAACTGTCGATCTGCTGACCGTCCTGCAAAACCTGCAGTTCCCATTTGACCGGCTGCGGCGGCGTACTTTGCGCAAGGGCGCTGAAAGGCGCGGCGATCGCGGCGCAAAACAGCAACGCTGCCGTGTGATGTTTCAACATAAGTGCTTTTCTCCTGATCCCTTATTGCGTCTGGGCCGTGGCCTGTTCGATCCGGGTAGCTTGCTCTGAGACTGATTTCTGACCGTGATCCGCTGCGGGCGTTCAGCGTGGAAATGTTTCCAAAAGCGACCCGAGGCGCATTTCCTACCGCACTTTTCGCACCCGCTTGCACCCCGCTTGCACTCGACACGGCACCGCTTTTCCACAAGCGCAACCTGACGATCATACAAGCGCTTGGGCTCGCCTGCCGAAGCCATCGTATTTTTATGCGATTAGCAGCAGACGCCCGGGACTGCTCGCTTGCGTGCATCTTTATGGCCGATAAACTGAATTTGCCGATCAACAAAACCGGGGTAAGCCATGAGCACCGCCGTAGTCAAACAAGAACTCGCCGTGGCTTCGTTCAGCAAGGTCTACGACCTGGACGAGGTGGAAACTGCGTTGAACGACCTGAGCGAAGGGGGCAGCGAGGCGCTGCGCGCGACGTACGAAAAGATGCTCAAAGCGGGTAATTTGCGCTTTTGCGTCAAACCTAACCGGATGCCGTCCATAGACGATCTGGTGGCCGATCTGCCCAATTTCCAGGAGCCGCTCAACGATATCCGCAAGCAGATCGCGCTGTGCCTTGAAACCGAGGATCGCCTCGAATTGATGCCCATGCTGTTGCTCGGCGATCCGGGTATCGGCAAGACGCATTTCGCGAAGCAACTGGCGCGTTTGCTCGGCACGTCCTGCCACTACCTCGCCATGAGTTCGCTGACGGCCGGGTGGATCTTGTCGGGCGCGTCGTCGCAATGGCGCAACGCGAAGCCGGGCAAGGTGTTCGATGCGCTCGTGAACGGCAGTTACGCCAATCCGGTGATGACAGTCGATGAAATCGACAAAGCCACCGGCGATGCCCAATACGACCCGCTCGGTGCGCTGTACGCGTTGCTGGAACACGATACGGCGCAGAGTTTTATCGATGAATTCGCTGAAATACCGATCAACGCGGGCAATGTGGTCTGGATCGCGACGGCGAATCAGGCAAACACGATTCCCGAGCCGTTGTTGAACCGGATGAACGTGTATGAGATCGCGCCGCCGGATCGCGACGGCGCGCGCCGGATCGCGCAATCGATTTATCACGAGATCCGCAGCGCACACGCGTGGGGCGCACGCTTTCCGGAGACACTCGGCGGCGCGCCGCTCGACGCGTTGACCAAGGCTTCCCCGCGGGCCATGCGGCGCGCAATGCTCAATGCTTTTGGCAATGCACGTATCGATAACCGGCATGAAGTGCAGGCTCGGGACATCGAATTAGGCAATGGTGCGAGGAAGAAGTCGATCGGGTTCTGAAGGTGCGTTTTGGAGAATTCTGCAAAAACCCCTCAAAATATGGCCTGAAACTGACTTTTCCCGGGCAAAAAGGCCATATTTCCTGTTTTGGCCCGGATTATTTCGGAAAATGAGGCCTTCCTGAAGCCAATATTGCCAAGGGCACAAAAACCGCAATAAAGTGCCCGAAACGGCTCCACGGGCTGGCCTAGAATAGTGAGATGGACAGAATCGAATGTGTAGTGATTGGCGCGGGCGTGGTCGGACTCGCCATTGCGCGAGCGCTGGCCGCGCGTGGCCGCGAGGTGATCGTGCTCGAAGCGGGCGAAGCGGTCGGCACGGGCACGAGTTCGCGCAACAGCGAGGTTATCCACGCGGGGCTGTATTACCCACGGGGCTCGCTGAAGGCGGATTTGTGCGTGCGCGGCCGGGCGATGCTCTACGAGTATTGCGACGCCCACGGCGTCCCGTACAACCGCTGCGGCAAATTGCTCGTCGCCACGGCGCGCAACCAGTTGCAACAACTCGCCGCAATTCAGCAAAAAGCGCTCGAAAACGGCGTTACGGACCTGGTGCGCATAAGCAGCGCCGAAGCTGCGGAGATGGAGCCGCAACTTCAGTGCGTGGAGGCGGCGTTATCGCCGCAAACGGGCATTATCGATAGTCATCAATTCATGCTCGCGTTGCAAGGCGACGCGGAACGCGACGGCGCGACCGTGGCGTTTCATACGCCGGTGACGGATATCGATGCCCGCGACGGTGGGTTTATCGTGGAAACGGGAGGCGAGGCGCCCATGGCCTTTCAGGCCGGCTGTGTGGTCAACAGCGCGGGGCTCTCGGCGAACCAGATTGCGCGCACTATCCGCGGACTCGATGCGCGCCATGTGCCGCCGCTGTATTTCGCGAAGGGCAATTACTTCACCGTGAGCGGCCGGACGCCGTTTGATCGCCTGATCTACCCAATGCCCAATGAAGCCGGGCTCGGCGTGCATCTCACCATCGATATGGGCGGTCAGGCCAAGTTCGGTCCTGACGTCGAATGGATCCAGAAGATCGATTACACCGTTGATCCGCAGCGCGCGGCCAGCTTTTACGCCGCCATTCGAGCGTATTGGCCCAATCTTCCCGACGATGCACTGCAACCCGCTTACGCAGGAATTCGTCCGAAACTATCCGGACCGGGTCAGCCGGCGGCCGACTTCATGATTCAGGGGCGGGCGGCGCACGGCAAGGCGGGGTTGGTGAACTTGTTTGGGATTGAATCGCCCGGGTTGACGGCGTCGCTGGCGATTGCGGAGAAGGTCGCGAAAATGCTGGGCTGAGGTGACGTGAGTGCAAACCCGTTGCGACCTTTCGTCATCGGTTATCTATAAGATTTGACTGAGTTTGCTGTGCTTCGCGTTGATATGCTTTGGAGATCGTCGTCGATAAGAACGGCGCACACCCCCAATACAACGGAGCACATTCTCATGAAGTCCTCACGACGCACGTTTTTGATTTCGAGCATTGGCGTGGCATCGGCACTCGCGGTATCGCGTACCGCGTTCGCCGACCCCGTCAAACTGGCGGAATCGGATCCCATGGCGCAAAGCCTCGGTTACAAGCTCGACGCAGCAACCGTCGATAAAGCCAAATTCCCGCGCTACGCCGCCGGCCAGGATTGCGGCAACTGCTCGTTCTATCAAGGCAAGGCCACCGATGCGTACGCGGCCTGCCCAATGTTCGCCGGCAAGCAGGTTGCATCGAAAGGCTGGTGCAACGCTTATAACAAGAAAGCCTGAGCTACACGCAACGTAGCCAGGTCATGATCGAAACGCGCCCCGCCACACAGGCCGGGCGCGTTTCTGCGTGGCCGCTTGAAAACGATCACGGCGCTCTTTACACTCGCCAGCACTTGACCGGCCGTGCACGCGCCTTGTCTTGATACGTTGATCTTGACCTCTTGCAGGAAGACCCATGAAAGTTGTTAAAAGCCGCGAATTTACCGCCGAGCGTGCATGGGGTGCACTCGATATCACCACGATGAACGGCGTCTCATGCCGCCTTCACTGGACTGACGCTCCCTATAAATGGCACGTGAACGACGGCGAGGAAGTCTTCGCGGTCATGCAAGGCCAGGTGAGAATGCGCGTGCGGCGAGAGGGCGTTGAGGAAGAATTTCTGCTCGATGCCGGTGATATCTTTCACGCTCAATCCGGCGATGAACACATTGCGGAGCCGGTCGGCATTGCGCGAATCCTGGTGATCGAGAAAGAGGGGAGCGTCTGAAAAGACGCACGTAAAAAACCGTCCCTGACACGCCGGAACGGCTTCTCTATTCAGCAGACAATATACGCAAGCGGCGCTTTGGCTTAGCCCAACCTCATTCGGCCGGCAGACTCACCGAATTCGCTTAAACCGCTGCCTTGGCTTTCAGTCCTGCCTTGATCAACAATTCCGCCAGCGCTTCCGTCATTCCGCCTTCGTGCTTGGCGGCATGTTCCTGCAATTGCTTCACGAGATCGCTGTCCAGCTTGCAGGCGAAGGGCACGAGGCCTTTTTCCTGATCCTGACGGCGCTGTTCGCGCTTGTCCAGTTTCGGCTGCCCGGCTTGCGGGCCAAAGCTCGACGCGCTGTTTTGCTTCAGGCCGTTGGCCAGCTTGAGCGCCTTGTTTTTTTCCAGATCGAATTTTTTCACGCGAAGCTCCAAAAGCTATAAAGGCACAGTGCCGAGGCGCGTATTGTACGCACCTCCGCGCCCGCGCCTCGCTTGTGCCTCTCTATTGCCACTAGCCAGACGCCGGAACGGGCGGATTCCCGGGCGCGCCATCCATCAATTCTTCGATTCGCGCCCGCATCCGCTTCCAGTGCGATCCTTCCCAAAATACTCGCCTGCACACATCGCATGTGACAAATCGTGCATGCCGTTCAAGCACACCTTCTGGCACGCGATCACTTACCTCGTCCGCGCTCGCACGACGCAGCGGCGCGTTGCACATCAGGCAGAGCCGGAACGGGCGGACGTGCTGCGCAAGCCCGAGCCGCGCAGCGACTTCGCGCCACTGCGCATCGGGTTGTAGCGTGCGCACATAACAGCCGTGGACGAGCGAGCGGCGCTTCAGTAATTCACGATCGCGCGTGAGCACCACGCGATGTTCGGCGAGCGCGAGTTGCTCGATTTCATCGTCGGGAAAATGGTTGTCGTAGCGGGTATCGAAACCGGCCAGCCGCAGCAGTTGAGCCAGGCCGCCAAGATGCGCATCGGCGATAAAACGCAGCGACTCCAGCCGCAATGGCGCGCGCAAGGGATGCACGATTTCAAGCGCGCGCGGCATCATGCCGGGCGGGTAAATATCGATAAAATCGGCGTCTGCGACGAGGGTATCGAAGCCGTCGGGCAGGCCGTTGCGTAGAATCAGCGCCACTTCCGTGTGCGGCACGCCGAGTGCTTCGATCATATGCTTGGTCGTCGACGCCACCGGACACACGCACGCAAACGCCTGTTCGCGCTGCGGCCGCGCCAGGAACTCATTCAACTCCCGATGAAAACGGAACGTGGCAGTCGTCATGGATTCGAGTATCGCATCGGTTTGACGCGTCTGCTTCGCGGCGTATGGGGGCGAGGTTCGTCGTGGAGCGATGGTATTCGACATGTAATCGTCAATTGCAACAGCATGGGACCGGAGTAACCCGCTAAAGCGGGAACTCCGGTCGACAGGAGAAGAGCATGGACATTGGATTTATTGGACTCGGCAACATGGGCGGCGCGATGGCGCTGAATGCGTTGAAAGCGGGCCACACAGTGCGCGTCTGGAACCGTTCTCCCGACGCCACGAAAGTACTCGCTGAACAAGGCGCGCGCGTGGTTGCTTCGGCGGATGAAGCGTTTTCAGGCGACGCCGTGTTCTCCATGCTCGCCGACGACTCCGCGCTACGCGCCGTGCTGCTAGACAGCGGCTTGCTCGAACGTGCGCCAAAGGGCTTGGTGCACGTGAACATGGCCACGATCTCGGTCGCGTTCTGCGAAGAGTTGGCAAGCCTGCACGAGCAGCACGGCGTGGCCTACGTCGCGGCGCCCGTGCTCGGCCGACCGGACGTGGCGGCCGCGGGCAAGCTGAATATCGTGGCGGCAGGCGCCGATGACGCCATCGCCCGCGTGCAGCCCGTCTTCGATGTCATCGGCCAGAAGACATGGCGCGTCGGTACCGCACCGCAACACGCGAACGTGTTCAAGCTGGCGGCAAACTTCATGCTGGCATCGGCGATCGAAACAACGGCTGAGGCCGCATCGCTGATGGCGGGACATGGCATCGATCAACACGCATTCCTCGATGTGATCACGAACACGCTTTTTCCGGGGCCGGTGTACCAGGGATATGGCCGGATGATTGCCGACAACCGCTATGAACCCGCGTTGTTCAAGGCGCGGCTTGGCTTGAAGGACGTGCGGTTGGCACTGGCTGCCGGCGATGCCGTGAACGTCGCGCTGCCCGTGGCAAGCCTGGTGCGCGACAACCTGATCGACGTCCTCGCCCAAGGCGATGGCGACAAGGACCTGGCCGTGCTCGGAAAGGTTGCCGCGCGGCGTGCGGGGAAGAAAGTGTGATCAATCCGGTTTGATTTTTGCTCGCGGGTAAATGTAAAGCCCGTGTGAAGCCCGGATGCGCCGGTGTTGTATCGACAATAAATAGCGGCAATGGAAGGGAACGTTGCCTATACTTGTCGCGCCGTTTGCCTCAGATTCATGATTGTTTCGAATCAGACAGCATTCGGTGGCGCACAGACGGACACACGCCGGCGGTGCAGGCTTTGCAAAGGCCTCATCGGCGATGAAACCGGCTTGGAAGCGGCTTAGGAAACGATGTTGAAACGACCTGGGCGCGGGCTTCCGCGTCCATTTCCCGATTTCCCGGCCAGCTTATAAAAAGACGAAGCGGAGACAGGACAGCGCCCACTATGAAAAGCACTCTTCGGGGTCTCATGTACGTGGCGGCATCGGCGGGCCTTGGCTTGGCTTGCTTGAGTACGCCCGGGATCGCTCTCGCCGACGACACCCCCAATCCCTGCGATGCACTCAAGCGCATCGTGGCGGCTGCGCCCGATGGTTTCACTTCCTTGCGACCCGACGACGGCAAAGCAGTTGCATTGCCTTACGGCCAGGACGCGCAGTGCGCGGTGAAAGCCGGCGCATATTCCTGCTCGTGGACGAAAGGCGCGAACGCCGGATCGGCGGCCGACGCTTTACAGGGTGTCGCCGCGGATATAGCTGCGTGCTTGCCGGACGCTACGCACGATCAAAACTCGCCGGGCCGGCAGCATTTTTATATCGGGGCGCGGGGGCAGCGCACGCAGATCACTGCAAAAACGGCTGGTGCAGGAAAGTTGACGCTCGCGGTGTCGGGCAAATGAGGGGGCAGTCGTGACCAAGCGTGTTCTCATAGCCGATGACGACGATGACGCCCTGAGCTGTCTGGCCAATCTGCTGACGGGGTTGGGGCATCAAGTGGCGCAGGCTTCATGCGGCACTCAGGCACTCGATGTGGCGCGGCAGTTCGCACCGGATGTCGTGATTTTGGATCTGGGCATGTCGCCAATGGATGGTCTTTCCGCCGCGCGTGCCTTGCGGGCGTTACCCGAAGGCCCGGCCATGTTGCTGGTTGCGCTGACCGGCTGGGGCCAGCCGCAGCATCACGCCATGACGCAGGAAGCCGGTTTCGATATCCATCTGGTCAAGCCGGTCTCCATCGACCAATTGGGTTTCATTCTTTCGATGACGCAGCCGTAGCTTCGTAGACGTTGTACATCCGCAACAAATTGACGAGGGTCGACAAGGGGATGTTGCGCTGCACCAATAGTTTTGGTACAGTGGGGTTGTCTCCTCCATGTCTCCACTGATATGGATTCAGCCCGCCCATCTTAGGCGGGCTTTTTTTTATCCTTTTTTAGCCCTTTTCAGCCCCGCGCGCCTTCAAAACCGATACGACACCGCCAGGAACGTAATCAGCGGATTGGCGTTGAGCTTTGACTTCGTCGTAGCCAGTTCGGTCCCATCGGCCGCCTTGATAATCAGCGACGACGTCGTCTTCAACGGAATGTAGGTCAGTGAAGCGATCAAACCCCAGTGTTTGTCGAAGTTATAGGTCGCGCCAAGATTGAACACCGGCTGCCACGACGACGATGCCTTCGCCGACACCGACGTCGGTCCCGGCTTGCCCGCGCCCGCCGCCAGCACCGCGCCAAGATTATTCTGCGTCGAGTTCACGAAACCATTGGTGAGCTTGATGTTCGTGAAGAAGTTATACGACACGCCCAGGCCCGCGAACGGCCGGAACGCGGAAGTCGGCGAATTGAAGTAGTACTGGAAAATCAGCGCCGGGCTCCATTGCCGCACGCTTTTCACGATCGGATTGGTCTCATCGAGATTCTGGTTGCCAAGCGCGCCCGCGGGCCCGGGCGGTTGAATCGTGCCGTGACCATCGAGTTCGAACTCGGGCGGCACGCCGCCCACGAACGTGGTCGCAATGTGATCGGTGAAAAAGTGCGTGAAGACTAGGCCGAATGTATCGGAGCTTTTCGTCGATAAACTCGTTCCCGCCGACGTGAATTGCGACGGCAAGCGCAGCGGCGTATTGATCGGCGTGGGCGCCACATGCGTGGTCAGCTCGTCGCTCGAATCCTGCGGCATGACGTGGAACCAGCCGAGTCCCACGACGTTATCGCCGGCACTTTGCGCATGGGCCGACATCGATACACACGCCGCTATTGCAACCGCCAACGGTTTTCCCGCAGCCAAAAGCTTTTTCATTTCGTCTCTCTTCGGTTACAGGCCGTCATGCGAACGCGGCGCGTCTTCGTGAAAAATCGCGCGTTGTTCGCATGCAGCCGTTCTTGATGGGCTGCAGGACGGTTACTGCACAAATGAGCCGATGGTGAAATACGGTGTCGTCGGGTCGCTCTGGTCGAGGTAGCCGAACACGCCGCCGGAGAAGATGAACTTGCCGGTCGGTGTCGTGCCAGTCGATGCACCCACTACCGTCGATGTCACCAATCCCTGAACGGCTTCCGTGTAATCCAGGTTCAGCGCACGCGACAAAGCGACCTGCGATGGCTGGAAGGGATCGATCAAGGTGGCTTGTGCGCCAGCAAGCGCGGTCGTGCGGTAATCGAAGGCGTTATCCACGCCGACGTATTCGCCATTCACCGATCCCGACGCCACGCTGGTTTGCGGCGACATCATCGAGATGCCCGACTCGTCGTCGGCGAACGGCGGAATGCCCGTGGTGATCGTCGCGTTCGCCGTACCGGTGCGCACGAGGATCGGCACGTTCTGGCCACGCAGCTTGCCCACGATCATGTAGCCCTTGCCAAGCGGACCGGCGGCGAGTGTCGGCTTGCCTTGCCCAAGGAAGTTGCTGGTGACGAACGCACCGCTGCCATCCGGCGATGGCGCGAAGTTCGATCCGGCCTGCTGGCATTTGCCGGTATTCACGCCCGTGTTGTCGCACTCTTGCCAGGTGCCGTCGGCATTGATCGTGATCTTTGAATCGACGGAAAGGCGCGCGTAGTTTTGCGACGGAATCTCGTGATAGCCGAGTTGGTTGTAGGTCCCGGCGACATTGGCGAGATTCGTCTCGAGCGTCGAGAAGCCAATGAACGGGTAATACGGGAATGTCCGGTCAGGCACCACGCCTTGACCTAGAATGCCGCCGAACTGCAGTTCCTTGCCCGGAATTGTGCCGCCCGCGACGCCTTCGCCCACGAAGATGCGCGCGGGACGCGTTGGATCGAGCGTCGCGCCGTTCAACTGGTACGCGCATTGATTGAGCTTTTGCGTGGGCAGGCCGGTTTCCATCGTCAGCGTGCCGTTTTGAGACGTGCCGGCGCGAGTCGGGGAGACCGTGCCGGTGACGGCGGGTATCGGAGATTCCACGTAGGTCACTTGCCACGTGAGTTTCGTCGTGTCGAGTTGCAGCTTGATGAGTTCGCCGCTGCCGCCGCCGCCCGTGAAGGTGGTCGTGTAGTCAAGCGATGCCGGGCACAACCGGACGACCGGCGCCTGAGGCGCATCGCTGCCGCCGCCGCAACCGCCAAGCAACGGCGTAACGCCGGCGACTGCCGCACCCATCGCACCCAACGCAAAAGTTCTCCATTTCATACTGCTGTCTCCATCGACATTTGTTCGTTCGTTGGTAGCCGGCGCATGCCGGCTACCCTGGTCTTGCGTGCTTGTACCCGGCAGTGCTTATTTGCTGAGCAACGCACCGATACCGAAGTACGGGCTCGCCGGCGTATCGGCGTTAGCGGACGTGGAAGTCAGGCCGCCGTTCACCGTGCTGCCGGCAATGAAGACGCCGTACAACCCGCCTGCGGAGATCAGCGCACCCTGGCCGCCGTTCTGGTCCTGCACGCCGATCAAGCCGGGCAATTGCTGCGCGTAGCTCATGCCGAAACCGGTCTCGGTCGCTTGTGTCGATGGATTGATGAACGAGCCGACCGGACCTTGCAGCAGCGTCGCCGTGTACTTGAAGTTCGAATCCGCGCCGACATAACCGCCATCGAACGCGCCCGACGTGAGCGCCGTATTCGGAGCGAGCATGGCGATGCCGGATTCATCGTCGACTTGTGCCGCCGATGTATTCAGCGGCGTGAGCGGCGAGGGTACGAAGACCTGACCCGAGCGCACGACGACCGGCACGATCGCGCCGTTGATCTTGCCGATCACCATGTTTGCGTTCGCCACGGCCGGGAACGTGAGCGCGCCGACGAGCGGCAACACGGGCGTCGAACGTTTGCCCTGCACTTGCGGGGCGAGCGCGCTGCTGAAGTACGCGCCGCCCGCGTTCGCCGTCCACGCACCGCCGGTCGTCTGGCAAGACGTATTCGATGCCGGCACGGGCACCGTGCAGTTGCCGGCGGCATCGAAGGACTCTTGCGCTTGCGTGGTCGTGGTCGAGTAGTTATTCGACGGAACCGTGTGGTACAGCAGCGCGTTATACGTGCCCTTCAGATCCGCGACGTTCGTGCTCACCGTCGAAAAACCGATGAACGGATAGAAGTCGAAGTGACGGTTCGGCACCGGGAACAACTGTGGGAAACCGGGGATCGCATGGACGCCGTCGGCGGTCAGCGTCGCGCCGTTGTATTGGACGGTCGCGCCCGGAATGCCACCGCCTGCCACACCCTGGCCGATAAAAATCGTCGGCGGATTCGCCTGGTTGAATGCAGCGGCCGTGGTGTAGATCGATCCATCGGACGCCTGACCGCCGCCCGGTGTCAGCACGAACGCGCATCGCGTTTGCTCAGCCGTGGGCAGCGTGCCTGCGGGCGGATGGACCACGGCGCCTGCGATCGTCGTGCCTTTCCGAGTCGGATTAACGGTACCGGTGACGAGCGGAATGGGCGATTCGAGCCACTTCAGCGTGTACTTCATGTTCACGGCGTCGATGTTCAGGCTCACGATCTCGCCGCTGCCCGCGCCGCCCAGATACGTGCTCGAGACAATATCCGCGTTAGCCGGACACAACGGTGCGGCGCCTGCGCCCACACCCGGCGCCCCTTGCGTGCCACAACTCGCGCCGGAACATTGCGGCGTGTTGATCGGACCCGGGTTGTCGGCGTTACCGCCACCGCACGCAACAAACAACGGCGCGGTCGCAAGAGCGAGCGCGAGTCCTTTCGAAATGGCATACGACATACCGCTGTCTCCCTTATCTAGTTTTGCGCGTGTAATTTCGCGGCCGCCTTTTCGTGTGTCAACCGACTGAAACATCTAAATCGTCGATTCAAACAGCGTGCTTCCGGCCAAGCCTTGACTGACAAGGCGATGGCGGCGCATTGAAACAAAATTTTTACCGTAAAGTGAATTGGAGAAAATTTGTTTCGATACGACGCAAAACGAAGAAGGTTTAAGCGCGAAAACGCGTAATCATCTACGAACGAACGTTCGTAAATAAATTAGGATAATCCCTATGGAAAACGCGACGGAAGTTCTGTTTGACCTGCGCGGGGATTTGGGGGGTGAAAATCAGGCCGGGGCGCTGAATCGGAAGGGGAAAATGCAGACGTGAAAAAGCCGGTTTCGCGCAGCGGCGGAAACCGGCTTTTAGTTAGGTTGAGCGCTCGGCGCGCTCAACTATTGCTGCAATCGATACTCTGCTTAGCGCGCGAGCCCGGCTTCTTCATCGGCACCGATCGCAAGGTTCATGCACTGGATCGCTGCGCCGGACGCCCCTTTGCCCAGGTTATCCAGTCGGGCAACGGTGACGAATCGCTCTTCATTGCCGAACACGAACAACTCGACGCGGTTGCTGTCGTTGCAAGCCTGAACGTCGAAAAAACCGTCGTCGAGATTGCTGTCTGCATTGAACGGCAGCACGCGCACGAACGGTTCGTTCGCGTAGTACTCGGCAAACAACGCTTGCACGTCTTGCGGCTTGGCGGCGCGCGACAGTTGCTTGGGCGAGAAGTACGTGGTGACGGCGAGGCCCTTCAAAAAGTTGCCCACAATAGGCGTGAACACCGGCGCGTGCTTCAGCCCCGAGCGCACGGCCATTTCCGGCAGATGCTTGTGGGCAAGACCCAGCGCGTAAGGCCGCGGGCTGTCCAGCTTCGCATTCCCGCCTGCTTCATAGTCCGCGATCATCTTCTTGCCGCCACCGCTGTAACCGGTGATGGAATACGCGTGCGCGGCGAAATCGGCGGAAACAAGACCACCGGCTACCAATGGCTTCATTGCCAGCAGGAACGCCGATGCGTGACAACCCGGCACAGCAATGCGCTTCGCCGTGCGCAGACGCTCACGTTGCGCCGGCATGAGTTCCGGCAGACCGTATGCCCAGTCGTCATGGGTGCGGAACGCCGTGCTGGCGTCAATGACCACGGTGCGGTGATTGTCCGCGTTCACCAACGAAACCGATTCGCGCGACGCGACGTCCGGCAGGCACAGGAACGTAACGTCCGATGCATTGATCAGCCGCCGGCGCTCCTCCACGTCCTTGCGCCGCGCTTCTTCGATACGCAACACCTCGACGTCACGGCGCTCCGACAGATATTCAAAAATCTTCAGGCCGGTGGTGCCTTCCTGTCCGTCGACAAATACTTTCGTGGTCATCTCGATCTCGCTGGGTCGGTCGCGCGCCGGCGTCTTACAGCCGGAGCGCGGTCAAAACGACATTTTAATGCGCTTCCGCGACAACACGATGGCATTGCCGGGCACATCTGCCGATCGGCCTGAAAAACGTTGCAATGCCGCCAAAAAATTACTTCGCGTTCCAGCGCGCTGTCACGGCCGCGATCCTTGCACCGAACACCTTCGCCGTCTCCAGATCGCCGGGCGGCGGGGCTTCGTCAGGCGACGCGTCCGCCGGAGATTGCGTCAGCAAGCCCGAAAAACCACCAATAAAGTTCAGGTCGTTGCGTGTGGCCGCCTTCGTATTCGACGGCATCATGCCCGTGCCAGCCCAGATCATGCTGTGCTGCATCGCGAGGGTGATCAAGTAGGCAATGGTCGAGTGCTTGTCGCCATTCATGGTCGCCGAGTTGGTGAATCCGGCCGCGATCTTGTCCTTCCACGATTGCGCGAACCACGGTTTGGAGCTGGCATCGGCGAATTTCTTGAAGTCGGCTGACGGACCGCCCATGTACGTGGGCGCACCGAAGATGATGGCGTCCGCGGCGTCGAGTTCGGCCCAGCCGGCGTCGTCCAGATCGCCGACGGCAAGCAGTTTCGCGTCCGCGCCGGCGTCGATCGTGCCGGCCAGCACGGCTTCGGCGGCCTTTTTCGTATGGCCGTAGCCGCTGTGATAAACGATAACGATTTTTGGCATTTCATTCCCCGTTTGCGACACAAAGCCGCGGGTTGCGCAGGAACAACCAGAACCAGGCGTCTTCGAGCTGATTTAGCCAGCTGAAAAACGACGCCGGTGATCGTTCAGCGGCCAGTCTAGCAAAGCCAAATTGGACCTGCCGACGCACCATCAACGCCGTTCATCGCCCGTAGGTGACGATGAGTTGTGCGCTGGCGATGGTCGTCGTGCGGATTTCGTGCTCGAACATGAGCGAAGGGCTGCTCTGGCGCAGGCGCAAGTCGCTGCTGTTGAGCGCGTAGACCGTGATGATGTAGCGATGTGGTTTGCCCGGCGGCGGGCAAGGACCCGCATATCCGTCGATATCGAAGTCATTGCGGGATTCCACCGCGCCCATTTTGCGCAAGACGCCCGAAGCGCTCGCATTAGACGGCAACTGCGAGACGTTCGCGGGAATGCCCGCGACGGCCCAGTGCCACCAGCCGCGGCCGGGCGCGTCCGGGTCGAAGACGGTGATCGCGAAACTTTGCGTGGCTGCAGGCGCACCGTGCCACGACAACTGCGGGGAACGGTTGCCGCCTTTGCAGTCGCTCTGGTCGAAGACGAGCGCAAGCGGGACTTGCTGGTTCGGACGGAAGTCGGTACTTGTCAACGTGAAAGGGGCTGCACCGTTAACTTCAGCGACTGCACGCGGCGCATTTGATACTATCGCGGCGCAGAAAACCGGGAGCAGCAGCGCGCGGCAAGATATTCCCAACATGACGACACGCCAATCAACAGCGCGGCGCATAGCACAAACCACAAGCCCGATCCCCAAGCGCATGGTGCAAATTCTCCGGTCACGGGCGCGGCCAAATCTGGCGTTTCACCCACTGTAACGATGTACTTTGTCTCAGAAATTGGCTTAGAGCTGGATTCAAGTTTAACATCCCGGGAATGGACAAAATTTTTCAAATGTTAAAAACAAGACTCAGCAAGGTTCAACACCATGACTTCGGGTTTAGCCGAAGTTTCGCTCTCCCGGTTGAAGGGCCAAATGTAATGAGTGGAGGGTAAATTTCTTATAATGCGTGAGGGATTTGTTCATTTACGAGCGAGGGGTAAATAATGGGTCAACGGATAAAAGTCATTATTGCCGATGACCATCCTGTCATTCTGTTTGGCGCCGCTCAGGCGCTATTGAAGTTTCCCGAGATCGAAGTGATCGGGCAAGCGCGCCAATCGACGGAATTGATTCAGCTTCTGCAAAAATCACCTTGCGACGTGGTCGTGTCGGACCTTGCCATGCCGGGCGGCCAATATGGTGACGGAATGCCGCTGCTGGGTTATATCGGGCGTCAGTTTCCGACCGTGCGCATTGTCGTGCTGACCATGCTGGAAAATCCCGCGCTCCTGAAACGCTTGCGTGAGGTAGGTGTGACGGCGGTCATCAATAAGTCAGACGATTTGAGCCACATCGGACTGGCCATCGTTCATGTGATGCGTGGACAGGACTACATTGGCCCGTCGGTGCGCCTCGCGCTGGACAGCATGGGCTTGTCGGCCAGTGGCCAGCAGCGTGACGTGGTGTTGTCGAAGCGGGAACTGGAAGTGGTCCGTTTATTTGTGTCCGGCATGACAATTACTGAAATTGCCGCGCAGTTGAAGCGCAGTATTAAAACGATCAGTACGCAAAAGAATACCGCGATGCGCAAGCTGGGAATTGAGCGTGATTCTGAATTGTTTCAATATGCTAAAAGTAATGGATTATTGAATCTGTCGGCCTATGTAGGCGATGGAAATTTGGATGATGTCATTCCAATTAATACGTAATAGTTGTTAATTACGTTTCATAAAGAAGCCGCTCGTTTATAAAGACGCGCGGCTTTTTTTAATGCACGGATATTCACAATCGGGCGATTATTGCGGTGACGCCGTTACGCCGCCGTGCGCTGCCGACCATTGCGCCGGCGCATGCAGGAATTTCTCGACTTCATCCAGCGTCTTCGTCTCAAAATAGCCCGCTTCCTTCGCGACGCGCAACACGTCCCACCATGTGGCGAGCGCGTGCAGTTCCACGTCGATATCTTTCAGCACCGAGATGCTTTCCTTGAAGATGTTGTAGTGAAACAGCACAAAGCAGTGATTCACCTTCGCGCCAGCCGTGCGCAGCGCGTTGATGAAATTGATCTTGCTGCGGCTGTCGGTGGTCAGGTCTTCCACCAGCAGTACGCGCTGGCCTTCAGTCAGCAACCCTTCAATTTGCGCGTTCCGGCCGAAACCCTTTGGCTTCTTGCGCACATATTGCATGGGCACCATCAGCCGGTCGGACAGCCACGCGGCGAACGGGATGCCGGCCGTCTCGCCGCCTGCGATTGCATCAATCTGCTCATAGCCGATGTCGCGCAGGATCGTCGTCTCGGCCATCTCCATCAGGCCGCGGCGAACGCGTGGATACGAGATCAGCTTGCGGCAGTCGATATAAACCGGGCTCGCCCATCCCGACGTGAAAATGTACGGTTTGTCCGCGTTGAAATGCACGGCCTGGACTTCGAGCAGCATCTTGGCGGTGGTGTCGGAGATCGTCTGGCGGTCGAAGCCTGTCATGGGCGAATCCTTGGATTGACGAGTTGACGCTCGACGCCCGTTTTTAGCAGGCGATCAAGCGGCGGCGGCCAAAGGCGCCTGGCGCAGCGGAAGCGTCCGGTCGGGCAAAGATGGACTGTGTTCGATGCGCGCGTAGGCCAGAATTTTACTCGACCCATAAGACACGGAAGAAACACTACACCCGACAAACCCCGTCTTGCGAATTCAGGATTTACCGAACAATCCGTGCATCCACTTTGGCCGCTTACGCGCTGTTTCTGTCACAAATGGTGCTGTGCGTCAATTTTAACGCGCGGTGTACACTATTTATCCCCGAAAAATGCCACGGCCAGGTGTTTCGCTGTCGGTGCACACGCGCTTGGTCTCAATGCGCCTCGCCACCGCGCAGTGTCCCCGGCCCTCCGCTTCGCCCATTTTTTGCCCATTTTTCAACTCTTTCCCTAAACGTCTCAGGCTAATCATGGACGAACAACTGAAGCTCAGCGCCCTCGCATATCACCAGTACCCGAAGCCCGGCAAGATTTCGGTCACGCCGACCAAGCCCTTGTCCAACCAGTTGGATTTGTCGTTGGCTTACTCGCCCGGCGTGGCCGCAGCCTGCATGGCGATCTTCGACGACCCGCTCGACGCCCAGAAGTACACCTCGCGCGGCAATCTGGTCGGCGTGGTGACGAACGGAACGGCCGTGCTTGGGCTCGGCAATATTGGGCCACTGGCCGCCAAGCCCGTGATGGAAGGCAAGGGCTGCCTCTTCAAGAAGTTTGCGGGTATCGACGTATTCGATATCGAGCTCGCGGAGACCGATCCGGACAAGCTCGTCGATGCCATCGCCATGCTCGAACCCACGCTTGGCGGCATTAATCTCGAAGACATCAAGGCGCCGGAATGCTTCTACATCGAGAAGAAGCTGCGTGAGCGCATGAAGATTCCTGTCTTCCACGACGATCAGCACGGCACGGCGATCATTGCATCGGCGGCGATTCTCAACGGCCTGAAAGTGGTCGGCAAGAAGCTCGACGAAGTGAAGCTCGTGTGTTCGGGCGCGGGCGCGGCGGCTATCGCGTGTCTCGATTTGCTCGTCCACCTCGGGCTTAACAAATCCAACATCCTGGTCTGCGATTCGAAAGGCGTGATCTACGAAGGACGCGGCAATCTGGATCCATCGAAGGAACGGTACGCCGCGAATACGAGCGACCGCACACTCGCGGATGCCATCGACAAAGCCGACGTTTTCCTCGGCTGCTCGAGCGCCGGTGTGCTCAAGCCGGAAATGGTCAAGGTCATGGGCACGCAGCCGCTGATCCTTGCGCTCGCCAATCCGGAACCGGAAATCCGCCCGGAAGAAGCGAAGAAGGTGCGCCCGGATGCGATCATTGCCACTGGCCGTTCGGACTATCCGAACCAGGTCAACAATGTGCTGTGCTTCCCGTTCATCTTCCGCGGCGCGCTGGATGTGGGTGCGACTACGATCACCGAAGAGATGAAACTCGCGTGCGTTCGCGCAATCGCGGAGCTGGCCGAAGAGACCGATCAAGGCGATGAAGTCGCGAAAGCCTACGAAGGCCATTCGCTTGAATTCGGCCCGGACTACTTGATTCCGAAGCCGTTTGATCCGCGGCTGATCATCAAGATCGCGCCGGCCGTTGCTCAAGCCGCGATGGATTCAGGCGTGGCGACACGGCCGATTCACGACATGGACGCGTACCGCGAAGAGCTGGGCACAACGGTTTATCGCACGGGCATGGTGATGCGGCCGGTGTTCGCGGCGGCCAAGTCGGCACCGGCGCGCATTGTGTTCGCCGAAGGTGAAGACGAACGTGTGCTGCGTGCCGCGCAATTCGTGCTGCTGGAGAAGATCGCGAAGCCGATCATCATCGGGCGGCCAGCGGTGGTGGAAATGCGTCTGCAGAAGATGGGCTCGAAGCTCAAGCCCGGGATCGATTTCGAGATAGTGAATCCGGAAGACGATCCTCGTTACCAGAAGTGCTGGCAGGAGTATCACAACATCGCTGCACGCGAAGGCGTGACGCCGGACAACGCGAAGGCCGCGCTGCGCAAGTTCAACACGTTGATTGGCGCAATCCTGGTCCGTCTCGGCGATGCCGACGGCATGATCTGCGGCATGATCGACACGTATCACGACCATCTCAAATTTATCGAGCAGGTTTTGGGCAAGGCGGAAGGGGTGGAGAATTTCGCTGCGATGAATTTGCTGATGCTGCAGGGGCGCAATCTCTTCATCAGCGATACCTACGTCAACGAGGTTCCAACGCCCACGCAACTCGCCGATATGACGATTCTGGCGGCGCGTGAAATCGGGAAGTTCGGGATTGCACCGAAGGTCGCGTTGCTGTCGAACTCGAACTTCGGCAGCGTGCCGACGGCTTCATCGAAGCGCATGGCGGGAGCGCGAAAGCTGATCGCCGAGCGTGCGCCGGATCTGGAAGTCGATGGGGAGATGCACGGCGATGCGGCGCTGTCGGAAGTTGTTCGCAAGGCCGCGATGCCGGCGTCGACGCTGACGGGCGAGGCCAATCTGCTGATCATGCCGAACGTAGAAGCGGCGAACATCACGTATAACTTGCTCAAGATGGTGAGCGGCGAAGGCGTGACGGTCGGGCCGTTCCTGCTCGGCGCGGACAAGCCTGTGCACATTCTCACGCCGGCCGCGACCGTGCGACGGATCATCAATATGACGGCGGTGGCGTCAGCGAATGCGCGGGTGAAGGCGGCCAGCAACAACGTGTGATGAAATGGGTTTATCGGTCGTCCTTACTATTAGAGCCGGCTGATTGAGAAGCGGTGAAGCGGCGACCGGGGGCAGCGGTTGCCGCTTTCTTTTGGGAGTGCGCGTTACGTGTGCGCGCGCGTTATCTAGCGCAAATATGGTGTTAGCGCTGACTGAATGTTAAAGAGATGGACGAGCGGCACGGACGCAGCCAACCTGAATCAGGTCAACGATTTGCATAACGAAGTGGGCCAGAGCATGTCGGCGTCGCAACGAAACGCGTTCGGCGGGGTTGCATCGGCAATGGCCATGCCAAGCCTCTCGCCGGGCCAACCGGCAAGACCTTAGTGGCTGTCGGCATGGCGAACTACAAGGGCTATGGCGCCGTCGGTGCGGGCGCAACGTATAGGTCGCGTGATGGCGCGTTGTCGTTGACGCCGCATGGCGATACGGGCGCGCGCGCTCAGGCGGGCTACGCGTTCTGAGTTTGAGCAGGTTGCAATCAACAAGGAAAGGCGATCCGGATGTTCGGATCGCCTTTTTTACTTGTGCAAACCGTCTCACCAACAATCAATGGCTGCTCAGCGCGCTAATTCACCACGGGTACGTTAGGCGAACGTTCGCATGTACGCCACGCCGATGTCTCTCCTTTTCTCGTCATTCCTTGCTGGCGCGTTTCGAGGTGCCGACGATTGTCCGCCCAGACGTTGATCTTTCATATTCACGGCGTCATCAATAAAGCCTTTCTGTTTCGGTAACGTTTTGTAGGGCTGCGCCTATTCGACTCCTCGCTCCATCCTAATAGATTAGGTTCTGACGCGAGTGAAGTGCAACCCTCGCTTTTGATTCATCGACACATCGCTCGCCGCCATTCGACATCTTATTGAGTGACCGTACGCGGTAGCACCGCTTCGGTGGCGAATTAATCGTATTGATCCGCTGATTCAGGCGATGCCTCGAATCGATCGCTAGTGTGCAGACAGAACCTAAAATTAGGAATACATAGTAATCGTGAACAGATCATATAAATCAGTCTTGAATCGTTCCACGGGTACGTACGTGGCCGCTAGCGAAAATGTAAAGTCGGCGAAGAACAGGCTTGCAGTGAAGGTAGCATCGGCCTCGCTGGCTTTCGGTGCGCGCCGAGTTGCATAGGCATTAAACGATCGAAGCTTGGAAAACAAAACGCCCGATGAAATTCATCGGGCGTTTTGTCGTGCGTGCAGTGAACAGACTTAAGCCGCCTTTAAGCCACTTGCCGCGTCTCACCGCCTGCCGGCGCACGCCACTTCGCCAATAGCGCATTCCACTTGATACGCGCCGCGTTCACGTTGTTGTCCTTCACGTGACCGTAACCGCGCATTGAATCAGGAAGATTCGCGAGTTCTATTGCCAGCGGTAGCTTCTCCGCCGTCAATCCGCCCATCACTTCCTTCACCAGCGCCTCATACTCTGTAATCAACTCGCGCTCCATCTTCCGTTCGCCGGTCTTGCCGAAGACATCGAGTGACGTGCCGCGCAGGAACTTCATCTTCGCCAAAACTTTCATCGCGGATAAAACCCACGGGCCGTATTGCTTCTTGATGAGATGACCGTGCGCGTCTTTCTTCGAGAACAAAGGCGGTGCGAGGTGGAATTTCAGTTTCCAGTCGCCTTCGAAGCTGCCCTTCAGCCGTTCCACAAATGCCGGGTCGGCATAAAGGCGTGCGACTTCGTACTCGTCCTTGTAGGCCATCAGCTTGTGCAGGTTCTTCGCGACGGCTTCCGTCAACGCGTATTGACCATCGATTGAACCGATCGAGGCCTCCGCCTTGCGCACTTCCGCCACCAGCCGGGCATACCGTGCCGCATATGCTTCGTTCTGGTAGTCGACGAGATAAGAAACGCGCTTCTCGATCAACGCATCCAGCGCTTTCGGCGTGTGCAACGCAATGATCTTGCTGCCGCCTTGAGGCTCCGAAACGCCGCGATTCTGTCCTTTGACCAACCGCATCAAACCGTCAAGATCGTGCGCCGCATGACGACCCCATTCGAACGCCGCCAGGTTCTTTTCAACCTGGACCGCATTCAGTTCGATAGCGCGGACCAAAGACTCATGCCGCAATGGCACCCAGCCGCGCTGCCAGGCAAATCCCAGTACGAACGGGTTCGTGTAAATGGCATCGCCGAGTAAAGCTACGGCGAAGCGATTGGCATCGACGAGAGCAACGTGCTCGCCCGCAGCCGTACGGATATCCGCTTCCGCGCTCGCGCCCGGGAAACGCCAGTTCGGGTTCTTGATGAACTCCGCGGTCGGCGTTTCGGCGCTGTTCACGACCACGCGCGTGTGGCCGGGCTGCATGCGCGAGCCGCATTCATCGCTGGCGGTGACGATCGGATCGCAACCGATCACCAGATCCGCTTCGCCCATTGCAATGCGGGTGGCGTGGATATCGCCGGGATGGGTGGCGATCTGCACATGGCTCATCACGGCACCGCCTTTCTGCGCGAGGCCGGTGACGTCCAGCACGGTCACGCCCTTTTGTTCCAGATGCGACGCCATGCCGAGCAACGCGCCGATCGTCACAACACCGGTGCCACCGACGCCCGTGACCAGAATGCCGTATGGCCGATCAATCGACGGTAATTCAGGCGTGGGAACGGGCGGCATTGCATCGCCGGCAATACTCGATGCCTTCGGCTTCTTCAACTGTCCGCCTTCAACCGTGACGAAGCTCGGGCAGAAACCGTTCACGCACGAGTAGTCCTTGTTGCAGGTCGACTGGTTGATCTGGCGTTTCGTGCCGTATTCGGTGTCGAGCGGTTCGACCGACAGGCAATTCGATTTCACCGAGCAATCGCCGCAGCCTTCGCAGACGGCTTCACTGATGACCACGCGCTTCGCGGGATCCGGGTACGTTCCGCGTTTCCTGCGCCGACGTTTTTCCGTCGCGCACGTCTGGTCGTAGATCAGGATCGTGGTGCCGGTAATCTCGCGTAGCGAGCGCTGAACTTCATCGAGCTTCTCGCGATGGAATACATCGATACCCGGCGCCAGCCCCACATTCGCCTGATATTTCTCGGGTTCATCGGTGACGATCACAATCTTCGTCGCGCCTTCGGCCGCGAGTTGATGCGTGATTTGCGGCACGGTGAGCACGCCGTCTACGGGCTGGCCGCCGGTCATCGCGACGGCGTCGTTGTAGAGGATCTTGTACGTGATATTCGTCTTCGACGCGATCGCCGCGCGGATTGCCAACAGCCCCGAGTGGAAGTACGTGCCGTCGCCGAGATTGGCGAACACGTGTTTGTCGTTGGTGAACGGCGCCTGGCCGATCCACGCGACGCCCTCGCCGCCCATCTGACTGAACGTGCTCGTGCTGCGGTCCATCCACACGGTCATGTAGTGGCACCCGATTCCGGCCAGCGCGCGCGAACCTTCCGGCACGTTCGTCGATGTATTATGCGGACAGCCCGAGCAAAACCACGGCTTGCGTTCCGCCTCAACGCGCGGCCGTGCCAGCGCTCTTTCCTTCGCTTCGATCACCGCAATACGCGTGGCGATGCGCGCGCGGACATCGGCGGGAAGATCGAACTTGTCGAGCCGCGTGGCAATCGCCTTCGCGATAATCGCCGGCGACAACTCGTAGTGCGCCGGCAGCAGCCAATTGCCCATTGGCACGGACCATTCGCCGCCAGCGCCATCTTTCTCGTCGAACTTGCCGAAAACGCGCGGGCGTTGTGCATCGGGCCAGTTGTAGAGCTCCTCCTTGATCGCGTATTCGAGGATCTGGCGCTTCTCTTCAACGACCAGAATCTCTTGCAAGCCGTGAGCGAACGCGTGCGCGCCCTGCGCTTCGAGCGGCCACACGCAACCCACTTTGTACAAACGAATGCCGATGCGCGAGCAGGTTTCATCGTCGAGACCGAGATCCGATAAAGCCTGACGCACGTCCAGATAGGCCTTGCCCGCCGTCATGATGCCAAACCGCGCATTCGGCGATTCAATCTCGATCCGATCCAGCTTGTTTGCACGCACATAAGCAAGCGCGGCATACCACTTGTAGTCGAGCAGACGCGCTTCCTGAACCAGCGGCGGATCGGGCCAGCGGATGTTGAGACCACCATCGGGCATCGCGAAGTCGGTCGGCAAAACAATCTCAACGCGGTTCGGATCGATATCAACCGAAGCCGACGATTCCACCACGTCCGTCACGCATTTCATCGCGACCCAAAGGCCGGAATAGCGGCTCATGGCCCAGCCGTGCAGCCCGAAGTCCAGATATTCCTGCACGTTCGATGGAAACAGCACCGGCAATCCGCACGCCTTGAAGATGTGTTCGGACTGATGCGCGAGCGTGGACGATTTAGCGGCGTGATCGTCGCCGGCGAGTACGAGTACACCGCCATGCTGCGATGACCCGGCCGAGTTGCCATGCTTGAACACGTCGCCGGTTCTGTCGACGCCCGGCCCTTTGCCGTACCACATCGAGAACACGCCGTCGTATTTGGCGCTCGGATAAAGATTGACCTGCTGCGAGCCCCAAACGGCAGTTGCCGCGAGGTCTTCATTCACGCCGGGCTGGAACACGACCTGATTCGAAGCGAGATGCTTCTTCGCTTTCCACAGATGCTGATCGAGTGCGCCGAGCGGGGAGCCGCGATAGCCGGAAATGAAACCGGCGGTATTGAGTCCCGCGGCGTGATCGCGTTGTTGTTGCAGCATTGGCAGCCGAACCAGCGCCTGTATGCCGCTCATGTACGCGCGACCGCGTTCCAGGGTGTATTTGTCGTCGAGAGTGACGGAATTCAGCGCGGCTTCTAGGGAAGCTTTTTGTTCCGCGTCAAGGGGGGCATTCATTGTGGGGTCTCTCCGCCAACGTTTGGGATCGCCAAAGCAATTTAAGGGCGTCCGCGTCTTGTGGACGCATCGGCCGGGATTCTGAGTGTGCCTGTTTTGATTTTTTTCCAGCACTGGTAATAACCCGCTGAAAAGCTATTTCGACATTGCACCGATGTTACGACGTGTAAAAAGCGGCCGGATTTCGATGTCATTCGATGTCATCGGGGAACCGCTCGCGTCGAGAGCATTCAAACCCGCGATCGATGCACATTCGTTCTGGCTTTATCGGCGGGACGAGCACGATTGTTGAACACACCGATGCACGCAGTTGAAGGAGATAGCAGTGAAACAACGATACATCCAAAGCTTTTTGATGGTTTCCGCAGCATTTTTTGCGATGAACGCACCGGTTCGCGTTGGCAACCCGATTGGATCGGAGGCAACGATCTCCGGCAGACCGCGAATTTCGCAGGTTCGGATTGAACAGGTTTCGGTCAAGCAGACGGCGGACAATAAGGACGACGCCGACGCTTGAGGGTATTTCCAAAAAAATGCCGGGGACCTGAAGATCCCCGGCATTTTTTTTTTGCGCCGCGTGTTCTAGCTGGCGCTTGTGTCCTTCACTACGCCGCGCCGAATCTGATCGAGTTCAATCGATTCAAACAGCGCCTTGAAGTTGCCTTCGCCGAAACCCTGATTGCCCTTGCGCTGAATGATCTCGAAGAAGATCGGGCCGATCTGGTTTTCCGTGAAGATCTGCAGCAGGATTTCGTCGCGCACGCCGTCGATCAGGATCTTGCGTTTGCGCAATTCCGCCACCGATTCTCCGTGATTCGGCACGCGCCGGTCGACGAGTTCGTAATACGTATCGATGGTATCCAGCAACGCGATTTTCGCGCCGCGCAAATGATCGACGGTGCTGTAGATATCGTCGCTGCCTAGTGCAATGTGCTGAATCCCTTCGCCGTGGTACGCATCGAGATATTCCTGGATTTGCCCCGATGTATCCGAGCCTTCCTCGTTGATCGGGATGCGGATCTTGCCGCACGGTGAACTCATCGCTTTTGACTTGACCGCGGTCACCTTGCCTTCAATATCGAAGTAACGCGCCTCGCGGAAATTGAATAAACGCTCGTAGAACTCGGCCCATTCGATCATCCGTCCGCGATGAACGTTGTGTGTCAAATGATCGATGTATGTCAGTCCGTGGCCGACCGGATTTTGCTCGGCGCCTGGGATGGGTTCGAAGTCGACGTCGTAGATACTGATGTCGCCAATGCTGCCCTGTTGCGCGTCGTTCTTGCCGCGCCACCGATCCACGAAGTAAATCAGCGAATCGCCAACGCCCTTGATCGCGGGAATGTTCAATTCCATCGGTCCGGTTTTGTTATCGAAACCCCAGGCGCCGAGGTCGAGTGCACGTTTGTACGCCTTGCCGGCATCGGCGACACGGAAGGCGATCGCGCAAATCGACGGACCATGCAAACGCGCGAAACGCTGCGCGAAGGAATCGGGCTCAGCATTCACCAGGAAGTTGATCTCGCCTTGCCTATAAAGCGTCACCTTCTTGTGACGATGCCGGGCAATCGCAGTGAATCCCATTTGCTCGAACAATTGCCCGAGCGCCACGGGATCGGGCGCCGTGTATTCGATGAATTCAAAACCATCCGTGCCAACGGGATTGTCCCAAGTCGTTGCCTGCATGCTTTGTCTCCTGAACCGTAAAGATGATTCGATGATTAGTTGGCGATTATTGGGACAAAGTTTATCGACGGAAGCGCGGCAGATACTTGCGAAGTAAATCGCCTATCTCTACGATGACGCACGTTCATGGCGTAATGCAGCGTGTAGGAGACAGAAAATGGCTCAAATCGAACTCGATGCGATCGATCGGAAAATTCTCGCCATTCTTCAGGTGAACGGGCGGCTGTCGAACCAGGACATCGCTGATCAGGTGAACCTCTCGCCGAGTCCCTGCTTGCGGCGAATTCGTCGGCTTGAAGAGGAGGGCGTGATCCGCGGTTATGTCGCGCTGCTGGAACCGCGTCTGCTCGGACTCGGGTTGCTCGCGTACGTCAACGTGAAGCTGGAAAAACGCGGCGGGACGCCGGTATCGGCGGGAATGAAAAATCCGCCGACGCATGCGGACCGCTTTCGCGAAGCCGTGCGCTCTTGGCCGGAAGTGGTGGCGTGCGACGCCATGACGGGTGACATGGACTATCTGCTGCGCGTTCTGGTGGAAGACATGGAGCACTTTTCACGCTTCGTGCAGGCTCAATTGCTGCACCATCCGTCGGTAATCGACGTCAAAAGCAGCTTCTCGCTGGAACGCTTCAAGGAAACGACGGCGTTGCCGATTCGCTGAATTTGCGGTCGATGCCCTTTGCCCGATATTCAATCCAAAACCTGCAGACGCAAAAAAGGCGGCTTTCGCCGCCTTTCGTGCTTTTGCGCATGCTTGCTGATTTGTACCTGGGACTCAGGACTCGAGGTCCTGATTTAGGCCGCGTCCGCAGTAGGCATGAACGCCTGAAACATTTGCGATGCCCGGCGCGCTTGGCGCTTCACCGCGTAGTCGAAGACCGCTGCTTGTTCTTGCAACATCTCCGTGAGGATGCTGCCTTGATCGGCGGGTGTGAGCGACAAATAAGCGTCGGCTTCGCCATACGCATACTCGATCTTCATTCCCGACTTCTTCGCAATGTGCATCATGGTCGAGTTACGTGACAAACAATGCATGTAGAGCATTGAAACGTGCGTGTTGCGGCTGCGGATGGCGGCGCGCTCGAACAAGCGGCTGCCGACACCACGGCCGCGCGCGCTTTCCAGCACCGACACGCCGAACTCTGCCGTGCGTTTGTCGCCTTCAGCCGGCAGATAGGCCAAATGGCCGACGCCAACTACGTTCAACTGTTCGTCGAAGACACCAAAAACCGTGTCACGCGAGAAATCGATATTCCCGACATAGTTCTCGATCACATGATCCGGCACGATCTGGCCGAAGCGCAGAAGGCGGTCGTCTTCATCGAGAGCAAGGAAATGGGTGAGAAGACGCTCGCGATCGCTCGACGACAGCTCACGGACGAGAACGGGCAAACGACCGGCAGCCGTTTGCGAGCGATCGGCTGCTGCGAAGGTCGATGCAGTGTGGCGGTTGAAGGGCATGTTCACGATGGTGGCTCCTTGATTCGTCGCGCGACATGGTGCGTCGCAAAACGAATTTTAGCCGAACCACAGCAAGAGCACTAGGGAAAACCCGTAATACCCTGTGGAGCATGTCATCTAAATCTCAAATAACATGAATAAAATCGTTTTTAAAACAATGACTTACCGGGAGTTACATGAATCGTGCAGTCGTGCTGTAACGTAATGTCGCACTGCACCATTTGCTTAATTGTCGCCGTTCATCCCGTGTTCGATCACGTCCACGACCTGCTCAGCGAACTCGCGGTAACCCAGTTTTCCATCGGGTTTGAGCCACGTGAAGGTCCAGTTGATCATGCCGAACACCATCATGGTGAGCGCGGTCTGGTTCTCTTTCGTCGCCCGTTTCGGATACGCGCGCGCGAGTTGCCGGGCGAACGCCGCGACAATGCCGCGTTGGCGTTCCAGCACGATTTCACGCTGCGTGTCTTCGAGATATTTGACGTCGTTGAGCAATGCAACGTGCCGGCTATGGGAAGTTTCGTACTCGGTGAGGAACGCGCGAATCAGCTCGGCGAACGCCTCGCGCTCCGTCAATCCGCGCCGTTGGCTCGCTCCTTCCACTTCCGCGATGATCAGCATCAACCGCTTCGTGTAGCGATCGAGCAGGTCGAAAAGGATGGCTTCCTTGCTCGCGTAATAGTGATAAAGCCGCGCTTTGGACGTGCCGCTGGCCGCAGCAAGATCGGCCATCGACGTGCTCGGGTAGCTGGTCTGCGCAAATTTAGCGGCGGCGAGTTCGAGAATCTGCTCGCGTTGTGTGTCGTGGTCAGGCGCTCTTGTACGGGCCATTGAGTCTCTGCGAATTGCTGGGTCGATCGGGGATTCTAATGCGCGGCTAGTGCACGGCGCGCCGGAGATTGGCGTCGGCTATCTTGGCGAGATCACCCCGAATCTCCAGTTTGCCCGCGGCGACGAGTTCACGACAGCGCCAGAATGCAATGGAATCGCTCACCAGAAAACCGAAGCTCGCGTCCATCACCTGGCCGGCGAGCCGGCGGGCTTCCTGCCAGCCGTCGCTGGCTATCTGGAGGATGGTTTCATCGACGTCGGAATAGGTGCCGGAAATAAACGTGTTGTCGCGCCATCGGCGAGTTTCGCTATTGATCTGCTTCACTTCCTGCCATTCCAGCGCGAGACGGCTGATGCGCAACACCGAAATGGGCGCGGCTGTTGGCAGTTTGGCGCCCAACTCGTCAGCCGTGAACATGCCGACCGCCGTTGCGCCGTCTTCGCGGCCACGGCGCTGCTGCGTGCCGTCGGCGGCGGTGACGAAAGGCAAATCTTCGTGAGTGAGCTTGGCTTCGTTCAGGCGCTGTGGCACGTTGCGCAGCGTGTAGGCGACGCGTCGCAGCGTTAGCTGGTCACTAGCGCTTTGTCCGTGCCAGACCACGACCTGTCCGCTATCCTGCGCGAGGTCACGCAGGAGCGCGTCCTGTTCCTTGAGCTTCGATATGAAATCGAACTTCTGTTCGTTCAGCACCTGCTGCCAAAAGAGCGCCCGATTTTCCGGATTGTCGTCGATGCCCCGCAACTGGCCGACCGCAAGATCGTCCTTCAGCGGGATGACGCGTTCGTCGCGAGCCGCTGTTTGCAAGGCTTCGCGCAGAATCTCGGCGGCATGGTCGCCGTTGGTAACGTGGATGGTGCTCATCAGTGACGGTGACCGCAAACGTAAGTAGGTTGCCCGGCGCGCAGCGAGTGTGGCGACTGGGCGCGTCACACTGCCTTGGTAAGGGGCGACCCCTAGTGTAAGCGAATCGAATCAACGCAATCCGCCAACCCGGCGTTCAACGTTCGTCATAGCTCACAACCACGCGATCCGAAATCGGGTGGCATTGGCAAGTCAGCACGAAACCCGCGTCAATCTCATGCTGCTCCAGCGTGTAGTTCTTTTCCATGCGCACTTCGCCTTCCAGCACCTTCGCGCGGCACGTGCAGCACACGCCGCCCTTGCACGCGTAAGGCAGCGCAAGCCCCGCTTTCAAGCCGACGTCCAGTACGCTCACGCCCTGATACGGCAGGCGCAGCTTGCGCTTTTTCCCATCGATGATCAGTTCGAGATCCGCCGCCGGCGTGTCGTCGGTGATTTCGATTGCCGGCACGCCTGCTTGCGGCAACGGCGTGCCAAAGCGCTCGACGTGGACCTGCTGCGGCGGCACGCCCGCGCTTTTCAGCGCGGCTTCGGCGGCGTCCATCATCGGGCCGGGACCGCAGATGAAGGCTTCATCGATTGCATTGGCGGGAACGAGCGACTCCAGGAACGCCGCGCACTTCTCCTGGTTCAGCACGCCGTTGAACAACTCGACATCCTGCAAATCGTCCGATAGCACGTGATACAGCGAGAACCGGCTCATGAAACGGTTCTTCAGGTCCTCCAGCTCTTCGGCAAACATGATCGCGTCCACGCTGCGATTTCCGTAGATCAGCGTGAAACGGCTGGTCGGCTCGGTTTCCAGCGTCGTCTTGATGATCGCGAGCACCGGCGTGATGCCCGAGCCCCCCGAGAAAGCCACGTAATGCTTCACGTGATCGGCGTTCAGGTGCGTGAAAAAGCGGCCATCCGGCGTCATGACTTCGATTTCGTGGCCGGGTTTCAGCGTATCGAAAGCGAAGTTCGAGAAACGGCCGCCCCGCACGCGCTTGATGCCAATACGCAATTCGCCATCGCGGTCGTAATCGGTCACGCCGACGCAAATGGAATACGAACGCCGCATTTCCTCGCCGTCCATATGTGTCTTCAACGTGACGAACTGGCCTTGCGTGAAGCGAAATGCATCGCGCAGATTTTCGGGGACATCGAAGGAAACCGTAACAGCGTCGGCGGTTTCGGGACGGACGTCGCGGATGCGCAGCGAGTGGAATTGCGGAGTCGCCATGGTCGTTTTCAGTACGGTTTGAAGTAGTCGAACGGCTCGCGGCAATCCATGCAGCGATACAGCGCCTTGCACGCCGTCGAGCCGAATTGCGCGAGGCGTTCGGTATGCGATGAGCCGCAGCGCGGGCATGCAGGTTGGTCCACGACGCGCGGCACGAAGCGGATGGGCCGCTCTTGCGGCGCGTGCTCGTTCGAACCGCAATTGCCCATGGGCGGAGCGATGCCGTATTGCCGAAGCTTGTCGCGGGCCGCGTCGGTCATCCAGTCGGTGGTCCACGCGGGCGCCAGAACCGTTTCGATTCGATGCTTCGCGAAGCCCGCTGCATTCAGCGCCGCGCCAATGTCTTCGGCGATCTGGTACATCGCCGGACAGCCCGAATACGTGGGCGTAATGACGATTTCCACCGTGTCGTCGGCGGCGCGTCGGACATCGCGGAGAATGCCCAGCTCACGGATGGATACCACCGGAATTTCCGGATCGGGCACGGCGTCCAGCACTTCCCATACGCGATCGAGCGTTGCTTCGGCAGTCGTCATCGTCGCGTTCACCAACCCGCGCCAGGATGCTGCCGCGCCAAGCTTTGCATTTCCGCGAGCAGGAAACCCATGTGCTCGGAATGCTCGCCGAACTTGCCGGTGCTCACGTGCTTGGCATCGGCGGGCTTTTGCAGCGTGGCCTGCGCCAGCGTTGCGTCCACGTCTTCACGCCACGCGGTTTCCAGATCGGCGGTGAGCGGACCGATACCCGCATCGGCGATGCTCGTTTCCACGTCATCGGTGCTGAAAAATTCGCGCGTGTACGGCATCAGGTAATCCACCGCGGCTTGAGCCCGACGATGCGACTCCTCGGTGCCATCACCGAAACGCAGCAGCCAGTCGCTGGCGTGATTCAGGTGATATCGCGTTTCCTTGATCGACTTCGACGCGATTGCCGCGAGTTGCGCGTCAGTCGATTGCGTGAGCGCCGTCCAGAGATGCGCCATCAGCGTCGAATACAGGAAGTTGCGCACGACCGTCACCGCGTAGTCGCGATCCGAACGCGCCGTGCCCGACAACGGGCCCGCGTGCGGCAATTCGGTCAGCGTGTAATTGCGGAAGTCGCGTTCGTTGCGGAAATACGCGTAGTCATCTTCGGTTTTCTTCGTGCCATTAAGCTCGGCATCGAGCGTGGCCGCGTGCGAATAAAGCAATCTCGCCTGGCCGATCAGATCGAGACTGATATTGGCCAGCGCGATATCTTCCTCGAGCACCGGGCCGTGTCCGCACCATTCGCCGTTGCGCTGACCGAGGATCAGCGCGTTATCGGCGAGGCGTAGTACGTAGGACAGATGTTGGGGCGTCGTCATGGGCTTGACCCTTCGCTCACATGTGGTTGATTTCGTCGGGCAGCACGAAGAACGTCGGGTGACGGTAGATCTTGTCGCCCGCGGGTTCGAAGAACTCTGCTTTATCGGCGGGATCGGAGGCCGTGATCGCCGCCGATGGAACCACCCAAATGCTCACGCCTTCCTGGCGCCGCGTGTAGACATCGCGTGCCATGCGCAGCGCTGCGGGTGCGTCCGGCGCGTGCAGGCTGCCGCAATGCTTGTGATCAAGGCCCTGCTTGCTGCGTACGAACACTTCCCAGATCGGCCATTCGTTGTTCATTTGTCGCTCCTTCAGCTTTACTTTATGCAGCTTGCTTTTGCGCACGCGCGGCTTGTTTGGCGGAGTAGGCGAGGGCGGCTTCGCGAACCCATTGGCCGTCGTCGTGTGCCTTGACTCGCGTGGCGAGGCGTTCCTTGTTGCAGGGGCCGTCGCCGTTCACGACGCGCCAGAATTCTTCCCAGTCGATCTCGCCGTAGTCGTGTGCTTGCCGTTCTTCGTTCCATTTCAGATCGGGGTCGGGCAGCGTGACGCCGAGAATCCTGGCCTGCTCGACGGTGGCATCGACGAATTTCTGCCGCAAATCATCATTCGATATCCGTTTGATGCCCCATTTGAACGACTGCCCGCTATGGATGGAATCCTTGTCGCTCGGGCCGAACATCATCAGCACCGGCCACCACCAGCGATCCACCGCCTGCTGGACCATTTCCTTCTGCGCGTCGGTGCCTTTCATCATGGAGAGCAGCGCGTCGAAACCTTGCCGCTGATGGAACGACTCTTCCTTGCAGATGCGGATCATGGCGCGCGCATATGGGCCATAGGTGCAGCGGCAGAGCGGGATCTGGTTCATGATCGCCGCGCCGTCCACCAGCCAGCCGATCACGCCGACGTCCGCCCACGTGGGCGTCGGGTAATTGAAAATGCTCGAATATTTGGCTTTGCCAGCGTGCAGGGCATCGACGAGCTGGTCGCGCGACACGCCCATGGTTTCCGCCGCGCTATACAAGTAGAGGCCGTGACCGCCTTCGTCCTGCACTTTCGCAAGCAGGATCGCCTTGCGCTTCAGGCTCGGCGCGCGCGAAATCCAGTTGCCTTCGGGCAACATGCCGATGATTTCCGAATGCGCGTGCTGCGAGATCTGGCGGACCAGCGTCTTGCGGTAGGCGTCGGGCATCCAGTCTTGTGGCTCGATCTTGCCGTCGGCGGCCATCACAGCGTCGAAATGGCTCAGTTCCGGCGATGTGGACGCCGGATCGATGGACTGCACATTGCCGGGGATATCGAGGGATTGCGTGTACATGACGATCGCTCGCTGTAGGAAGTCACTGTGCCGCAATTATAAGCCGACCGTCCGGTCGGTTAATAATTATTTTTTGAGATGGCCTCAGATATCCCTGTTCCTACTGCACCATCTACCCAACACTCGCCTCAAACACCCGCCTGTAATTCTCCCCAAGAATCTTGCGCGTTTCCTCGCTCGAGAATCCCGCTGCGAGGAGCTGATCCGCGAAATCGGGCAACTGGCCGTAGTGCCTGAAAACCGGCGGAGAAATAAAGCCCAGCATGTCCGTGCCCATGCCGACATGGTCGATGCCGACGACATCGGTCATCCGCTTGACGCCTTCCGCCATTTCCTGCAAATCCCGGAATGATCCCGAGCTCGGCCAGACGCCGATCACGCCACCTGTATCGGCGACGGCGCGAGCGTGGTCAGGGCTGATCAGCCGGCTTCGGGCTCCGGGATGCGCGGACAGCGCGGTATGAGACAAAACCAGCGGTTTCGTCGATACCGACGCCGCCCGTTTGACGAGATCGAATGTTCCGTGCGCGACGTCGACCACGATCCCAAGGTCATTGCATCGCCGGACCACTTGGCCGCCGAAATCGGTCAAACCTCCCTGCTGGGGCGGTTCGGTCTGTATATCGCCGAGTTCGTTCACCCGGTAGTGCACCAGTTGCAAGTGCCGTAACTGGTGCTGCGTGTACGCTTCATCCAGACGATCCAGTTGGCCCTCCAGAAAATCGCCCCCTTCTGAAGCGATGATCGCGCTCGGCCCCGCGTTCGCATTCGCTTTCAGCGACGCGCTGCTGGTGATCACATTCATCTGCTCGCGCGCGATCAATGCGTGCACCCGCGCAAATTCCGTTTGCCCGAGCGCGTACAGTTCGCCCGGCGCGGGCGTTCGGTACGCTTCAATACGCTTGCGATTCGCAGATATGTGCGTAACCACGGTATCGGTGACGATCGCCAGCGTGACCACGTTCATGCCGCCGCTGCGCATGGGCGCGGCAAGCGCGGTGAAAGGGCGGTTCGCGCCAATCGCCGGATCGTGGGAGATGATCACCCGGCCGGCGTGGCTGTGCATGTCCATGGTCAGCGTGTCGCTCGAGCGCCAGCTTTGAGCGGCAGCACGCGCGTCCGGGTTGTCGGTATATCCTGAGAAGCGGCCGCGGGCGCAGGCGACCAAACTCAACGCGGCCGTCGATGCCAGGAACGCTCGCCGGCTGAATGGCCTGTCCTGGCTCGTCACGCGGGCATCGATAAGTTGATAACGCCAGCCCGCCGGATCATCGATCAAACGGCGCAGCCGTCCGCGAATGGTCACTGGTCCGTCCTGCACCTGGATCAGTGAAGCACCAATAACCTCGATGCTCGACCGCAGATCTGCCGGCACGCAGCCCGCACAACACGGCGCATCGGCGACCAGCAGAAAATAATCGACACAAGGTTGCGACTCGAGCGGAATCATCCACCCGGACAGTTCGACTATCGCGTCATGCAGCGCGTCGGCCTGACCGGAACGGATGCTCGACCATTCGATTTGCATCGACATCTCCTTTTCGAACTTCGTCGCCGGATTATGCAGCGGGAGGTCGGGCGCACTCAGTTTCGTCCCGGCCCGTTCGTGGGTCCTCGACGCCGAATGCGACAATGCGGCTTCGCCTCCAATCGTGTCTTTTCGCATGCCGTTATCGTCGCCTTCCTCCTCAGAAACTCGTCGCGCGCGCGTCGCCGTTATTGGCGGCGGCCCCGCTGGCTTGATGGCCGCCGAAGCGCTGGCGGCGGGCGGTGTCGAAGTGGATCTGTATGACGCCATGCCGTCAGTGGGCCGCAAATTCCTGATGGCTGGCAAGGGCGGCATGAATCTCACGCATTCCGAACCCGCCGAACCGTTCCTCTCCCGTTACGCCGCGCGCCGCGCACAGATTGAACCGCTGCTGCGCCGCTTCGATGCCACCGCCTTACGCGCATGGGTTCACGGATTGGGCGTGGATACGTTCGTCGGCAGCTCGGGCCGCGTGTTTCCCATCGATATGAAAGCCGCGCCGATGCTACGCGCATGGTTGCATCGGCTACGCGGGTCGGGCGTGCGGTTTCATATGCGGCATAAGTGGCTTGGCTGGGGCGACGAAACTTCGCCCCTTTTGAGGTTCGCCACGCCGGAAGGCGAGCGCTCGGTCGAAGCCGATGCCGTCGTGCTCGCACTCGGCGGCGCGAGCTGGCCACGACTCGGCTCGGACGCAACGTGGGTTCCGCATCTTGAAGCGCGCCACGTGCGCGTGTCGCCCTTCGTCCCGTCAAACTGCGGCTTCGATATCGACTGGAGCGAGCATTTCAGCAGCCGTTTCGCGGGCGAGCCGCTGAAAGCCGTTGCGATCGGTTTGCCGCGGGAGGATGGGGATATCGACTGGCGCACGGGCGAGTGCTTGCTGACATCGACCGGTATTGAAGGCAGCTTGATCTACGCGATGTCCGCGCGCATCCGCGATCGTTTATCAGCGGGTGACGGCACATTTTTCCTCGATCTCTTGCCGGCACTGACGCCGCAACGTGTCCACGATGAAGTGAGGCATCCACGTGGCGCCCGTTCCATGTCGAGTCATTTGCAGAGCCGCTTGAACCTGACGGGCGCCAAGGCGGGTTTGCTGCGAGAGGTATTGAGTCGCGAAGATTTCGCCGATACCACGCGCCTCGCTCAACGGATCAAGGCATTGCCGCTGACGGTGACGCGCCCGCGACCCATTGCCGAGGCGATCAGCAGCGCGGGTGGCGTGACGTTCGAATCACTTGATTCGCACCTGATGATCGACGCGATACCCGGCGTTTTTTGCGCTGGAGAGATGCTGGATTGGGAAGCGCCGACGGGCGGTTATCTGCTCACGGCGTGTCTCGCGAGCGGTTTGGTCGCGGGCGAGGCGGCGCTGGCTTACATAGCGGGCACGAAGGCCGCCTAAACGCCGACGCCCGCGTGAAAGAAAAAACTCAAGCCGGCACAAGCCGCCACAACGATGTGACTTCGGCCGAACGCGCGTGATAGAGCGGATCGGTTTTATCGGCGGCGCGCGGGTGATGCGGACGGATGTCCATACGGCCGTCGGTCTTCAGTCCGGCGCGGTCGACCCACTCCTGGAATTGCGCACGCGTTCGCAGGCCAAGATGTTCGGCGATATCGGAAAGAATCAGCCAGCCTTCGCCGCCAGGCGTCAGATGCGCGGCGAGGCCATCGAGAAACCCGCGCAGCATGCGGCTTTCCGGATCGTAGATCGCGTGTTCAATCGCCGAACTCGGCCGGGCCGGCAGCCAAGGCGGATTGCAGACGATCAACGGAGCACGGCCTTCGGGGAAAAGATCGGCATCGAGCACCTTCACTTGCTGATCGAGCCCCAATAATTCGATGTTTTCACGTGCACAGGCCAGCGCACGGGCATCGTTTTCCGTCGCAATCACGCGCTTCACGCCGCGCTGGGCGAGCAAAGCGGCGAGCACGCCCGTGCCGGTGCCAATATCGAAAGCCAGTTCCTTCGATGGCAACGGCTGATCTGCCACCAGCTTGATGTACTCGCCGCGCACGGGGGAAAACACGCCGTAATAAGGATGAATCCGCGCGCCAAGCGCCTCGACGTCGACGCCCTTTTTGCGCCACTCGTGCGCGCCGACCAGCCCGAGCACCTCACGCAGCGACACCACGGATTCACCGGCGGCCGCGCCATACGCCTCCTCGCACGCTTCCTTCACAACCGGCGCGCGACGCAGCGGAATTGCGTATTCGGCATCGAGCGGCAAGAGCAACATGCCAAGCGTGCGCGCCCGCTGCGACTGGGCGAGGCGGTGCAAATTGAACGCCTCGGCGGGAGCGGGCGGCGCGGCCGGCGGTGCATCGGGGGCCGCGCTGCGTTCCTTCGCTTTTGCCTTGGCGGACTTTTTCGGCCGCGTTTCGATGCGTCGAGTCACCGCTTGCAGCAACTGGCGTGCGTTCTGGAAATCGCCGCGCCAGAGAATGGCCGTGCCTTCGCAAGCCAGCCGATACGCCGAGTCGGCGGTCATCTGGTCATCGCCGATCACCACGCGCTTGGGCGGCGCGATTCCGCTTTCCGAGTGCCAGAGCGCCGAACGGTTCTCGCCTTTTTCCTCCCATTCGATGTGGGAAGGTGCGGCGCTGGTGCAAGGAGAAGTTTTGGAATGCATGCTGAATAAGTACCGGACAAAGTGAGAACCGCGAGGCGGAATGCCGACATTCTGAGGGCTTTTCACAAATTGGTCCGATTTTCGACGACAAAAAGGCGTTCGGAGCGTCTGCGTGGGAATCGGGCGACGGGATTTTAATCGCTGCGAAAGCATGTCGGTTTGCGCATTTGAAGTCGGTTATCCAGACGGCGTGGAGGTGCGTTCCACGTCACCTGTCCGCGAGTAATGCGCCCGTGCAGCAGGCTCGGGCTAAGCCGCACATACACTGCTGAGATCCGTCCGCCGAACTGTAAGCGCCTGGTTTGCCCGTTCAGGCACAATCGCCTTTTCCCTCAAACATCCCCCGTTCCCCGATGAACCTTCGCGCCCTTTCCGCCGTTGCCGCCGCGACGCTGTTTGCTTCCTTGCTGCCGTCCACCAGCGCTCTTGCCGACGACGCGCCGGCCGAACACTGGGTCAGCGCCTGGGGCACGGCGTTGCAGGCAATTCCGCAGCGGGCTGATTTGCCGGCGCTGTATCGCGCGCCTGAGATTGGCGGCCGGACGGTTCGGCAGATTGTGTATCCCGCTATCGACGGCCGGCACGTTCGGCTCCGTCTTAGCAACGTGTACGGCACGGTGCCGCTGGTGATCGAGGGCGTACAGGTAGCGCGCTCCGTGTCCGGCGGCGCGGCCGCGATCCGGGCGGGCACCAGCCGTCCCGTGACGTTCGGCGGCAAAGCAGGCGTGACGATCGCGCCGGGCGGTCAGATCGACAGTGACCCGATCGCCTTCGATGTCACCGCCCATCAGCCACTTGCAGTCAGTACCTATATGGGAGCAGGGCAAAAAATGGCCGCGTGGCATAGGGTGGCGAACCAAACGAATTACGTATCGACGCCAGGCAACCATTCTTCGGACACCGACGCCGCTGCGTTTCGCACGCGTTTCACGCAATTCGTATGGCTGACGAGCGTTTCCGTCGATACCACGCCGGCGCGGGCGTTGGTGGCAATCGGCGACTCCATCACCGACGGCATGCGCTCCACGCCGAACGCGAATCGCCGTTGGCCGGACGCATTTGCGCGTCGGCTGACGCAAAAGGGTATCGACGGCACTGCGGTCGTGAATGCAGGGATCAGCGGCAATCGCTTGCTGAGCGGGTCGCCGTGTTACGGCGATGCGCTTTTGAGCAGGTTCGATCGCGACGCATTGCGCCAGCCCGGTGTGCGCGCGGTGATCGTTATGATTGGCATCAACGACATCAATTTCCCTTCGATGCGCCCACGCGCCGGCCTGGATTGCGACGATCCCCACACGTCTGTCACCGCCGATTCGCTGTTGCGCGGATATCAACGGCTGATCGCGCAGGCCCACCAGCGCGGTGTGCGGATCTACGGCGCAACCTTGACACCGGCCTCGTTGCCTCCGGAGCGCGAAGCAATCAGGACGGCAGTGAACGATTCAATCCGTTCAAGCCATGCATTCGATGGCGTGATCGACTTCGACCAGGCGCTACGTGACCCGGCTCATCCGGACCGCCTCCAGCGCCGCTATGACAGTGGCGACAATATCCATCCAAGCGACGCGGGATATGCGGCCATGTCGGAAGCGGTTCCCATCGACGCGTTGGGGCTGGCGAAGAGTCATTAAGGGGTTGTTAAGGGGGCTGCTAGGGTATTCCCGAAAATAGTTTGCGGATGTCCTTGCCTTAGTACGTTCCATCACCTATTATTCGTCTCCTCGTTTCGCAACGAGGGCCGCTAAAGAAACAGGTGGCCTCCAAAATCGGTAAGTTTGAAAGCAAACGCTCACAAGCTTGTTGACATGGAGAAAAAGATTCTT